>NZ_JBFAWD010000080.1:0-1169 GCF_040680135.1 Nocardia sp. NPDC052112 | reverse complement strand
CGCCGAGCATATGCGTCCCACCGCAACCACATTGACGGTGCCGGATAGTGGTGTGTTGCGGCATGATATCGAGCTTTCTCCGATGGCGGTACTGGCCGGGTCGGCGTGGGCGGACGGCCGGGCGGTGCCGGATGTGCTGGTCAGTGTGCTCGATGCGGCGGGTGAGGTGACCGCGACGGCACGCACCGATGAGCATGGCCGCTATGTGGTGCCGGATCTGTTCGAAGGGCAGTACACCGTGGTTGCTCGTGGCTACCCACCGGTGACCGGGCAGGTCACCGTGTCCGGCGGAGAAGTCCGCCACGATGTTCGGCTCGGTTACGAGCCCGAGGATCGTTGATGTCCGGGTTGACCGGGCGTGTGTGCATTGCCGGGGGGTGGCCGGTGCCGGACGCGGTGTTGACGGTGACGGATATGCGGGGGCGCCAGATCGCCCGTGCGGTCGCTGACGCGACCGGGGCAGTGGGCACCGAGTTGTTGCCTGCCGGTGTTCATACCGCGGTGCTCACTGCTGTCGGGTTCGAGCCGGTGGCGCGGGCGGTGCAGATCTCGTCGGTGGGGACGGGTGTGCTCGGTGAGGTGGTGTTGGTGCCGGTGGCAGGAGCGGTCGAGCTGCCACCGCCCGGACCATGGATGATCGACCCGGTGCACTCGACGGTGATCGCCACCGCACGCCATCTGGGTATCGCGAGTATCAAGGCCCGATTCGCCGAAGTGAGCGGGCGCCTCGATATCGGCGAACCGTTCGAGCGGTCCACCGGCCACGCCGAGATCAAGGCCGCGAGTATCGATACCGGTATCTCGATGCGTGACAACCACCTGCGTTCACCGGAATTCCTCGATGTCGAGGCCTACCCGATCATCACCTTCACCAGCAACGCGCTGCGCCGCAACGGCGCCGACACCTGGATGATGTCGGGCGAGCTGACCCTGCACGGGCAGCGTCGCCCCGTCGACCTCGAACTCACCTACGGCGGATTCGGACCCGACCCCTGGGGTGGCGTACGCGCCGCGTTCCACGCCGAAACACAATTACACCGCAACGATTTCGCGATCGACTACAACGCGGTAGTCCGCGCGGGCATAGCCGCGATCGGCACCACGGTCAAGATCGACCTCGACATCGAAATCGTACAAGGCGAACAACTACCAGCCATGTAAGCGAGCGC
>NZ_JBFAWD010000079.1:0-1276 GCF_040680135.1 Nocardia sp. NPDC052112 | reverse complement strand
GCCGTTTCCGGTTCCGCCGAGGTCTTTGACGGTACCGACGTGGGTGTTGTTCTCGGCATGCGGGCTGGCAGTCATCGTCAGCACCGATCCCGGTGTGGCGCTGGGCTGGCCGTCGGCGGCGACGACTTCTCCGGCGAGGCTCATCCGCGGAGAATCGGGTCGGCTGGTGTGGAATTGGGCCGTGCCGGGTTGGCCGGGCGACGATGAGCCTCCCGCTGCGGTCACGATATCGGCCGGTGCGGGTCCGGCGTTTCCGGCGATCAGTTGTTGAAGGGCATCATCCCAAGGCCTCGAGCCGGGGCTGGGTTCGGGTTTGCCTCCGGGGGAGGTCGGTGATGCTGGCGGGGCCTGCGGCGTGCCTGGCGGTGATTGATCTGGACCCGAAGGCGGTATGCCGCCCTCATCGAGTTGGCGGAATGCCTCCTCGTATGTCATGCCGTTGAACTCCGCGTCGCCGAGTTCGTTGATGTCGGCGATGGTCTCCTCGTGTGGTCGGGGGCGGGAACCGCCGCTGTGGGTTTCGCGGTCCGGTAGACCCTCACGCGAACCGTCGTCGCGGGATCCGCCGTTCTCGGGGAGGGTCTGTTCGTGTGGCCGGGGTGCGTCGGCGCTGCCGTGCGGCCGCGCCGAGTCGGATGCCGATCGGGCCGGCAGCCCGTCACGGGAGCCGTCGTCGCGCGATGATCCGCCGATCTCGGGAATCGTCTCCGCGCGTCTCCGCGCCGCGTCGGCGCTGATGTGCGATCTGGCCCAGTCGGGCGCGGATCGGACCGGCAGATCATCGCGCCAACCATCGGAGCGAGACCGGCCGGGAAGGCTACCCTCGGGCAGGCGGCCGGTGCTCATCGCTCGCGTGACACGTATCGCCGTGCCGAGGCCACCGACAACGCCACTGCCGACACCCATCATGATCGCCTCGGCAGCGTTTCCGTCGGTAACCCCCGCGGCGGCGGCACCACCCGCGGCTCCGCCGGTGGCGCTGGCGAGTACGACGGCCACGACGCGTCCTGTCGCGCGACCGGCTCGGGTGGTGGCATTGGCGCCGATGCGGGTGAACGCGGGCAGCACCGCCCGAGTTACCAACGAGCCCGCGAAACCGCCGACGAAACCGGCTTCGGCCGCCTTCCAGACCTGGTTCCAATCGATGCTGGTGCGGCGCCCGCGTTTGCCGCGCCCCTGCAGGATCTGGGCCTGTTGGGCGCCGGCGACGACCACGCCCATCGAGACCGCGCCGATGATCGCCGCGCGAACAGCCAACCCGATAGCGGGGAATCGC
>NZ_JBFAWD010000078.1:0-1813 GCF_040680135.1 Nocardia sp. NPDC052112 | reverse complement strand
GGATTCCCAACGATGGGAACTCGCCCGCGCACCGCAGCGGTCAGGATTTTCCACGGGAGAAAACACGTTGACGTGCACGAATCGCCCTCACCAGCTAGTGCCTCGTCCAGATAGGTTGCCTTGGTAACCGGGTGTCGGGGTGATCGTGAGCCTGTGGCTGGTGATGCTGCCGGTGAAGGTGGTGCCGGTGGCCCGGAAGCCCGAGGTATTTGTGCGAGTGGTGAGCCCGGAGGAGGGGCGCCGGTTGCAGAGGATCACGAAGACGAGCAGACAACCGATCAGGATGCGACGCGCGATCGTGGTGATGGCCTCGGCGCAGCGGCAGCCGGTCCCCGCGATCGCCCGGTTGATGCAGGTCAGCGACGCTTATGGGCGGCAGGTGATCCACGAGTTCAACGAACCGGGGGTTCGAGGCACTGGACCCAAAATGGAGCGCGAGCAGGCCGAAGAAGGTCGATCAGGCGACCCGTGAAAGCATCGCCCGCATCGCCCGGTGCTTCCCCCTAGATCTGGGCTGGCCGTTCTCTGTGTGGAGCCTGTCGAAACTGCGAGAAGTGGTGGCCACCAACGAGATCGCCGATATCAGCCGTGAGACTCTGCGCAAGATCCTCAAAGGCGAGGGGTGTCGTAGCAGGCGGTCAAGACCTGGAAAGCCGGCACCGACTCAGAGTTCAATGCCAAAATGGGCCGTATCCTCGACCTCTACGACCATCGGCCCGCCGACGGGCGGGTGATCTGCGTTGACGAGTTCGGGCCGTTGAACCTGCAACCCCGCGCTGGTCGCGGCTGGTTTCCACGACAAAGCCCGAAACGGTTGCGGGCGACCTACCACCGCACTCAGGGCGTGCGACACCTACTCGGCGCACTGGATCTGGCCAACCGGGAAGATCCACTACCGGATCCGGGATCGCAAGCGATGGCAGGAGTTTCTGGCGCTGTTGAAGTCGCTGGCCCGGCGAGAATATCTACGTCATGCCGACAACTTCTCCCCGCACAAGCGAGCCGAGGTCCGGGACTGGGCCGCAGCCCACGGCATGGAACTGGTGTTCCTACCCACCTACTCGTCGTGGCTGAACTGGATCGAGTCCGAGTTCGCGGCCTTGCGGTACTTCGCGTTGAACGGAACCAACCACCGCAGCCACGGCGACAGGACGCCGCGATCGGCGCATACATCCGCTGGTACAACCAGCACGCCAAGCCCAAACGCGAGCTCGCCGTCAACTCCAAGATCCGGCTACCCGATTACCTACGAAGGCTGCTTGACACGGCACTAGCCATTACACACCGATAGTGGGAGGAGGTGTCCGATGAGTCGCCTGCCCTTCGAGTGCACTGTCCTGGATATCGCCCGACTGCGGCGTGGGTCGGGTGGAGAGTCGTGACGAGTCCTGTGGATGTCGAGGTCCCGGCTGATGATGTCGGCGAGGCGGAGGGGAAGGGGCCTGCATTGTCCGGGCTCGGCGGTGGCGGTGGTGGCAGGAAGGGTTCGAACTCGGGTGGCAGCAGTGGTGATAAGGGCGCCTCGAGCGGGTTGACTCCCGAGGCCGAGGAAGCGTTGAAAACCCTGAAACTATTGGCCGCGGTCTACGGCGACGGTGACACCACCGACCCCCAGGTCAAAGAACTACGCAAAGAGTTGAGTGTCAGCGGATCCGGGAACACCGCGGAGCGAACAGCTTGGATGATCGGCCGCCAGGAGTAGCGGCCTCCAGCATCGGCCCCACCTCGGGCGGCGCTGTCGTTTCTCCTTTACCGAAGGCCTCCCAGTCCATGCGCGCAATGCCTTTAAGCCCATCCTTGGTATCGAGGTCAA
>NZ_JBFAWD010000077.1:0-1983 GCF_040680135.1 Nocardia sp. NPDC052112 | reverse complement strand
GCGGATCGAGCAGCGAGGCCGCCAAGACGGCGATGAAGGTCGCGCTGGCCCAGCGCGGCGACCCCTACGAGTGGGGTGCCGAGGGGCCTGGCTCCTTCGATTGCTCCGGGCTCATGCAGTACGCGGCCGCAAAGGCGGGTGTGCAGATCCCTCGCACGGCGGCAGAGCAGTATAAACAGTTGCCGAAGGTCAAGTCGTCCGATATTCGTCCCGGCGACCTGATCTTCCCCGACAGTGAATTCAACAACGGCAATCCAGGGCACGTCATGATGTACATCGGGAATGGTCAATGCGTGGAAGCACCGCGTACCGGATTAAACGTCCGAGTGACGTCTCTGCCGAAGAGTTACCACGCGACTCGGTATGCCTGAGGCCGTTCAATAACCGACGTATGAACCGCCTTCGTGCAGGTTCGCCACACCGGGGACATTGCTGACCGAACCGTAGCGGTGGATGGCATAGCGCACCCCGGCGACGATATTGTCGACCGGATTCCAGATATCGCGATGTCCTGGAACGGAATACGCGTTGAAGGTCGGATCGATGGTTTGCATCAGCCCCTTCGACGGAATTCCCTTGGCGGCGTTGCTGTCCCACAGATTGATGGCGTTGGGATTGCCGCCGGACTCGTGCTGGATGATGGTCGCGATATCGGCGGCGCTGATATTCCTGGTGTCGTAGCCGTTTTCGCGAAGGACGCGCAGGGCCTCATTGATCCACTGCCCCTGTTGCCCGGACGGGCGGGTGCGCGGTGGGCCCCCACGTCGGACCTGGGTATCGGGATGGCTGTTGCGGCGTGGTGCGGTCGGCCGTGCGGGCCGTGAGTTCTGCAGATACCGGGTGCCGAGAGCGGCGATGCGGTCCGCGGTGAGCGCGGCGGCGAGTTGCCCCTGTCCGAGCACGGTGCCAGCACGTTGCAAGGCGTTGCCGAGTGTGGCGATCACCAGTTGCCGTCCGGCGGCCGAATCCGCGACGGTGCCCAGTGCGGTCAATGCCGTGTTGACCTCGGCGATGATCGAGTCGATGGCCGCGCGCCCCTGGATGGTGGTCTCTGCGGCGCCGCCGAGGAGTCGACCCAGCTCGGCATTCAGTTCTTGATGCGCGTCGGTCTGTCGAGCCCTATTGTCCTGATCGGCCGCATACCGCGGACCCATCTCCCCGTTCAGCATCGGCCCTGCGGATTGTCCGGTGGTCAGGCGGGGCGGCGAGTACGCCTGTCCGGTGTCCGCGGTGGGGGAGCCGTCGCCGTACTGGGCGGCGATCGAAGCCAATGCGCCGAGTGCCGCGGCCGCGGCGGGCGTGCTTGCCGCGGCCTGTAAGGCCAGCGCGTCCGGTCTTCCGTTTGCGGCAGATGAGGTTGTGGGAGTCGAATCGGCCACCGGGGCCGCCACGGGGCCGCCTCTGGCCAGTGGCGACGGCTGGCCCGGGGTAGCGGAAGAGGGCGCGCTGGTAGGTGAAAGCCCAGCGGCACGTTGGCCGTTGGTGCGTGCACCGCCGGCCGGTTTGCGGCGCGGGGCAGTGGTCGTCGTGCGCTGGTCGGCAGGCCCAATGTCCTCGGCGCTGCGCTCCGGCGGTTGCGGCGATTGCGGTGGTTCGCGCGTCGGCGACGACATCAGTACCCCACATAGCTATGGCCGTTTCGCACAGCCTCGACACCCGGTACGTTGCTCACCGATCCGCATCGGTTGATGGCGTGCCGGACGCCCGCGACGATGTGGTCGACCGGGTTGTAGATGTTCTTGTGCCCCGACGCGGCCCACTGATTGAACGTCGGGCCGATGGTCTGCATCAGCCCCTTCGACGGCGTTCCGTTCGAGGCATTGCTGTCCAAGTTGTTGATCGCGTTCGGATTGCCGCCCGACTCGTTCCGGATGATAATCGCGATGGCCTTTGGATCGATCTTGCTGATGTCGTAGCCCATCTGCTGCAAGACCTGTAGCGCCTGCCGGATCCATTTACCCACCGTACCGCCGACGGTGCTTG
>NZ_JBFAWD010000076.1:0-2136 GCF_040680135.1 Nocardia sp. NPDC052112 | reverse complement strand
CCGGTAGGGGCTGTTGGTGGGATCGGTTGTGCTGCGGGATCGTTGGTATCCACGTCGAGGGGTGGTGTGGCTGTGTGCCGCTGCTGCGGTGATTCGGTTTGCGCGTTGTGTGGTGTGATCGCTGGGCGGGGTGGGTTGGCTTGTGTGGCCGATGGTTGGGTGGTTGGTGTTGTTGCTGGGCCGGATTCGTCGGGCCCGTTGTCGAAGAAGTCGGGGTCGACGGTGCCGGCTTGGTGGGGGGCGGTTGGTGCCGTGCTGGGCTTGTGGTCGGCTCCGGTCGTGTGTGGGATGAGTGGTTGCGCCCGAGGTTCGGGCTCGTTGCCGGTGGCCCCGAGATCGGCGGTGGTGGCGGTGTGGGTGGTATCAGCGGTTGTGGGGGTGTTCTTCGGGAGTATCGATGCTGGTGCGGTATCGGGTTGGTCTTCGGTGTCGAGGATGGTTCCGGTCAGGCTTGGCTGTGGAATCTCGGTTCGGCTGCTGTCGAGCTCGGCGGTGCTCGGGTGGCCGGTCGATGACGGGTTTGTCGGTGTGGTGATCGGATCCGTCGGTGCGGGTGGGTAGGTGTCGAGGGTGAGTTGTTGCAGGGCTTGGTCCCAGGCGCTCCAACCGTTGCTGGGGTCGGGCGCGTTTGCGGGGGTGGTCGGTGGTTGCGTGTCGCTTGCGGGTGGTTGGGTGCGGCTGTGGTCGTCGGGTAGGCCGAGTTCATCGAAGATGGCCCGGCCGATCTGTTCGATCTCGGCGATGGTGTCTGCGTGCGGGCGTGGCGCGTGTCCGTCGCGGGCGGCGTGTTGGTCGGCTGATTCGGGTTCTGTTGGAAGCAGGAGTCCGGCGAGCCAGCTGTGGTCGAGTTCGGTGGTGGTCGCCGCGAAGGGGCGGACCGGTGTGCTCGTGGTTGAGGTGGGGCGGGTGGCGGTGGCGAGGCCGCCGCCCGCGAGCACCGTTTCGGCGAGGTTGTGGCCGCGTTGTCGGGTGTGGGCGAGTGCGGGCACGGTTATCGCAGCGGCCCCGGAGGCGCTGGCGAAGGTGATGGCCAGGTCGCGTCCGGTTGTCCGTGCCGATCGTGTGCTGACCTTTGCGCGGGCCGGGGGTGCGGATGGCCGACTCGGCTGCGACGTCGGCTGCGGGGTTGGGACCGGTATCGGTGCGGGTGGTTTCGGTGTCGGCTGCGGTGGTTGGGGTGGTGGTGTCTTTTGCTCGGGTTTGCGTTTTTTGCGCTTGTCGACCGAGGCCGAGGCCATCATGGGGACCGGGCGTGCCGGGACCACCGGTTGGGGTAGGGGGCCGGCTGGTGTGGTCGACGGGGCCCCACCGCGGGTGGGTTGGACGGTGAGGGGACCGATGTAATCGGTGCTGTGGCGGTTGAGTTGTGGAGTCCCGCTGGGGTCGGTTGGTGCCCCTGGTGTTTCGGGGTTGGGTGTGGTGGCGTAGTGGGAGGGTGGGTTGAGTTCGGTGGGGCGGTCGGCGGGTGTGGCGGGTAGGTGTGGTGCGGGGGTGTTGTTGTGGCGGGGCAGGGGTGGTTCGGAGTCGTGGACGCGCGGCTTGTGCCCGTCGCGGTCGTCTTCGGTGGGTGCGCCGGGGACGGCGGTGTCCGGTATCGGGACCTGTGGTCGGTCGGTCAGCGGTATGGCGGATCCGGTATCGGGTAGAGCCGCGGTGGTGGGGTGCGGGACGATCGGGATGGCGTTGGGGGGTGGGCCGGCCGGTGGGTCGGGTTGGCCGGGGATCTTGTAGGTGGTGCCTGCTGGTTGGGTGTATTCGTCGGGTGCGTTGTTCGGGTGTTCGTCTATTTGTGGTTGTGCGGGGACGTAGCTGGGCATCGGGGGTTTGACGATGGTCCCGATGTCGTCCTGGTCGGGGTATTCCTTGGGTTCGCTCGGGGTTTGGTCGTTGTCGGTGGGCTGCCCACCCGACATCGCGGGCAGCGGTGTCGAGACTGCTGCGGTGGCATCGTGATTCGATGGCTCGTGTCCGCCCAGCGCCGCCGCGCCGGCCAACGCTGCCGGTGGGATCGCTTGGGCTGCAAGGTTGTGCGCAGCCGCACCCGGTATCGGTGTGGCGGCGTGCGGCTGCTGTGGCGTGTTGGCTTGCGCGCCCTGCGGGTTGACCGGCGGTTGATGAGGCGGGTTGGCTTGCGCG
>NZ_JBFAWD010000075.1:0-2230 GCF_040680135.1 Nocardia sp. NPDC052112 | reverse complement strand
TGTCGGCGGCACGTGAAAAATGACCACCGCGCGGCAACTCAAAACGGACCATCTGGTCGGTGACTCTGGCTCTATCCGAGCCAGGGAGGACCGAAGGGATGCTTGCTGTGGAGGATTGGGCTGAGATTCGTCGTTTGCACCGGTCAGAGGGCATGCCGATCCAGGTGATCGCCCGGGTGATGGGCGTGTCCCGCAACACCGTGAAGCGGGCCCTGGCCTCGGAGGGGCCGCCGAAGTATCAGCGCCCGTTCAAGGGGTCGGTCGTGGATGCGGTCGAGCCGCAGATCCGGGAGTTGCTGAGGGTGTATCCGAGGATGCCGTCGACGGTGATCGCTGAGCGGATCGGCTGGACCCGTTCGGTGCGGGTGCTTTCGGGCCGGGTCGCCGAGTTGCGGCCGGCGTATCTGCCGCCGGATCCTGCGTCTCGGACGACGTATGTGGCCGGGGAGATCGCGCAGTGTGATTTCTGGTTTCCGCCGATCGAGTTGCCGGTTGGGTTCGGGCAGGTCCGCGGCCCGAAACAGCTGCCGGTGCTGACGATGGTGCTGGGGTATTCGCGGTGGCTGATGGCGATGTTGATCCCGTCGCGGCATGCGGAGGATCTGTTCGCGGGCTGGTGGGCTCATATTCATCGATTGGGTTCGGTGCCAAGGGTTTTGGTTTGGGACGGTGAAGGTGCGATCGGCCGCTGGCGTGGTGGCCGCAGCGAGTTGACCACCGAATGCCAAGCGTTCCGGGGGACATTGGGCACGAAGGTGCTTGTTTGCAAGCCCGCTGATCCGGAAGCGAAGGGCATGATCGAGCGGGCCCATGATTATCTGGAGCGGTCGTTCCTGCCGGGGCGAACCTTCACCGGCCCAAGCGATTTCAATACTCAACTCGATGATTGGCTGGAGTTGGTGAACGCCCGTCCGCGGCGGGTGTTGGGTTGCGCGCCGACCGATCGGATCACCGCGGACCGCCAAGCGATGCTGGCGTTGCCGCCGGTGGCGCCGCAGACAGGGTGGCGGCGCTCGGCTCGGCTGCCTCGTGATCACTACATTCGGTTGGATTCCAATGACTATTCGGTGCATCCGTCGGTGATCGGGCGCCGGATCGAGATCCTCGCCGACCTGGACCGGGTCCGGGTGTTCTCCGGTGGCCGGATCGTGGCCGATCACGAGCGGATCTGGGCTTGGCATCAAACCCTGTCCGACCCAGAACATGTCGAGGCGGCGAAGGGGTTGCGGCGCGGCCGCATCGGTGTCCTGCGCCCGGCACCCGAACCCGAGGTCGAGCAGCGTCGCCTGACCGACTACGACACCGCCCTCGGCATCGACCTCGAAGGCGGGGTGGCCTGATGCCCGGCCGGACCAGAACCACCGCGAAAACATCCACCGCCACAAGGGATTTCACTGCCGAGCTGAGCTTCCTGACCCGGGCGTTGAAGGCTCCGTCTCTGCGGGAAGCCGCCGAACGGCTACCCGAACGCGCCCGCGCCGAGAACTGGACCCACGAAGAGTTCCTCATCGCCTGCCTGCAACGAGAGGTCTCCGCCCGCGAGTCACACGGCGGCGAAAGCCGCATCCGCTCGGCCCGCTTCCCCTACCGAAAATCCCTAGAAGAGTTCGACTTCGGTCACTCCCGCGGCCTCAAACGAGACGTGATCGCCCACCTGGGCACCCTCGACTTCGTCACCGCGAAGGAGAACGTGGTGTTTCTGGGTCCGCCCGGAACGGGCAAGACTCACCTGGCGATCGGGTTGGCGATGCGGGCGTGTCAGGCCGGGCATCGGGTCGCGTTCGCCACCGCCGCCGAATGGGTCTCCCGCCTGGCAGAGGCCCACCACGGCGGCCGGTTGCAGGCCGAGCTGATCAAGCTCGGCCGCTACCCGCTTTTGGTGGTCGACGAGGTCGGCTACATCCCGTTCGAGAACGAGGCCGCGAACCTGTTCTTCCAACTCGTCTCCTCCCGCTACGAACGCGCGTCACTGATCGTGACCAGCAACAAAGTCTTCGGCCGCTGGGGAGAGGTCTTCGGCGACGACGTCGTCGCCGCGGCGATGATCGACCGCCTCGTCCACCACGCCGAGGTCATCGCCCTCAAAGGCGACAGCTACCGACTCAAGGACCGCAACCTCGGCCGCGTCCCCACCGCCAGCACAACTGAAGACTGAAACCACCAACACAACCGACCAAATGGTCCAAATTGACCTGCCGTCAGATGGTCCGGATTGGCGTGCTGTTGACAA
>NZ_JBFAWD010000074.1:0-2396 GCF_040680135.1 Nocardia sp. NPDC052112 | reverse complement strand
AAATTCCCCACCCGTGAGCGGTGTCGATTATAGGGGTTCGCGGTTTCCGGTGGTGGCTCGGCGGAGGTTGTCGGCGGTGGCTTGGTGGTCGCGGAGTCGGTAGGAGTCGCCGTCGAGGTTGATGACCATGGAGCGGTGCAGGAGACGATCGAGGAGTGCTGCGGCGACGGTGTTGTCGCCGAGGATTTCGCCCCAGGATCCGACGCCGCGGTTGGTGGTGATCGCGATCGAGGTTTTCAAATAGCGTTGCGACACAACCTGAAACAGTGCTGAGGCGGCTTCGGCGGGCAAGGGCAGGTAGCCGAGTTCGTCGATCACGAGCAGCGCCGGTCCGGCGTAGAAGCGCATGGTGGTGGCCCAGCGGCCCTCGATCGCGGCGCGGTGGCAGCGGGCGGCCAGATCGGCGGCGGTGGTGAAGTAGGTGCGGTAACCGGCGTGCGCGGCCGCCCGCGCGAGACCCGTTGCCAGATGTGTCTTTCCAGTACCGGGCGTGCCGATGAGCAGGACGTTGGTCGCGGTTTCGAGGTAGCGGCAGGTGCCGAGTTCGTCGAGCAGTGGCCGGTCGATGCCGGAGGCGGCATCGACGTCGAAGTTCTCCAGCGACGCCGGGGTGGGCAGGCTGGCGAACCGTAAGCGCCCGGCCAACCGGCGGGCTTCGGTGTCGTCGACCTCGATCCGGAGCAGTTTCTCCAATGTTGCTGTCGCCGAGAGGTTCTGCGTGGTGGCGTCTTCGAGCACCGAGGGCAGTGCTTCGGCGGCGGCGTGGAGTTTGAGCGTGGCCAGGTGCGACCGCAGTTGCTGGTAGCGGGTCGCGGACTGTTCGGCGCCGACGGCCTTGGTGGCGCGGCGGCTGGTTTTCTTCGGTGCGGGGCTGGTGGTCATTTGCGGCTCCTGGCGGTGGCGGCGCGCTCGTAGGCGGCCAGATCGGTGACGGTCGCGGTGTTCTCGTATCTGGTTGCGGCCGAAGGTGTTGCGGGATGTGCGGCCGGATCGGCGGCAGCGCGAAGCACTGCCGCAGCGGCTCGTGCGGTTGCGCCGGGCGGGATGCGTTCCTTGCGGCGGTGGGGGCGGCCGGTGTTCGCCGCGGCCATCGCGGCGGCATCGAGTGCGACGACGTGGCCGTGGTCTCGGACGCATGCGCCGAGCCCGTCGGCGGCGCGTTCGTGTCGGGCGATCACGATCCCGGCGCTGGTGGCGATGTCGATGGTGTTGCCGCGTAGCGGTTGCGTGACGATCACCGTCGCTGCTGCCAGCTCCGGCGGCACCGAGTAGCGGTTGCCGCGCCAAGCGACCAATGCCTGCCTCGAGGCGACCCTGGTTTCGGCGATCACCGACGGATACGGGTCAGCAGGTATGGGCCGCAACGGTTCCCGCGCGGCGACGGTCGCGACGCTGGAGCGGCCGTCAGCGGTCGGCCGCAGCCGGGTGTCACCCCGCAACGAACAGAACCGGTCCAGCGACGCTTGGGCTTGTTCGATGGTGGTGTCCTCGGCGAGGGTGCGCCACCAGCGTTGCGCGGCAGTGTGATTGGCCTTCTCGACCACACCTTTGCGGTTGCCGCGCCGGGGTGGGCAGATCGCCGGGGACACCGCGTAGTACTTCAACACCGCCGCGAACGACGCGGTCACTTGCCCGGTGGACGGGTAGCAGACCGTCGACATGCGGTCGAACCGCCACGACGCGGTCACCCCGCCCAGTGCGCGGGCGACGCGGTCCAGGCCCTCGATCAGGTGCGGCTGGTCGGTGGCAGGTGCGAGATAGCCGCGCCAGCGGCCGGAATGCGCGAGCGACCCGACCAGCAGGTGCGCGTTCGGTCCCCACCCCCATGACGTGGGTGGATTCGGCAGATCGACCCAGTCCCATTGGGTTTCACCGCCGGGCGGGTGCGGGATGATCGCGTTGGGGCGTTCGGTCGCGGTCCGGCACGCCTGGCAGACGGGCCGCAGTTTGCGGGCGCGGATGTTGCGGGTCAGCGACTGATACGACAGCGGGAAACCGAGGGGTTCCAGTTCGTCCATCAGCGTCTGCGCCCACAGGTGCGGGTCTTCTTCCAGGCGGGCGGTCACGTAGTCGACGAACGGTTCGAACGGATCCGGCAGATGCCGTTTCCGCACGCCAGGGGTTCGTTCCCCGGCCAGATACGCACGAACGGTTTTGCGGTCACGGCCGGTATGCCGGGCAATCTGTGAGATCGTCCAGCCCCGGGCGCGTAGGGCACTGATTTCCACATCTTCCTCACGTGTCAACATGGAAAAGCGGGCCTCCTCCGATCGAAAGCGCTGGTCAGGTGTGGTAACCACCAGCATCGGAGGAGGCCCGCCCTTCACGGCGGAGCCACACGGGACAAATGGGGAATTTCGGTGAGCGTCAGTGGGGAAGTTCAGTGAGCGCCGTCA
>NZ_JBFAWD010000073.1:0-2941 GCF_040680135.1 Nocardia sp. NPDC052112 | reverse complement strand
TACGAGCGACCCGTTCGCGGCCCGTCTCGCGTCCGAGTCGTCGAAGCGCATGCGCCGTAGGCGCGAGTCTCGACGGCTCGGACGCGAGACTGAAGGGGGCCGCGAACACGCAGCGCCGAAGGCGCTGCCAAAGACTCAGCCGGGGACCGGAATGCTCAGGCCGGGGAAGATTTCGACCTCCCTGGGTGGTTCCGGGGCGGGTGGAATGACGATGACCGGTGCGGAGGAGGTGCTCGACGGCGGGTTCAGGATGTCGTAGCTGCCGCCGGAGGGTTTGCTCGCATTCGGCTGGCTGCCTTGCGACCCGGCCGCCGAGAACTGCTCGATCGGCAGGCCTTCGAGCGCGCCGTCCATCACCTGCTTCCAGATATCGGCGGGCAGGCCGGAACCGTAGATGTCGGTGCCGCGCGCGGTCTCGATCGGCTGCGACTGCTCGGTGCCGACCCACACCGCGGTGGACAGCGATGGAGTAAAGCCGATCATCCACGCGTCTTTGTTCTCGTTCGACTCACCGAGTTGAGTGGTACCGGTCTTCGCAGCCGAGGGCCGACCGCCGGACAGGCCGTGCTCGTTGGAATATGCGGCGATGGGGAGCATCGCTTCGGTGGTGTTGTCGGCGATACGGCGCGGAATGCGCTGTTGGCCGCCGGGGAGTTGCTTGCCGACCCGTTTGTCGGGTTCGCCCCGGTTCAGCAGCACCCGACCGTCGCCCGCGACCACTCGCTGCACGAAGTAGGGCTGGTGATAGACACCGGAATTGGCGATCGTCGCATAGGCCGAGGCCATATCAATGGGGCGAACCAGATACTGGCCCAAGACGATTCCGTTGAGCGGTTGTCCGTTGTCCTCGGTCAGCGTCTTACCGGCCACGCCCGGAATCTCCTCCGGGATTCCGGCCTGATGGGCGGCATCGGCGATCGCCTTCGGTCCGTCGACCATCGACATGGTCAGCCGATAGAAACTGGTGTTCAGCGAGCGCTTCAATGCTTCGGTAACGGTGCATCTGCCGCACGATTCGCCGTCCACATTGGTGATCCTGGTGCCGCGATCCGTCACCGGGGAACTGTCGAAGACCCGGGTGAGTGGAATGTTCTGCTGCAGCGCCGCGATCACCGCGAAAACCTTGAATGCGGAACCGGTCTGCAGCGGCGCCTGCGCGAAATCGAAGCCGATACCGTCGGCGCCGCCGTAGTACGCGCGCACCGCTCCCGAACGCGGATCGATCGAAACCACTGCGCCGCGCAGTTCCGGTGGCTGCGGGTCGAGGCGATCGTGGATCGCATCGAGTGCGGCCTGCTGGGCTCTGGCATCGATGGTGGTGGTGATCTGCAATGCCCCGGTATTCAGTTCCCGTTCGCTGATGCCCGCGTCGCGCAGTTCCCGCAACACCTGGCTGCGGATCAGGCCCTCCGGACCACGGGCCTTGTTGACATCCGGCATTTCGGTAATCGGGACGATCTGCGGAAATACCGTCGCATCACGATCACCCGGTGCGAGCGAGCCCATTTCGACCATGCCGTCGAGCACGTACCTCCAGCGCGCCGTCAGCTCGGTGAGATGGGTCTCCGGATCCAGAATCGACGGGGTGCGGATGACCGCGGCAAGCACCGCGCCTTCGGCGCGCGTCAAATCCGGCACCGATTTGTCGAAATAGGCCTTCGCGGCCGCCGAGATTCCGTAGGCGCCACGCCCGTAGTAGATGGTGTTGAGGTAGGCCGCGAGGATGTCGTCCTTGCTCCACTGCCGCGCCATTTTGGCGGCGATGATCAGCTCGCGCATCTTCCTCGTCAGGCTGCGTTCGGAGCCGAGAAAGGCATTCTTCACATACTGCTGGGTAATGGTGGAGCCGCCGCCCGCATCCTCTCGGCCGAACAGATTGTCCCGGGCGGCGCGCAGGAATCCGCTGGTCGAATAGCCGGGATTGGTATAGAAGTTGCGGTCCTCGGCCGAGAGCACCGCATCGCGCACCGGTTTCGGCACCTGCGCCAGCGGCACCGGAATCCGATTGCCGTCCGGCGGAACGACCTTCGCGATCACCGTGGTTCCGTCGGCGGCCAGGATGGTGGCGATCTGATTGGTCTGCACCGCATCGGGATCCGGGATTTCGGCGCTCCAGTAGACCAGCACGAACAGCAGGGACGGTACCGCGACGAAGGTGACGAACAGGGCGAGTAGCAGCCGTCGGAAGCGTTCACCTCGGGTGCGCTGTGGCCGATCGGTGGGTTTCGGTTGCGGCCGAGGCGGTTTCATCGAGCCAGGTGGCCGGGGCCGGTCCTTGCGTCGCGCCGTGCCGGTGTTGTGCTCGGTGAATCCCGCAACGGAGGCATACGGTGCCGGTATCGATTTGCCCCGGCGACTGCCGCCGCGTCGCCGCTTGCCGAACGAGCTCACGATCATCTCCTCCCGGAGCGTCGGTAAAACTCACCACGGACACGATCGAAACGGGCTTCGGACCGCCGCGTCTCACGCCGAAGTGTAAGTGGTGCAGGCGCGCGCATCGACTGTTTGGGGCGTGTACATCAGGTGCTGAACGATCCACTTTTGGTGAGCACGACGGAGCGAGATGCTTACGTGTGATGTTCGCGGCTTTGTCTGCGGTGTGAGTCGTTGAGGCGCTTGTGCCGGAGGTGCCGGACTCACCCATTCGGCGCGTGTACATCAGGTGCTGAACGATCCACTTTTGGTGAGCACGACGGAGCGAGATGCTTACGTGTGATGTTCGCGGCTTTGTCTGGCGTGTGAGTCGTTGAGGCGCTTGTGCCGGAGGTGCCGGACTCACCCATTCGGCGCGTGTACACCAAGTGCCGAGCGACCCGCACGGAGCGGCCCGTACGGAGCGAGTCTTACGAGCGACGTTCGCGGCCCGTCTCGCGTCCGAGTCGTCGAAGCGCATGCGCCGTAGGCGCGAGTCTCGACGGCTCGGACGCGAGACACAAGGGGG
>NZ_JBFAWD010000072.1:0-3187 GCF_040680135.1 Nocardia sp. NPDC052112 | reverse complement strand
GGTGTCCGCCAGGGCCCCCGCAATGCCTTGGTTGCTGACACTTCCGAAGACTCCGGTCCACACCACCGTCAAATCCAGACTCGGCACGATGAAGACGTTCTGCATGCCGAGTCCGACCATGAAGTACACGTCGGCGGGCTGGAAGCCGGGGGTCTCAGAGCATCCGAGGCCGATCCACAACAGGTAGCCGAAGCACTTGTTCGCTGGTGACGGTTGGCGTGCCATGCGCAGATAGGTCTCGGAGACGAGCTGCCGTGTGCCCCAGCGTCCATTATTGCTCACCAGCAGTCCGAGCTTTGCGAAATCGTTCGGCGGGATCATCAGATGGGCGTAGCCGTAGGTGTGCCCGGCGCGATCGCGCGCCCAATAATAATCACCGCGTTCGATGCCGAGCGGATCGAAGAGCTCACGTTGCGCGAACTGCTGCAACGGCTCGCCGACGGCCAATTCGATGACATACGCGAGCAGATCGACATCGCGCTCGCTGTAGCTGAATGCTGCGCCCGGCGGTTGTCCAACGGCACGCCGAGCGCCTGCACGGCACTGTTCGGATCGAGCGGAATCACCCCGGTGACCCCCTCGGTAAGCAGACCCGCCGCCATGCCGGACGATTCGGTCAGCAGATTCTCGACGGTGATCGACCGATGTTGCGCATCACCGAGTCCGGGCGGCAGATACCGATCGATCGGCGCCGTCAATGGGGAAGGCACCCATGCTCACAGCGTAGCGACCTGACGTACCGGACGCGGCCCCAAGCTTGCTCAGAACTTCGCGCCTTGAATTACGGGCTGTGCACATTTGCCTGGATGTGCGATCTCGCGAGATTGCCGCCGCTGCATGCTCCTTGGGGACGCTCGACCATATGTGCGTTCGGGGTTGTGTAAACGACACGCCGTCAACACTCGTTTGGTTCACGCAAACGGCCGGGCATCGGCCGGGTCCGCCGTATGATCGCTTAGCACTGGAGAAGTGGGAGCCATCATGCGTATGACGGGGCGGATCCGAGTCATCGTCGACGCACGTGCGGTGGTGAGCGTCGCCGCGGCCATCGCTCTTATAGCGACTGGTGGGTGCGCCGGCGATCAAGCGTCACCTGGCGTATCTGCGAATGACCGCCCGTCGGGTCCAAAATGCGCTGAATCGTCAATTGAGCGCAATCTGACTACTGAAGAATTTGCTTCTGCGGTGACCGACTTGGAACACCGAACAGATGTCCCTCCCTTCAGCGGGAGGCCAGACATGACTGTCGAGCAAAATATAATGATCGCTCGCAACGAGGGAACTGCCGACCTTATTTCCGCAACGCCCGCAGGCGGTCAAGGTAACTACGCACGTAGGGTCTGCGACGGCTATCTTGGCGCGTATCCTAATTACCTCCCCAAGGATTCCCTGACAATGCCGACACCATTCTTGCTGTGGATTGGATATGGGCTGTGCAAAGCTGCGCGGAATTACCCCGGACCAGATTCGTTCAAACCTAGCCCGAGTGAGCCTTTCAAGGATCTCTTTGCTGCTGCCCATGAACTCCTGTGTCCACAGCTATGAGGTCAGTCGACACCGCCGCTCGACAAGAGAATCTATCAATCCATCCAGGATCGAATTTATCTAAATACTACGGAGCCCGCTCAGGCACTATACCCACCGGACAATTCGATACCCCTTCAACTTCTCCTTGGTGAGCCCAGTACGGACAGGATCCCCGCCGCTGACGGATACCGTGTAGAATCCCGTGAAATTTCCAGTATCTGAGTAAAACGCAATAGTGTCATGTGCTGGGTTTACCCACGGGTCTGAAATTCTGTACGGGTTGTCCTCGGCGAGGATCTCATACTCATGTGGATACCCGATCGCCGTCTCCCAAGGGCACATATGTTTGCGAGCATCCCAGACCAAGAGTCGATTGCCCTCGAACTTTGCCGTAATGAAGTGGTCTTGGTCCAGCCAGGCAAAGTCGTTTACATCCTTTACCGATGGACAGGTTTCGATGTCCGGCGGGAGAAGCGTGAGATCATGCTTCCAGTTCCAATAGTAGGAGTGCTCCCATGAAGATCCCTTGGTGGTCGTCCATGTATCGACAGCGATAGCTGGGTTAGCGGGCCAAACCTTGATGATCTTGAGGCCGCCGCCGGTGGACTTTTGGTCTGTTGCGTCCTCAAGATAGAACGCTCCGGCGCTGTCAAACCCGATGACGGTATGCGTAATGGCCCGCGTGAAGTCTCCACCCTGTTGGGAGTTCTTCAACAGCAGGGCTGTGACGTCAGTGAAGGTTCCTGCGCTATCGATCCAACCGGCATGTACCTCACGACCGACGTTGATTGAGGCTCCAATCAGTTTCCAATCGGGAGACACATGGTCCCGATCGTGCCAGATCTTTGCAGTCGGATTGCTGAAACTCTTGAAGGCCTTGTAGTTCCCAGTCGCGATATCGAGTACTCCATATTTGATCGAGTGTCGATCCTCGGAGATCGCGGCCGTTAGCAGGCCAGGTGGCGGTGTCGCTGCTTGCTGCACGGTGGATGTGGCGGATGCTGAAGTCCGTGTCGGGACAATGGGCGCGAGAGTCGTTGTCGGAGTGAGCGAGTTTTCTCGGTCGCCTCCCGAGACTGCACATGATACGAAGATGACCACCAGCACCAGAAGCGCGATTCCGCCGACAAGAACAGGGCCACGGTGTTGCTGGACGACGGTGGTAGCGCGCTTGACAACTTTGGTGATGTTCTTCTCGTTGTGGGAGGCGCTGATCGTTACAGGGCCAGCGGCGTTGATTGGCCCTGACACAACGCTGCCGCGTGACACGACGCCTGTGTTGCTCACGGTTGTCGGTTGCGGCGGCACCGGCAGTTGCGCAAGTGCGGCACGCAACTCAGCTTCGAATTCAGGATCGCTCGCCGCGGCGTCGGTCAGTGCCCGCTGAGCCTCAGCCTGCACTTCCGGAGATGGACTACCTGTCGCTTGCGCTTGGCAAACCAGCTCGCGGATCGGAGGAGTTGAGCCTAGCTTTTGGTTCACAACAGCCCAGACCCGATCGACAACGGCGTCAAGAGCCTCGTTGGTGAGGTTATCGACTCGACTACCGACGTGGCGGGCTTTGCTGACGGCGCTCGCCGAAGTTCCCCACCCGTACTCGTAAAAATTCCCCACCCGTGAGCGGTGTCGATTATAGGGGTTCGCGGTTTCCGGTGGTGGC
>NZ_JBFAWD010000071.1:0-3411 GCF_040680135.1 Nocardia sp. NPDC052112 | reverse complement strand
CGACGCGCGTCCGACAACCGCTCCAACACCAACATTCCGGCACCCTCGGACCAGCCCACCCCATCGGCCGCATCCGCGAAGGACTTACACCGCCCATCCGGCGACAAGCCCCGCTGCCGGCTGAACTCCACCAGCGTCTCCGGAGTCGCCATCACCGTCACGCCACCGGCCAAGGCCAGATCGCACTCCCCCGACCGCAGCGACTGTGCCGCCAAATGCATTGTCACCAGAGACGACGAACACGCCGTATCCACCGACACGGCCGGGCCCTCCAACCCGAGGGTGTAGGCGATGCGACCGGACACCAGGCTGCCGGCCGCGCTATTACCGGTCCCCTGGGCGTAGTCGTGGTACATGACGCCGGTGAAGACGCCGGTCGAACTGCCGCGCAGCACCGCCGGATCCACACCTGCGCGCTCCAATGCCTCCCAGGTGGTTTCCAGCAGTTGCCGCTGCTGCGGATCCGTCATCACGGCTTCGTTGGGACTGATCCCGAAGAAGTCCGCGTCGAAATCGGCAGCCGTGTGCAGGAATCCGCCCTCTCGGGTGTAGGACCTACCCGCGCGGCCGGGTTCCGGATCGTAGATGCCGTCGAGGTCCCAGCCGCGGTCGACCGGGAACGTCGATACCGCGTCCCGGCCGGTGCGCACGAGTTCCCAGAGTTCTTCCGGGGACCGCACCCCTCCGGGGTAACGGCAGGCCATGCCGACCACGGCGATCGGGTCGTCATCGACAGCCCTGACGGCGGTGACCTCGACATCGCGGCTCGTCCCGGCGAACTCGTCGGCCAGATACCGCGCCAAAGCCTGGGGCGTGGGGTAGTCGAACACCAAGGTCGCGGGCAGTGGGAGACCCGTGACGGCCTTCAGCGCATTGCGGAATTCGACAGCGGTGATCGAATCGAAGCCCAACTCGTTGAAGGCCCGGTCCGCGGCCACCGCGTTCGTGTTCTCGTGGCCGAGGACGGTGGCGCTCTGACCGCGCACGATCTCCAGGAGCACGTCGAAACGCTCGCTGTCGGGAGTGCTCGACAGCCGAGCACGCAACGCCGCGGACGCACCGGAGGCCGCTCGGCGGCGCTGCGGGATCAGTGCGGAAAACAGTGCGGGCGCGGCGAATCCCGCAGAGCGTATGGCATCCAGATCCACCCGGGCGAGGACGAGGGCCGCCGTGTCCATTCCCGTCGCGGCGTCGAACAGCGCGAGACCGTGGTCCGCCGACAGCGGCAGCAGGCCCGACCGGGACATCCGGCGCCGGTCGACGTCGCTGAGCTCCGCGGCCATTCCCCCGTCCGTGCTCCACAGACCCCAGGCCAGAGACATACCGGGCAGCCCGGACGCCCTGCGGCGCGCGGCCAGTGCGTCCAAGCAGGCGTTGGCCGCGGCGTAGTTGCCCTGGCCGGGGCTACCGAACGCACCGGCGACCGAGCTGAACAGCACGAACGCCTTCAAAGGCAGGTCGGCGGTCAGGTCGTGCAGATGCAGCGCGGCGTCGACCTTCGGGGCCAGCACCGCGTCCATCCGCTCCGGAGTCAGCGACGCGATCGCACCGTCATCCAGCACACCGGCCAGGTGAAAGACGCCCGTCAGCGGGTGCTCGGCAGGAACAGCGGCCAGCACCTCGGCCAACGCACCGCGGTCGGCGACATCGCATCCGATGAACTCGACCTCGGCACCGAACTGCTGCAACTCTTCTCGCAGTTCGGTTGCGCCGGGGCCGGATTCACCGCGCCTGCTGAGCAACAGCAGACGGCGCACGCCATGAGCGTTCACCAAGTGCCGGGCAAACAGCCCACCAAGGTAACCGCCGGCACCGGTGATCAGTACCGTGTCGTCCGGATCGAAAGAACCGGCCACCGGTGCGGTGGTCGAGACGACTCGCCCGAGTCGCGCTCTGTACACCTGCCCGTCACGCACCGCCACCTGCGGTTCCTCTGACGCCAGAATCCCGCCCAGCAGACCGTCGAGCTCGGAATCGGTATCCACCAACACGATCCGGCCGACGCCCTCGGCCTGCGCCGAACGAATCAGACCGCCCACCGCGGCACCGGCCAGATTCGAAATGTCCTCTCCAGCAACCGATACCGCACCGTCAGTCCGAACCACCAACACCGACTCGCCGAACCGAGGCTCGGCGAACCAGGACTGCAGCACCTGCAACACACCATGAGTAGCGGCACGAACGGTGTCGGGATCATTGCCCGCCGCACAGTCCAGCACTGCCACCTGCGGGACCTGATCACCCACGTCGCCGAGATCCGCCCATGCCACCGCGACAACGTCGCCCTCGGTCACCGAGATCGGCGCCCAGCTCACATCGAAAACAGCGGTACGAGAGATCGGAGTGCCCGCGGTGAGCTGCGCGGGATCGATCGGCCGAGACGCCAAATGCCGCACCGTCGCCACCGCAGCACCCGTCGAATCCGCCAGATCCAGCGCAACCCCACGCTCACCGATACGGGTCAGCCGAACCCGCAACGCATCGGCCCCCGCCGCATGCACCGTGACGCCCGACCACTCGAACGGCAACACCAGACCGGATTCCTCCGACGCGGTCTCATCGGCAAAGCGCAAGGCATGCAAAGCCGCATCCAGCAGCGCGGGATGCATGCCGAACCGTTCCGCGTCCGATCGCGCCGCCTCGGGCAACTGGACCTCGGCGTAGAGCCCGTCCGGTCCACGCCACACCGCTCGCAGCGCCTGGAACACCGGACCGTAGTGATAGCCCTGCGCATCGAGAGAGTCGTAGAGGTCCTCGACCGGGACCGTGGTGGCGTCGGCGGGCGGCCACTGCGTCAGGTCCGCCGGTGCGCCGTCGACTCCCGGTACGAGGACACCTTCGGCATGCAAAGTCCACGACGCCACCGAATCGGCATCGTCGTCGGGGCGGGAGAAGATCCGCACGCCACGACGCCCCTCGTCCGCACCGCCGATCACGACCTGCACCGCGACACCACCGGACTCCGGCAACACCAGCGGGGCACGCAGAATCAGCTCGTCCAGGCTCGAACAGCCCACCCGCTCACCGGCGTGCAGGGCGAGTTCGACGAGACCGGCGCCGGGGAACAACACGGTGTCCATGACCCGGTGGTCGGCCAACCAGGGCTGCGTCTGTATCGACAATCTGCCGCTGACGGCGACCACATCGGAATCCGGTTGCGACACCACAGCCGACACCAGCGGGTGGCCGGTCGCGACGAGCCCCATCGACCGGGCGTCTCCCTTGCCGGCGGAACCTTCGGGTATCCAATAGCGCCGGTGCTGGAAGGCATAGGTGGGCAGGTCGATTCGCCGCGCCCCCGTCCCGGCGTAGAAACCGGCCCAGTTCACCTCGGCGCCGGCCACGAACAATCCAGCCACCCCGCCCAACACCGCGGACGCGTCGGCACGATCACGACGCGCCAACACCACC
>NZ_JBFAWD010000070.1:0-3582 GCF_040680135.1 Nocardia sp. NPDC052112 | reverse complement strand
GTCCGAGCCGTCGAAGCGCATGCGCCGCAGGCGCGAGTCTCGACGGCTCGGACGCGAGACTGAAGGGGGCCGCGAACACGCCGCGCCGCAGGCGCGGCCAATCAAACACAGTATTCTCGGGAATCGTGGATCTCGCGGTGACCAGGGCTGTGCTCGACGGCGTGCGGATCGCCTATCGGGATTCCCTGGTGGGCGATGGCGTGCCGGTGGTGCTGGTGCACGGTATGGGTGGGGATGGGCATACCTGGGATCAGTTCGCACACACATTGGTGCGGGCCGGGCGGCGGGTCATCATTCCCGATCTGCGCGGGCACGGGCGCAGCGCGCACACCGAGTCCTATCTGTTCGCCGAATTCGGCGCGGACGTGCTGAATCTGTGTGACCGGCTCGAGCTCGATTCGGTAGATCTGATCGGACATTCGCTTGGCGGTTACGCGGTTTCCTGTGTCGCGCAGGAACGGCCCGAACTGGTGCGGCGGCTGGTCATCGAGGAGTGCCCGATGCCGTTGCGTTCCGGCGACGAAGAGGTGAGGCTGACGCGTCGCTTCCCGACCGTTCCGGAACTGTGGCACGCCACCACGAGCCTGATCCGGCATCCGCGCGCGGTGCTCGCCTTCGATCGCTCGATGACGCGGACCGCGCTCGAACAGTTCCGCAAGCCGAATCCGGAGTGGTGGGAGCGGCTCGCTGATATCACCGCGCCCACCCTGGTGCTGCGCGGCGGTCCCGGCGGGATGGTCGATCCGGAGAAGCTGGCGGTTGTGCGCGACACCATCCCGAATTGCGCCGTGACCGCCTTCACCTGCGGCCACAGCATCCATCGTGACCGCTATCGCGAATTCGAGGCGACCGTGCTGCCGTTCCTCGCGACGCTCGCACCCGCGGCAGGTCAGCGGATCTAGAGTGAAGCGGTGCGTGCGCAAGACCGTCCGGTTCTGTTCTTCGCCGACGAGCAGTCGTTCCGCGACTGGCTCCTGGCCAACCATGCCTCGGTGGACGGGGTCTGGCTGCGCTTCGCCGAAAAGGGCTCCGGACGCGTTTCGCTGAACCATGCCGGTGCACTGCGGCAGGCACTGTGCTTCGGCTGGATCGATGGGCAAGCGCGTAGTGCGGGCGGGGAGTTCTGGCAGGTCGGCTTCACCCCGTGGCGCAGGCGCGGCCCGTGGTCACTGCGCAATATCGGTTTGGTCGCCGAGCTGATCGAGCAGGGGCTGATGCATCCGGCCGGACAGGTCGAGATCGATCGGGCCGAGGCCGACGGCCGCTGGGATGTGGCGTACGGCGCAAAGCAACATCGCACCGCCGTCGGCTATTTGCTCGCCGACGCCGTGCAGCCCGAGACCAGGGCACGGCGCATCGAGAAGTTCGTGCAGAAGTTCGCCGACAGACAGACATCGGGCTGATGACCGGATTCGAAGGGATGCTCTGCTCAGCGGCAGCCGCGGTCGATGTGCCCTTGCCCGGCACGGCAACTGGGGTGTCTGGGTGGTTGTGTGTCGAGCAGCCGGGTGCGTGGGGCCGCGATGTGATCGGCGACGAGGTGCTCGGCCCGGAGACCACTGCCGAACTCGCCGCCCGCACCGTGGCCGCGAAGGTTCGTCCGACGTTGATCCGGCGGCCGGGCCGCAACGAATTCAACGGTGTCCGAACGGTTCTGATCGCCAGTTCGCGCCCGCGGGGTTTCTGGTGCGAACGCTTCGAGATCACCGACCTGAAGCAGCTGCTCGATCTGGATCTGGACCTGCTGAACGGCCCACCGCCGGGAATCGGTGCGCCCGTGCGTGATTCGCTGATCCTGGTGTGCGCGCACGGAAAACGCGATCAGTGCTGCGCGTTGTTCGGCCGCCCGATTGCCGCGAATCTGGCCGCCGACTATCCGGACCGGGTCTGGGAGTGCTCGCACACCGGCGGCCATCGCTTCGCGCCCGCCATGGTGTTGTTGCCCTCCGGCCTGACCTACGGCCGCGTCGATACCGCGGCCGCCGTCGCGGCGGTCGAAGCCGTGGGACGCGGTGCGGTTTCGTTGGCCGGTCTGCGTGGTCGCGGCGGTCACCATCCGGCCGAGCAGGTCGCGGAAATCGCGGTGCGCGAACAAGTTTCGGTGGGTCTCGACGATCTCACCGTCTGTCTCGAAACGGATTCCGCCGCAACCGATTCCGATCGGGTCCTGGTTACCCATCGCGATGGCCGTCGCTGGCGTGTGACGACTCGCGCCGTCGGATTCCCACCGCGCCAGGCCAGTTGCGGTGCTGCACCGAAGCCGGTGACCGCGGTCGTGGCCGATCGGGTCCAGCCCTTGCCCACGGGCTGATCGCACGCCTTGCCCCAACACCTGGTGTTCGGCCCGGTGGCACAACATCCGCTCCCGGGCCCGCACCTACCTCCCGGAACCCGCCTCGTTCTCGGCTGAAAACGACGAACGGGGCATGGGTGCGGCGAAATCCACCGCAACCATGCCCCGTTCGCGGCGACCTTTATCGCCCCCTGCGGGATGAAGGTCGCGGGCTTACCAGTGGGTGCCCGGCACCCAGCGGGCGGCGCGGCGCAGGGCGGTGCCGGTGACTCGGCGAGCCGTCGACTGATGACGTGGTTCGCGTTGCGGCGCAGAGGGTTCCGCTGGCTCCCCGGTGTCCGTCTGCTCGCCCTTGGCAGCGGGCGAGTCGGGTATGGCCCGGTAGTACCGGTGCAGGATGCGGTCACGCAGCTTCGGGGTGAGCAGCGCGCCGTATTCGGCGAAGGTGCCGAGTGGTACATCGATGCGCTTGGGTCGCTCGCTCAGCGCGCGCACGATGGTGGCGGCCGCCCATTCGGGGGACTCCGACGGGCCCTGATCGCCGCTCGGGGTGATCATCGGGGTGCGCACCAGCGGCATATGAATGGTGGTGAAAGTGACACCGTCGGCCATGGTTTCGACCGCCGCGACCTCGGTGAACTTATCCAGCGCCGCCTTGCTCGCGAGGTAGGCGGCGAAGCGCGGCGTGGCCACTTGCACGCCCGCACTGCTGATATTGACAATGTGGCCGAACTTGCGCTCGCGCATCTGCGGCAGCAGCGCCAGCGTCAATCGCAGGGCGCCGAAGTAGTTGACCGCCATGGTGCGTTCGAAATCGTGCAGCCGGTCGGTGGAGCGGTGGATGGCGCGCCGAATCGAGCGGCCCGCATTGTTCACCAGCATGTCGACGTGGTCGTGCTCGTCCAGGATGGTTTTGACCACGTGGTCGACGGAGTCGGAGTCGGTGACGTCGCACTGGTATCCGTAGGCGCTGCCGCCCTCGGCCCGGATCTCCTCGACCACGGTCGCGAGTTCGTCGCCGCGCCGGGCGAGCAGGAAGACGATGGCGCCCTTATCCGCGACGGCCAGTGCGGCGGCCCGGCCGATGCCGGAGGACGCGCCGGTAATGAGCACATGCCGCCCCGTGAGGTCGCGGTTGCGGCGATTGCGCCGGACCTGCTCGCGCAGGTCGGCGTCGTCAGCGGAGGCCGGGGTCATCGCTGCTCCATAAGGTTGTAGGTGTTCAGGGCCGGACGCTCTGGATGCCCAGGGCGGCGGGGTGTGGCTGATCGCTGCTTGCCGTTGGGTGG
>NZ_JBFAWD010000069.1:0-3950 GCF_040680135.1 Nocardia sp. NPDC052112 | reverse complement strand
GTCTCGCGTCCGAGCCGTCGAAGCGCATGCGCCGCAGGCGCGAGTCTCGACGGCTCGGACGCGAGACTGAAGGGGGCCGCGAACACGCCGCGCCGAAGGCGCGGCCAAAGACTCAGTCGGTGACGTACCCGTTCAAGCTGCTGCGCAGGTCGGCGAGCAGGGCGCGGGCGGCGGTGAGCCCGTCACCGTGCCAGACGGTGTCCTCGACCGCGAAGACGCGCTTATCGCTGGCGGCGCCCAGCTCCTTCCACGCATCGCTGCGCAGCACCTTTTTACCGTGCTCCTCGCCGGACTCGCCCGCGAAGATGACGTAGATGATGTCGCCCTCGACCTTGATCAGGTCCTGCTCGGTCACGTCGAAGGAGGTGCCGCGCTGCGCGGTCGGCCGCTGTACGCCCGCATCGGCGAGGACTTGGCCCGCGAAGCTATTGCTGCCCTGGACCTGGTCCTGATCGGCGGTGAAGCGGACCACCGAGGCCTGGGATTGACTGGCGGCCAATATATTGCCGGTATCGCGGGCCTCGTAGCGGTAGTTCTCCAATGCCGTTGCCGCAGCGTTCGACCGGCCGAGACCCGCTGCGAGCGTGCTGAATTCGGCCTGCCAGCCGCTATCGGGATCGGCGAGGACGGTCGGTGCGATCGCTTGCAGAGCGGCGAAACCGCCTGAGCCGCCCGGAATATCGCCGATGATCAAATCGGGATGCAGTGCCGCGATCTGCCCGAGATCGGGCTGTGCCGCCGAACCGACGGCGGGGATCTTCAGTACGCCGTAACCGAGATACATGGGCTGCGCGCGCGGTCCGTCGATCGGCATCGCGCCGACGACGCGCTCCCACAGACCGACCGCGCAGGCGGCGTCGAGTGCTGATGTGGAAAGCACCACGACCCGCTGCGGATCGGCGGGCACCTCCGAGGTGCCGGCGGCGTGGGTGACGGTGCGGGTCTTGCCGTTCGCCGGATCGGCTGCGCTCGGCAGCGGGCAGGCCCGCGAGGTGTCGCGCTCCAGGCCGACCACACCCGCGCCCGCGATATTCGTCGTGGTGCGAACGATCGAGCTGGCGTCGGTTTTCTGACTGCAGCCCGCGACGAGCAGTGCGGCGCAGAGCAGGGCGACCGCGGTGCCACCGTGCCGGACCGCACGCTTGCAGGCGGTGCCGTCTCGGGGGGAGTCCGCGTTCCGAGCGACCTGCGCGCGGTCGCTATCGCAACGGTTTCGGGTGCGAACAAGGGCGCTCACCGGCATGCGGGTGAGGGTACCGCGTGCGGTGGCTGCCGAGACGCGAAGGCCACCACCGCGCGCACGCCGCCTTCGGCGCACAGTCGCGACCGCGCGGAATCCTACTGTCGCACAGGGGATTCCGCGCGGTCCCCGAATCGGCTACTTGGTGTTGCCGCCGATGCTGAAGCGTGCCCCGGTCGGATCCGCGACCTGCGCGATCCGGCCGTAGGGGGTGTCCTCGGGCTGGGCCAGCACGGTGCCGCCCAGTTCGACGACCTGCGCGACGGCCGCGTCGACATCATCGGCGCCGATGTACACGGTCCAGCCCGCGGGCACACCCTCGGGCAGGAAGGCCGAGGCATCCATGACACCGCCGAGCATCGGGGTGGTGGCGTGGATGGTCGTGTAGCGGAACTCCGGGGTGTCGGCGATGGTGAGGGTGTCGCTCCAGCCGAAGACATCGCGGTAGAAGTCGAGCGAGCGCGCGTAGTCGCGGGTGTGCAGTTCGAACCAGGACGGGATGCCGACATGGTCGCTCCAGGTCCCGCCCGAGGCGATGCCGATGGTCTCGAATCCGCCGAAGGTGCCGGCCTGCCAGATGCCGACACCGGCGCCGCCGACATCGCCGAGTACGGCCATCGCGCCGAGATCGCCCACATCCATGGGTGGCACGACGACCGCGCCTCCGTGTGCCACGGCCGCGTCGGCGGTGGCCTTGGCATCGGGCGAGGCGAGATAGACCGTCCATTGATCGGGACCCTCGACTCCGTCCGCCATCTTGCCCATGCCACCCGCGACGGCCTTGCCGTCCTTGCGGAAGGTGATGTAGCCGCCGAACTCCTCGTCCGCGCGGTCGGCGGTCCAGCCGAACAACTGGCCGTAGAAGGCAATGGCGCCTTCCGGATCAGAGGTATAGATGTCGACCCAGCGTGGATCGCCGGTCTTCGGTGCTGTCATGGGTGGTCCCCTTACCGGAGTGGAATCGCTGTCACCGATACAGACGGCGGCTGCCTGGGAAAGTCATCGCTGGCGACTGCTTGCGGGTCGCTCGGAATCGTCGGCATGCACCGCGCCGGATTTCCCGATCCTCGGATGTGCGGGCACAGTCGCCCAACAACGAAATACGACGCAGAGTAGGACCCGTGCGGATGGCTGCCGCAGCACGGTTTACGATCTCAGGAGCGCAAGCGAACTCCTCGTCTGTCCCCGGTAGTGGGGCGGATGCGAGCAGCGGAGCCTGCGGAGCGACCTAAAGGCACCTTTCAGGAGGATCAGTGACTGCCGTAGAGCCAAAGCCAGTCCCTCAGTTGGAAGCGACTCGGCCGTATCCGGCTCGGACCGGTCCGAAGGGCTCGTTCATCGTCAAGATGGTCACCACCACCGACCCCAAGGTCCTCGGTGTCATGTACCTGACCACCTCGATGGCGTTCTTCCTCATCGGTGGTCTGATGGCCCTCCTGATGCGTGGTGAGCTGGCCCGTCCTGGTCTGCAGTTCCTGTCGCCGGAACAGTTCAACCAGCTGTTCACCATGCACGGCACGATCATGCTGCTGTTCTACGCGACCGCGATCGTGTTCGGCTTCGCCAACATCGTGCTGCCGCTGCAGATCGGCGCACCCGACGTCGCCTTCCCGCGACTGAACGCCTTCAGCTACTGGCTGTACGCATTCGGCGCGACCATGGCGACCGCGGGCTTCATCACCCCCGGCGGTGCCGCGGACTTCGGTTGGACGGCATATGTGCCGCTGACCGACATCCTGCACTCGCCCGGCGTCGGCACCGACCTGTGGATCCTCGGCCTCGCGGTCTCCGGTCTCGGCACCATCCTCGGTGGTGTCAACATGCTGACCACCGTGGTCTGCCTGCGTGCTCCCGGTATGACCATGTTCCGGATGCCGATCTTCACCTGGAACATCGCCGTCACCAGTGTCCTCGTGCTGCTTGCCTTCCCGCTGCTGACCGCCGCGCTGTTCGGCCTGGCCTATGACCGCCACCTCGGTGGCCACATCTACGATCCGGCCACCGGCGGCATCCTGCTCTACCAGCACCTGTTCTGGTTCTTCGGCCATCCCGAGGTGTACATCATCGCGCTGCCGTTCTTCGGCATCGTCTCGGAGATCTTCCCGGTCTTCTCGCGTAAGCCGATCTTCGGTTACACCACACTGGTTTACGCGACCCTCGGCATCGCCGCGCTGTCGATCGCGGTGTGGGCACACCACATGTACGCCACCGGCGCCGTGCTGCTGCCGTACTTCTCGTTCATGACCTTCCTGATCGCCGTCCCGACCGGGGTGAAGTTCTTCAACTGGATCGGCACCATGTGGCGCGGCCAGCTGACCTTCGAATCGCCGATGCTGTTCTCCCTCGGCTTCCTGGTCACCTTCCTGTTCGGTGGTCTGTCCGGCGTCATCCTGGCCTCGCCGCCGCTGGACTTCCATGTGACCGACTCGTACTTCGTGGTCGCGCACTTCCACTACGTGCTCTTCGGCACCATCGTGTTCGCCACCTACGCCGGTATCTACTTCTGGTTCCCGAAGATCACCGGCCGCATGCTGGACGAGCGCCTGGGCAAGTGGCACTTCTGGACCACCTTCATCGGTTTCCACACCACCTTCCTGGTGCAGCACTGGCTGGGCGCCGAGGGTATGCCGCGTCGCTACGCCGACTACCTGCCCAGTGACGGGTTCACCACGCTGAACACCATTTCCACGATCGGCGCCTTCATCCTCGG
>NZ_JBFAWD010000068.1:0-4010 GCF_040680135.1 Nocardia sp. NPDC052112 | reverse complement strand
GCGGGGCGATGGTCGCTGTGGGTGCGTCCGAGGCCGAGGTGCTGCCCTTGCTGGCCGATGTCGATGGGGTGTCGATCGCCGCGGTGAATGGTCCGGCGTCGGTGGTGCTCTCCGGTGTCGAGGACGCGGTCCGCATCGTTGTCGACTCCTGCGTGGAACGTGGTTGGCGGACACACAGATTGCGGGTCTCGCATGCTTTCCATTCGGCGCTGATGGAGCCGATGTTGGCCGAGTTCGCCTCGGTGATCGAGGGTTTGGCCTTCTCGCTCCCGAGCATCCCGTTGGTGTCGACGGTGACCGGTGAGCGCGTCACCGATGAGATGACCGTCGCGTCGTATTGGGTGGGCCAGGTCCGGGATACGGTCCGTTTCGCCGATGCCGTTGCCACGATGGCCGGTTCGGGTGTCTCCAGATTCGCTGAGGTCGGGCCGGACGCCGTGTTGACCCCGATGGTCGCCCAGACTCTCGGCGATGCCACGGCGGTTGCGGTGACCAGGCGCGACCACGCGGACGCGGTGACCGTGACCAGTGCGGTGGCCGGATTGTTCGTGGCCGGTGCCGAGGTGGACCTGGCTGCCATCTACGCTGATTCCGGAGCGCGGCGAATCGACCTGCCCACCTACGCCTTCCAGCACGAACGGTTCTGGCTCGACGCCAAGCAGATGTTGGCCCAATCGTGGCTCGGTGCCGAACTGGGCGGCGTCACCGCGGTCGGGCTGGATGCGGCAGCGCATCCGCTGCTGGGTGCCGTTGTGCCGCACCCGGATTCGGGAGCGGTGAGCTTCACCGGCCGGTGGTCGCTGGATTCGGTGGCATGGCTGGCGGACCACAGCGTGCTGGGCACCGTGCTGCTGCCGGGCACCGGATTCGTCGAACTGGCCGGTCACGTCGGTGGCCTGCTGGGCTGCGAGGTGGTCGACGAGCTCGTCCTGCACACTCCGCTGACACTGACGGCCGAGGGCGACGTCTCCGTGCAGGTCGTGGTGGCAGCCCCGGACGAGACCGGACGACGGCGACTGAGCGTGCACTCTCGCCAGACGGCCGCGGGTCCATGGGTGCTCCATGCCGAAGGCGTGCTCGTCCCCGGCGACGGGGTGGCCGACTTCGACCTCGTCGCGTGGCCACCGGCCGGCGCGCAACCGCTGGACGTCGACGGCGCGTACGACGAGCTGCTCGATATCGGATACGGATACGGCCCCTTCTTCCAGGGGCTGCAGGCCGCGTGGCAGCGCGGTGACGAGGTGTTCGCCGAGGTCGCGCTACCGGATCCGAAGGACGCCAAGGGTTTCGGGATCCATCCCGCGCTGTTCGACGCGGCGCTGCACGCCGCGATCGTCCATGGTCTGCGTGGCGGCGTCGAGGGTTTCCCGGCGCTCCCGTTCAGCTGGAACCGCGTGGTGCTGCATGCGGCCGGCGCTGCCGCGGTGCGGGTGCGGATCGTGCTGCAGGGCGACCGGTTCGCGGTGCAGATGGCCGATGAGCAGGGGCAACCCGTACTGTCGGTGGGCGCGTTGATCCATCGGCCGGTGTCGGCCGATCGCCTGAGCGCGGACGGGGTATCGGGTGCCCTCTTCGGCGTCGAGTGGGTCGCTGCCGCGCCGTCCACGGCGAGCGTCGAGCCGGAACGGGTGGCGCTACTCGGCGGGCGCGACGGTGATCTCGCGGCATTGATCGCCGATCTGGACGCGAACCCCGACTCGGTCGTGCCCGGCCTCGTGCTGCTCGAGTGCCCCACCCACGAGGGTGCGCCGCCGGAGGCCGCCCGCCGGATCGCGAACGGTGTGCTCGACACTCTGCGCGGCTGGCTTGCCGAACCGCGTTTCGCCGGTTCGCGTTTGGTGGTGCTGACCAGCCGTGCGGTGGCTGTTGCCGGCGCGGAGCAGGTGGATCTGGGTCAGGCGCCGGTGTGGGGTCTGCTGCGTGCCGCGCAGGCCGAACACCCGGGCCGATTCCAGCTGCTGGATCTGGATGCCGACGGTGATCCGCTGGCCGCGGCGGCCGCCGTCGCGACCGAGCCGGAGGCTGCGGTGCGGGGTACCAGCGCGTACGTACCTCGACTGCGCCGTCACGCGCCCGGTTCGACCGTTCGGCTGTCCGAGCCGGGCACCGTGCTGGTGACCGGTGGTACTGGTGGTTTGGGCGCGGTGATCGCCCGTCACCTGGTGACCGAATACGGTGTGCGCCAGCTACTTTTGACGTCTCGGCGTGGCTCGGACGCTCCTGGGGCGGCCGAACTGCGTGCGGAGCTGACCGAGCTCGGCGCGGAGGTGACCGTTGCCGCGTGTGATGTGTCGGATCGGTCGGCGCTGGCCGTGTTGCTGGACGGTATTTCGGTTGAACATCCGCTGGTCGGTGTGGTGCACGCGGCGGGGACCTCGGACAACGGTCTGATCGAATCGATTACCGCCGACCGGGTCGACTATGTGTTCGGGCCCAAGGTCGATGCGGCGTGGCATCTGCACGAGCTGACGCGTGATGCGTCGCTGTCGTTGTTCGTCTTGGTGTCCTCGGCAGGCGGGTTGGTGCTGGCCGCCGGTCAAGCGAACTACGCCGCGGCGAACGTCTTCCTGGATGCGCTCGCGGCACACCGCCGGAGTCTGGGATTGCCGGCGACGGCTGTGGATTACGGGCTGTGGGCGCGATCGTCCGGGCTCGGTGTCGAGCTGTCCGAAGATGACTTCGATCGGATGCGTCGCCAGGGCTTCCCCCCGCTGACCGAGGCCGAGGGTCTGGCGCTGTTCGATGCCGCGATCGCGACCGATACCGCGCAGTTGGTGGCGCTGCGGGTCGATCCTGCGATGCTCCGGACGCGCGGCGAGCAGATCCCCGCTCTGGTCCGCTCGTTGGCACCCGCCCTGGCCCGCAGGCAGACCAGGACCGCTGCCGGCCAGGCTTTTGCGCTCGAGCTGGCCGGCTTGTCGGATGCGGATCGTGCGCGTGCTCTGCTCGATCTCGTTCGTTCGGTGGCTGCTGCCACGCTCGGGCATGTGTCGGTGGATGCTGTTGAGCCGCAGCAGGCTTTTCAGCAGTTGGGGTTCGATTCGTTGAGTGCGGTCGAGTTCCGTAACAAGCTGAATGCTGCGACGGGTCTGCAACTGCCGGCGACGTTGGTCTTCGATTACCCGAACGCGCAGGTTGTCGCCGAGTACATCGATTCCCAGCTCACCGGCGCCGCGGCGGTCGAAAAGCCCGTGATCAGCCGGGTGCGCACAGGCGACGACCCGATCGCGGTGGTGGCGATGAGCTGTCGCTACCCCGGTGGCGTGGCCTCGCCCGAAGACCTGTGGGACCTGGTCACTTCCGGCACCGACAGCACCGGCGAGATGCCGGCGGATCGTGGCTGGGATGTCGAGGGCATCTACGATCCCGAACCCGGTAAGGCGGGTAAGACCTATACCCGGCAGGGTGGATTCCTGTACTCCGCGGCCGATTTCGACGCGGACTTCTTCGGGATCAGTCCCAACGAGGCTTTGGTGATGGATCCGCAGCAGCGGATGTTGTTGGAGATTTCGTGGGAGGCGTTGGAGCGGGCCGGTGTGGATCCGGCGGTGCTGCGCGGCAGTTCGACCGGTGTCTTCACCGGCCTGATGTACCACGACTACGCCCAGCGCACCGGTACCGGCAGCGGCGCCGCGGGCAGCTTGGTTTCGGGCCGGGTGTCATATGTGTTCGGTCTGGAAGGACCGTCCGTCACCGTGGATACCGCGTGCTCGTCCTCGCTGGTCGCCCTGCATCTCGCCGCGCAGTCGCTGCGGTCCGGTGAGTGCGATCTGGCACTGGCCGGCGGCGTGGCGGTGATGGGGACCCCGGACATGTTCCTCGAGTTCGGCCGGCAGCGGGGCTTGTCGCCGGACGGCCGGTGTAAGTCGTTCTCCGACACCGCCGATGGTGTCGGGTGGTCCGAGGGCGCCGGTGTGTTGGTGTTGGAGCGGTTGTCGGACGCGCGTCGCAATGGTCATGATGTGCTTGCGGTGATTGCTGGTTCGGCGGTGAATCAGGATGGTGCGTCG
>NZ_JBFAWD010000067.1:0-4301 GCF_040680135.1 Nocardia sp. NPDC052112 | reverse complement strand
TACCGCAACGGGGCCAATTGATATCGAGAAGCGCTCGCACGGTCACGCTTTCCGGGCGCGAGGGTGAACTGGTCATAGCGAGTAGGCCTTCGGTCCCACAGCACGGATCAGATCAATGCCATGACCTGGACCTATCCAGCGCGCCCGCACCCGCTACTGCTGGCACACACGCCCAACCACACGCCGCCTCGAATGAGCCCAATGCCAAAGCCGCTAGCTTTCCCCCTTTTCAGCGCTCCCCGCATCCCGGTCGGCGTATATGCCGTGGCGCATGCCGGTGGCCTGGCCGATCTCGATGAGGTAGCCATCTGGGTCGCGCAGATAGCACCGGATCTCGGCTTTGCGGTCGAGTGGTTCGGTGAGGAATTGCGCCCCTTTGGATTTGGCGTCGGAGTAGAACGCGGCGATGTCGGCGACCCGCACGTTCAAAAACGACGAGACCGGATCACCTGGTTCGCGGGGAGTCAGAGTGGTATCGGGTTTGTCCGGGGTCGGGCCGCCGCCCGGGTTCATGATGATCCAGCTGTTGGCGACCTTGACGATGGCCGGGTTCTCCTCCAACACGACCCGGCCGCCGAAAATTTCGGCGTAGAAATCTCGGGACCGAGCCACGTCGCGCACGGTCAGGAAATGCGTCAAGAGAAGTCCCTGTTCAGGAGCGGGTAGGTCGTTCCGACTGGTCACGATTCCCTCCATGGGTTCAGTGTTCGCCGTTTCTGGTCCCACCGGTGCGGATCGCATTCGAGTGCTGCGCGGTCCCACTTGCCGCGATCGGCGGCCGCTTGATAGGTGGTGTGCAGGAATTCCAGAAGGGTTCGTTCAGGATCTGCCGCGGTGCGTACCGCCTCGTAGGGCAGCAGAAACTGGCCGTTGACGGTGCTGTAGAAGGCGTGGCGAGGACCGACCGGATAGTCGGCGAAGCCGTCGGGTTCGGGATAGGCGTAGGCGTAGAAGGCGCCTTCTTCACCGCCACCCGGCCAGAATCCGCAGCTGCTCAACTCGTGGGAATAGCCCTCCACCATCACCCAATCACCGCAGTTGGGTGCGCCGCCCGGATGCTTCGGCGCGGCGCGGCCGGAGAACCTGGTGCAGGCCAGATCCATGGCGCCCCAGAAGAAGTGCACCGGGCTCACCTTGCCGATGAAATACGAGCGAAACTCGCTCATTACTCGATTGGCCACGACGAGTTGGCGCCAGAACAGATGCACGGCGTCGCGATCATAGGAAGCATGCTCGTAGTCGTCGGCGAACGGGATCGCAGTAGCGACCTCGTTGGGCTTCGCCTGAATTTCTGCCGCAATGCCGAGCTCGTCGAGCGCACCCATCGTTTCGGCATAGAACTGTGCAACCGGCTTGGGTTCCAGAGCGACCTGACGGCTGTCGCCATCACTGGTTCGTATGTGCAACCGATGCGCGTTGAAGTCGAACTCGATGTCGAATACACCGGCCTCGTAGGGCATCGCGGAGGTGGTCAACCCCCGCGGGCTGACGTAGAGGGTGACCTGCCACCAGTGGTTGACCATCGGCGCATGAGCGAGTCGAATCTTGCCGATGATCTGGGTCCACATGTGCACCGTGTCGCGGGTATCGGTCCACTCCTCGACCCGCAACCGCGGCCAGCGTTGCGACGAGGCGATCTCTGTGCGAGCGGTCTCGGCCATCAGACTTCCTTGGTCCGGTCGTCGGTTTCGGTGCCGGTCGCGGCGCGGATTCTGCGACCATGCCGTGGCGCCGCGGGCGTCGAGCCTGTGCCAGTTATTCCGGAAAGCGAGCGGGTCGGCGTTGACGGTCTCCGGCGCGAGAAGATCGGGCCGGAACGACCAAAATCGTAGCGAATGTGTAGCTATCACTGGCAGTGTTTCACAACACCCGCCGACGTCGATTCACACCGGACAGCATGGCCACAACCGGACCGAACGCCAGCCAGGGATAGCCGGGAAGCCCGGGAGATGTTGCTCACCGAGACAGCATGTCGGCGCCGCGGCCACCTCGAAATTCGCCCCGAGGACCTCGACCTCCTTCCAGTGCGTGGTCCTGCTACGAGAAGAAGGTGCCACCACCCGGTGGCAGCCGGTGTCATCAACGTTGATGCCAGCGCTGCAGGCACACACCGCCGAGCGAAGTCCGTTACGCAACAAGGCAAGCCAGGAGGTCGGCAATCCCAAAACCCTTGTCGCCGCCGGCCACGAACCCCGATCCCGCAGCCCGAGCCACGAAATTCGCCCGGGATCGGGGAGATACGCAGAGCTCGTTGGATTTTCGGCGGTCCGGAACCCAACCCGGTTGCGCAGAACCACTATCACGATGGGTCGCGAGCCATATGATCACCGCATAGCGAGATGTGGAGATCGCAGTATGACCGCAGTAACCGAAGCCGGCGCCATCGGGTATTCCCGGATCATCGCACCGCCAGGTTGGAGTCGCTGGCTGGTTCCGCCTGCGGCACTGTCCATCCATCTGGCCATCGGGCAGGCTTACGCCTGGAGTGTATTCAAACCGCCATTGGAAAAGGCGATGCATGTCTCAGGTACTGGGAGTGCGCTACCCTTCCAGCTGGCCATTGTCATGCTCGGATTGTCAGCGGCATTCGGCGGGACGCTCGTCGAGCGCCGAGGGCCGCGCTGGGCGATGACCATATCGCTGGTGTGTTTCTCGTCCGGGCTGCTGATTTCGGCGCTCGGTGCGGCGGTGAACGCCTACTGGCTGATCGTGTTCGGGTACGGATTCATCGGCGGAATCGGGCTCGGCATCGGCTATATCTCACCGGTGTCCACCCTGATCCGCTGGTTTCCCGACCGGCCGGGCATGGCAACAGGTTTCGCGATCATGGGCTTCGGCGGCGGTGCGCTGATCGCGTCACCGTGGACCACCGAACTGCTCTCGTATTTCGGTCGAGATCACGTCGGCATCGCCGAAACCTTTTTGGTCATGGGCCTGACATACGCGGTGTTCATGTCGGTGGGCGTGTTGCTCGTACGGGTGCCGCCGCCGGGTTGGCGTCCGGCGGGCTGGGCGCCATCGGCGAAAGCGGCGAAGTTGGTGAGTAGCAACGATGTCGCTGCCAATGATGCGATCCGGACACCGCAGTTCTGGCTATTGTGGATCGTGTTGTGCTTCAACGTCACCGCGGGTATCGGCATTTTGGAGAAGGCTGCGCCGATGGTGATCGACTTCTTCAAACAGACCTCGACTCCGGTATCGACCGCCGCGGCGGCGGGATTCGTCGCGGTGCTGTCCGCCGCCAATATGGCCGGACGGATCGGCTGGTCGTCGCTATCGGACCTGATCGGCCGCAAGAATATGTACCGTATCTACCTCGGCGTCGGTGCACTGGCATACCTGTTGGTCTGGTCGGTCGGTCAGACCAACAAGGCCCTGTTCATCGCCGGCGCCATGGTGATCCTGTCGTTCTACGGCGGCGGATTCGCAACGATTCCGGCGTATCTCAAGGATCTGTTCGGGACATATCAAGTGGGCGCAATTCATGGCCGGCTGCTGACCGCATGGTCGGTAGCCGGGGTCGCCGGGCCCCTGATCATCAACGCCATCGCGGATTCGGGTGTGCGACACGGAAAGACCGGCTCCGCACTGTACGGTCCGGCGTTCGCGATCATGATCACACTGCTGTGCGTCGGATTCGCCGCCAACGAACTGATTCGCCCGGTCGCGGCGAAACACCACCGCAAGGTCGCCGCGTCGGCCGTCGTCACCGAGGGAGATCGGGTATGACCGAATCCGAGAGCGTCGAATCAGCTGGGCCGCAGCGTATTCCGCTGCTGATCTTCGCATGGGCGTGGGTCGCCGCACCGTTCTCCTACGGTATCTATCGGCTGACCGTGAATCTATTGAAGCTGTTCCAGTGACCATATGTTCACCGAGAACACCCGGCGGCGCGATCGACCCGCGTCGAATTGCCGCGCCCATTCCACCTATTCGGCGATAAGGTGCCGACAGCGAGGATCAGTAGGTCAACGACCGTCAGGTATTTCGGACCTTGTTCAGATCGTTTACCGGAGTCGGTTCTCATCCCCGTGGCAGCCCAGCCCGCATAATTCATAGTTTGCTGCGGTGCGCCGCCGAGGTGCGGGTCACCTCGGAATCGCCTATCGCGTCCGAGATTTCCTCGATCACCGACTACATCGGCAGCGCAGGGCCACGAGACTACTGGTCTACCGATGCGCTATTCGCGTTTCATGGCCTGGAGGCCGAAAACATCGCGCGGTGGTCAGGCAAGCAACTGCCTGGACCGCACAGTCGGTGTGTGCTGTGTCAGGTCGGCGGCCGCTTCGCGCTGGCCCGCC
>NZ_JBFAWD010000066.1:0-4396 GCF_040680135.1 Nocardia sp. NPDC052112 | reverse complement strand
GACAATCGCATCGAAATGCTCGGCGAACACCGGATACACCGCACACAACTCGACCGCCATACCAGCCCACTGCGCACCCTGACCCGAGAACACCAACCCAGTCGAACCCGGAACCACCCGGCCCGAAACCACACCAGAAGTGGTTTCGCCGCGCCCGAGCGCCTGGATACCGACCCGCAGGACGTCGTCCTCGGGCGAGAACGCCACGGCCCGATGCTCGAACAACACTCGCGAGGCGGCAAGCGAGAATCCGATGTCGATCGAATCGTGATCGCCGACACAGGAGGCCAGCCGCCGGGCCTGCTCGGCCAGTGCCTCGCTGCTCCGCGCCGAGACCACCCACGGCAAAACCCCGGCCGCCGGACGGGTTTTGACCACCGGAGCCGGGTCCGCAGCGGGCGCCTGTTCGACGATGAGGTGAGCGTTCGTGCCGCTGAGGCCGAACGAGGACACACCCGCACGCCGCGGCCGATCCACCTCCGGCCACGCCACCGGTTCGGTCAGCAGCCGGATATCCCCTTCGGACCAGTCAACCTTCGTGCTCGGCCGATCGACGTGCAGCGTCTTGGGCAGCACGCCGTGCCGCATCGCCATGACCATCTTGATCACACCCCCCACACCAGCCGCCGCCTGAGCGTGACCGATATTCGACTTCAACGATCCGAGCCACAGCGGCCGATCCGCATCCCGATCTCGGCCATAGGTCGCCAGCAGCGCCTGCGCCTCGATCGGATCGCCCAGAGTCGTACCGGTGCCGTGCGCCTCGACCACGTCCACCTCGGTCGGCGACACACCGGCATTCGCCAACGCCTGCCGAATCACCCGCCGCTGCGACGGACCATTCGGCGCGGAGAAACCATTCGACGCACCATCCTGATTCACCGCCGAACCAGCAATCACCGCAAGCACATCATGACCATTGCGACGCGCGTCCGACAACCGCTCCAACACCAACATTCCGGCACCCTCGGACCAGCCCACCCCATCGGCCGCATCCGCGAAGGACTTACACCGGCCATCCGGCGACAACCCGCGCTGCCGGCTGAACTCGACAAGCATCTCCGGGGTGGACATCACCGCCACACCACCGGCCAACGCCAGATCGCATTCGCCCGACCGCAGCGACTGGGCGGCCAAGTGCATGGCCACCAGCGACGACGAACATGCCGTATCCACCGACACCGCAGGACCTTCCAAGCCCAGCGTGTAGGCGATGCGACCGGAGACCAGGCTGCCGGCGACGCTGTTGCCGGTACCGGCGCCCAGCGCGTAGTCGTGGTACATCACGCCGGCGAAGACACCGGTCGAACTGCCGCGCAGCACCGCCGGATCCACACCGGCCCGCTCCAACGCCTCCCACGAAATCTCCAACAACATCCGCTGCTGCGGATCCATCACCAAAGCCTCGTTGGGACTGATCCCGAAGAAGTCCGCGTCGAAATCGGCCGCGGAGTACAGGAAACCACCCTGCCGGGCATACGTCTTCCCCGGCTTACCGGGTTCCGGATCGTAGATGCCATCGATGTCCCAGCCACGATCCGCGGGCAGATCACCCGTGGTGTCCACGCCCTCGGCAACCAGGCTCCACAGGTCTTCGGGAGAGGCCACGCCACCGGGGTAGCGGCAGCTCATCGCCACCACCGCGATCGGGTCGTCGCCGGCCGCCCTACTGGCAGTGACCGCGACATCCTGGCTCGTGCCGGAGAGTTGGGAATCGATGTACTCGGCGACAACCTGCGCGTTCGGGTAATCGAAGACCAACGTCGCCGGCAGTTGCAGACCCGTCGCAGCATTCAGCTTGTTACGGAACTCGACCGCACTCAACGAATCGAACCCCAACTGCTGAAAAGCCTGCTGCGGCTCAACAGCATCCACCGACACATGCCCGAGCGTGGCAGCAGCCACCGAACGAACGAGATCGAGCAGAGCACGCGCACGATCCGCATCCGACAAGCCCGCCAGCTTCCGGGCGAAAGCCTGACCTGCCGCGCTTCGGTTGGTGCGGCGCGCGGGGATCGGTGCGAGCGCACGGACCAGAGCGGGGATCAGCTCGCCGCGCGTCCGGAGCACCGCAGGATCGACCCGCAGCGCCACCAGCTGCGCGGTATCGGTCGCGATCGCGGCATCGAACAGCCTCAGACCCTCGGCCTCGGAAATCGGCGGAAAGCCCTGCCGGCGCAGCAGATCGAATTCGGCCTCCGATAGCTCGACACCGAGCCCGGACGATCGTGCCCACAACCCGTAGTCGATAGCGGTTGCCGGCAATCCCAGGTTGTGACGATGCGCCGCGAGGGCATCGAGGAAGACATTCGCCGCGGCGTAATTCGCTTGACCGGCGGCCAGCACCAACCCGCCTGCCGAGGACACCAAGACGAACAACGACAACGACGCATCACGCGTCAGCTCGTGCAGATGCCACGCCGCATCGACCTTGGGCCCGAACACATAGTCGACCCGCTCAGCCGTAATCGATTCGACCAGACCGTTATCCGCGACCCCCGCCGCATGCACCACACCCACCAACGGACACTCAACTGAAATACCATCCAGCAACGCCGCCAACGCCGACCGATCCGACACATCACACGCAGCGATACTCACCTCCGCGCCCAGCCCGGTCAGCTCCGCGCGCAATTCCGCCGCCCCCGGAGCATCCATGCCACGCCGAGACGTCAGAAGCAGATGACGCACACCGTATTCGGTCACCAGATGCCGAGCTATCACCCCACCCAAACCACCCGTACCACCGGTCACCAACACCGTCCCCGGCTCGGACAACCGCACGATCGAACCGGGCGCGTGACGACTCAACCGCGGCACGAGCAGGGTCGCACCGCGCAGCGCAGCCTCGGGTTCCAGCGCAGCAGACGTGGCCACCGCGGCGATAGCGAGCGCATCACGCTGCTGGTCCTGCTCATCCCGGTCCAGGTCGAGAAGCTGGAATCGGCCAGGGTGTTCGGCCTGCGCGGCACGCAGTATGCCCCACACCGGCGCTTGGGCCAGATCGACCTGCTCCGAGTCGGCAACGGCCACCGCATGTCTGGTCAGCACCACCAAACGTGCACCGGCGAAACGCGGTTCGACCAGCCAGCCGCGCACAGTGTCGAGCACACCGATCGCGATCCGTCGGGCGGCCTCCGGCGGCGCACCGTGGTGAGCGGGGATCTCCCACAACACGATCTCCGGAACAACCGGATCCTGGGCCGCGTCCAACTCGGTGATCAGCGCGGCGACATCACCGTTCAGTACCGCCACCCGGCCCGGCTCGATGCTCTCCGCCGACGGCGCGGCAGCGACCCACTCCACGCCGAAGAGGGCGTCGTCCACCCGCCCCGACTGCAGGCGATCGGCCGACACCGGCCGAGATACCAAGGCCCCCACCGACATCACCGGCCCGCCCCGCTCGTCGGCCAACTGGAGCGCGAAGCGGTTGCCCTCGACCACGATGCGAACCCGGACGGCGCTCGCGCCGGCCGCGTGCAGCACCACGCGGTTCCAGCTGAACGGCAGGGCCGGGAAACCCTCGACGCCACCGCGAAGACCGTGCACGATCCCGGCGTGCAGCGCCGCGTCGAACAGCGCCGGATGGATGCCGAATCCCTTGCCGTCCTGTGGATCCGGCAGCGCGACCTCGGCGAACAACTCGTCACCGCGCCGCCACGCCGCCTGCAAACCCTGGAAGAACGGGCCGTAGCCGTACCCGATATCGAGTAGCTCGTCATAGACGCCGTCGATGTCCAGGGGCTGGGCACCCGCCGGCGGCCACGCGGCGAGATCGAAATCGGCCACCACCTCATCCGGCGCCAGCACACCTTCGGCGTGCAGCAACCACGGCCCCTCGGCGGCCTGCCGCGAATGCACACTCAACCGACGACGACCGGACTCGTCGGCCGCAGTCACCACGACCTGCACCGAGACGCTGCCCTCGGCCGGCACGGTCAACGGAGCCTGCAGGACCAACTCATCGAGCACGGCACAACCGAGCACACCGCCGACGTAACCCGCCAGCTCGACGAATCCGGTGCCGGGCAGCAATACGGTACCGAGCACGCTGTGATCGGCCAGCCATTCGACGGAGTCCACGGTCCACCGGCCGGTGAAGCTGACGCCGCCCGAATCCGGATGCGGCACAACCGCACCCAGCAGCGGATGCGCCACCATATCCAGCCCGAGCGAGCTGACGCCGCCCAGTTCGGCGCCCAGCCACGACAGCGCCAGCGCCTCCTTGGGATCCAGCCAGAAGCGCTGATGCTGGAAGGCATAGGTGGGCAGGTCGACGCGCTGACCTCCGGAATGGAGAGCGGCCCAGTTCACCTCGGCGCCGGCCACGAACAATCCAGCCACCCCGCCCAACACCGCGGACGCGTCGGCACGATCACGACGCGCCAACACCACC
>NZ_JBFAWD010000065.1:0-4406 GCF_040680135.1 Nocardia sp. NPDC052112 | reverse complement strand
CGACCGTTCCGGCGCAGGGGCTCCGGCCATCGAGTTGCCGAGTCTGCGGTGTCGACAGACTGATCGAAGGACACGGTCACGAGGCCGACCGGGCGCCTGCTCGGCCGGAGTCCGCATTTCAGCGCTGTCGCGGCGGTTCGACCGTTCCGTCGCCAGGGCTTCGGCCACCGGGCGATTTTCTGATCGGCGGCCTGGCGGTCGATCCGGATCGTCGCTGAAGGGGCGAGCCGACCGTGTACCGATACCGATTGTGAGACCTTGCAGCCCAGGAGGACGACGGTCCGAAGTAACCGACCGCGAACCTACCGAGCAGCATTTACTCCCGCGCAGCGCCATCCGGCCAGACGATTTCGACTGGCACGCCGCGCTCACGGGCAAGCTCGACCACGGTGCCGGTACCGCCCCGCTGACTTGCATCCCCATCCCACACCGCGACTAGCCGGGAACACGATGACAGCATGACTTCGTTCGCGGCTTCGTACGCCTCCCTGCCAGCGTCGTCGAAGTCCATTACGTGCACCTTCGATGCGCTGCTGAGCAGCTTGTCGAACAGTTCGGCATGGTCCGGTTTCACCTTGCGTTCGCGGTAGTTCCGCGACGGCAGCACGACTTCGAGCGCTCCGCCAGCATCGAGCACCGCCTTCGCGAATACCGAATCGGCGCCATGTGCAATGCAACTGATGCCAACCAGGTCGGAGACCGTGTCACTCCCGAGGATCTTGCTGATCGCCTCGTACACCAGCGGCACGGTGGCCTCGGTGATGTTCATGTGCCCGGTGACCCCGATACGCACCATGCAGACGACTCCTATGCCGTTGCCGCGACGAGGGGCCGCATGCGCTCGCGCAGTTCGGCCACCACACCGACGTTGACAAACTGTTCGGTGCGGTTGTACACCCTCGCGAGCTTCTTGGCCACGCGGTCAGACGCGGTCTGTTCGACCACCTGCAGCGCAGCGTGCCCAGCACGGCACGCTTCCTCCGGTTCGCCCTCGATCAGCCTGGCCTCGACCATCCCCAACTGATCCAGCGCCGCCGAGCGCCGTCGGTCCGGTTGCCGCAATTGGATCGCGCGGTCGATGTATCCAGCGGCCTCACCCGCAAACGACTGATCCCGGCGCGCGATGTCGAGCAATCGGCCACCGAGCGTGCCGGACAACTCGGCGGCGTCGAAGTAGTGGATCCAGTACGGGTCGACGCCGGGCTCGGAGTGCTCGAACGCTTCATACGCCTTCTCGCAGGTTTTGCGGAACGCCGTCGTCCGCCCTAACTGCCCGTAGGCCCATGCTTCGCGGGTGTGCAGCATGGCTTCGGCGGTCTGGGTGAGGTGACCCGCAGCGTAGTTCTGGGCGAGCCGGATCAGTTCGAGCGCGTCCGATGGTCGGCCCAGCGAAAGCAGTTGGCGTGCCATTCCTGCGAGTGCGAGCGCGCAGAACGCTGGATCGTCGGCTTCGCGGGCGGCTCGGACTGCGAGCGCGTAGTAGCGCTGGGCGAGAGTCTGCTGACCGGAGTCCCACGACATCATGGCCGCCGTTTCCGCGAGCTGTGCCATCGTTCCGGCCAGCCGACGGCGGATCTCTGGCGGATGGGCTTCCCTGAGCAGCTCGTTCACTTCGCTCAGTTGGCCGACAACAGCTTTCCGGCGCAACCCACCACCATGCTGGTCGTCCCATGCACGGAAAACTCGAGCCGCGTTCTCCAGCTGCTCAACCTCCTGCACCCCTACCCCCGGCCTGGCACAGCCCGGAATCGTAATCGCGCTACCGTGACGTAGCCACCACTCGAGCGGTTCGAGTAGCGGTGCGCCGATCACTACTCCGAGTAGCGCCTTGCTGATCTGGCGACGATCCAAAATCAGGTCCTCCCTGGTCAGGTCGTTGGCGACTATGGTTGCGTCCGCAGTCCACATGCCCGGAATCCATTGGATGCCAACACTATCCGCAGGAAGATCATCGGCAGGTTTGCCGCCGATCGCAGTGGTGAATCGAGCGCGTTGCTCAGCCGTCGCTCGGCTGAGCATTGTCTCCATAATTTCGGCGCATTTGTCGCCCAATTCGATGGCGTCGCCCAAGTGTCGCCACTTCGTCACCGTGCTCTTCGCGATGCCCGCGCGTGAGGCAAACCGAACTTGGGTAAGCCCCAAAGCTTCCCGCAAAGCGGTGGCTTCGGCGCCGGTCCATTTGACCTGCATACCCAACATTCGCCCCCTGCTGTGAGAACGTCCACCGTGCGTAGACCGAAGTAGACCGCCAGGTAGACCAGCGTAGACCGCGGCGGGCTTCCGACGTGCTCAAACAGGCGCGATGGTTGGCACAGCCACCCGGCGCCGGGTCGATGTGGCCCAGGCTCCGTCCCTCCTCGGAGGGAGCGCTCACCGATCTTGTGTCCTCGGATCAGCGAGCCCGACATCCCCGGCGCCGAGTGCACTCAACCGGAACAACGCACCGAGGGGTATCGCCCAATGCCCGCAGAACTCATGACTCTCACCGTCATCGCCGCCGTCGTTGCGGGGATGGGTCTGATCGTCTACTTCCTGCCCTCCATCATTGACCCTGACGGCACACCCGAAAGCTCGGTGCCTGCCGGTGAAATCCTGCACCGGGTCGCCTCCGAGGACACCTGCCACCATGCACCCGAGATCGGGTACACCGTCGACGATGCGCACGCGATGATGCGGGAACGGCTGGACTGCACAATCGATCGCTGCGCCGCGAAGCGCATGGCGTACACGACGCTGGTGGAGTCCGGGCGGATCGTCCCGGCGAGTGAGCGGCACGTCCGGTGAGCCTCATCATCTTCAGCGACGGAGCGACCGGCATCCCGGATGAGGACGGCTGGATCGAAGAGTTCGACTTCGTCGATTTCGATGGCCGCGAACTGGACGGGCAAGACTGGCTGCCCGCCGCGTTCATCGATATCGAACCGGAGGCCGTCGTCGATGTCGAGATCGAGCAGTGAAGCCGCGCGCGGCGAACATGCCGACTCCCAAGTTCTACCAACCCGGTCGACACGATGCCGGAGTCCGCCGCTATTTCGGGCTCGGCCAGTTCGCGCTGCGGTCCGGGGTCCCCTACAAGCAGCTGTGGCATTGGCGACACAGCAACCGAATCTGGGTGCCGACCCCGACATTCGAGTCGGCGATCATCTCGGCTGGTCCCTGGCCTGCATCCAGGCGTGGAACCCGGACGGAAAACCGTTCGTGCGGCCTCACACTGCCCTGTTCGCCGACATCGTCACCGTGAAACAACGTCTCCACAGCATGCCCACCAACGTGTTGTGGGCGTGCATCGGTGACGGGGCCTATCCCCGGCCGGTCGTCTGGGTCGACGACTGGCCCGGCTGGCTGCTGTGACCAACGCCCGCATCAAGACCCAGAGGACCCAAAGCCCCCATGTATGAAACCAGCTACCAGCATCACGGCAACCCCGAGCAGATCGAAGAGTTCACCACCGCCGTCGCGCCTAGCGCGCCGCCGACCGCCGAGCAGCTCACACAGATCTACGAGTCGATGCGCGCAGCGGGCTGGAAAACCCCGCCCTACGTTGTGGCGTGTGCCCGTCACAACAAACGGCCCGACCCCGCCGCGTAGTGCCGTGCCGTTCTCGTAACCCCTGATGGAGGAACAGATGAAGATTGTCAGAACCACCCTCGCGGCATGCACCATCGCCTTGCCCATGGGCGCGGGCAACGTGACAGACGGCACTGGCCCCGCGTACGCCGCCGCGAAGGACTGCGGGTTCGAATTCACCTGGACACGTCCCACTGTGCTACCGCCACAAGTGGTGGCGCGAGGTGTCGCCCAGTGCACCGAGCCACCGGAGGAACATACCGTGGTGTTGAAGCTGGAATTCAATCCCGCCGGTAGCTCGCGGTGGGAAGTAGCGTCGGCGACGCAGCCGAATCGTACGCTTCCGGCTCCCGATGCCAGATACGAGGTGTCGGCCCCCTGCTATGCCGGGTCGTGGCGCGCGGCGGTGGAGATCTGGGGCAGTATCCAGGGACACCCGTTCACGTTCAGTGACAGGTCCGGATCGGTAGACGTTCCGGCAAGCAAGTGTGCATCCCGAGGATAGGAGTCGAGCCCATGAGTTCCGACATGACAGTGTCGCGGCAACTGCGCGATGAACTCCAGACGGTCACCGAAAAGGTTGCGGCGCTGCTGGGTTCGGGTCATCCGGTGGTGTCTACGCTGATGCGGGCAGCCGACGAGCTAGCAGCGGCGGCACTTGCCGACGAGCCGCCCAATTACGGTGACCGCAGTCGGTAGCTGGGTGCAGATCTGCTGACTCCGCCACTCGTCGCCCGATTTCCTGTTGTCAATGTCGTTATGCCGCGTGGACGGCGCGAACAGTTGCAGCGGCGGTATGCGCGAACGGTTTTGGGCTGTCTCGGGATTCGGTTGCGTGT
>NZ_JBFAWD010000064.1:2520-5525 GCF_040680135.1 Nocardia sp. NPDC052112 | reverse complement strand
GTGCGTGTGTTCTTTGAGAACTCAATAGTGTGTCGATGAATGTCAGTGCCAAATATTTTTTGGTTCCGGCTCTCTCATACCCCCGTGTGGTGAGGGTTGGACATTTTGTCAGCAAATACTTTTGCTGGCGTTTGATTTTGCCATGGTTTTCGGACTCTGGTTAATTCTTCTGATTGCACCTTTTGGGGTGTGATTGTGAGTCTTCAACGGAGAGTTTGATCCTGGCTCAGGACGAACGCTGGCGGCGTGCTTAACACATGCAAGTCGAGCGGTAAGGCCCTTCGGGGTACACGAGCGGCGAACGGGTGAGTAACACGTGGGTGATCTGCCCTGTACTTCGGGATAAGCCTGGGAAACTGGGTCTAATACCGGATATGACCATGGGATGCATGTCTTGTGGTGGAAAGATTTATCGGTGCAGGATGGGCCCGCGGCCTATCAGCTTGTTGGTGGGGTAATGGCCTACCAAGGCGACGACGGGTAGCCGACCTGAGAGGGTGACCGGCCACACTGGGACTGAGACACGGCCCAGACTCCTACGGGAGGCAGCAGTGGGGAATATTGCACAATGGGCGGAAGCCTGATGCAGCGACGCCGCGTGAGGGATGACGGCCTTCGGGTTGTAAACCTCTTTCGACAGGGACGAAGGGAAACTGACGGTACCTGTAGAAGAAGCACCGGCCAACTACGTGCCAGCAGCCGCGGTAATACGTAGGGTGCGAGCGTTGTCCGGAATTACTGGGCGTAAAGAGCTTGTAGGCGGTTCGTCGCGTCGATCGTGAAAACCTACCGCTCAACGGTGGGCTTGCGGTCGATACGGGCGGACTAGAGTACTTCAGGGGAGACTGGAATTCCTGGTGTAGCGGTGAAATGCGCAGATATCAGGAGGAACACCGGTGGCGAAGGCGGGTCTCTGGGAAGTAACTGACGCTGAGAAGCGAAAGCGTGGGTAGCGAACAGGATTAGATACCCTGGTAGTCCACGCCGTAAACGGTGGGTACTAGGTGTGGGTTTCCTTCCACGGGATCCGTGCCGTAGCTAACGCATTAAGTACCCCGCCTGGGGAGTACGGCCGCAAGGCTAAAACTCAAAGGAATTGACGGGGGCCCGCACAAGCGGCGGAGCATGTGGATTAATTCGATGCAACGCGAAGAACCTTACCTGGGTTTGACATACACCAGAAACATCCAGAGATGGGTGCCCCCTTGTGGTTGGTGTACAGGTGGTGCATGGCTGTCGTCAGCTCGTGTCGTGAGATGTTGGGTTAAGTCCCGCAACGAGCGCAACCCTTATCTTATGTTGCCAGCGCGTTATGGCGGGGACTCGTGAGAGACTGCCGGGGTCAACTCGGAGGAAGGTGGGGACGACGTCAAGTCATCATGCCCCTTATGTCCAGGGCTTCACACATGCTACAATGGCCGGTACAGAGGGCTGCGATACCGTGAGGTGGAGCGAATCCCTTAAAGCCGGTCTCAGTTCGGATCGGGGTCTGCAACTCGACCCCGTGAAGTTGGAGTCGCTAGTAATCGCAGATCAGCAACGCTGCGGTGAATACGTTCCCGGGCCTTGTACACACCGCCCGTCACGTCATGAAAGTCGGTAACACCCGAAGCCGGTGGCCTAACCCTTGTGGAGGGAGCCGTCGAAGGTGGGATTGGCGATTGGGACGAAGTCGTAACAAGGTAGCCGTACCGGAAGGTGCGGCTGGATCACCTCCTTTCTAAGGAGCACTTCTGCATCGCACCTCGAAGAGTCGGGGATGGTAAACGCTGGTGCCAGAGACCGTTTAGTCCCCGTATGTGGGGCTGCGGATGCTCATGGGTGGAACGCTGGCAGGTTTCATCGCATTCGATCAATCCTCGGTGGTTGGTCGCGGTGGATATATCGACACACTGTTGGGTCCTGAGAGAACGGACGTTCTTTCCAGGCAAGATAACGACGAGACTGGTTCTTCAGTCATACCGCTGGATGTTGGTCCGGGGCTGGTGCTGAGTCGGGAATCGGTTTTGTGTGTTGTTTGAGAACTGCACAGTGGACGCGAGCATCTTTGTTTGTAAGTGTTTAAGAGCGTTCGGTGGATGCCTTGGCACCAGGAGCCGATGAAGGACGTAGGAGGCTGCGATAAGCCTCGGGGAGCTGTCAACCGAGCTGAGATCCGAGGATTTCCGAATGGGGAAACCCAGCACGAGTGATGTCGTGTTACCCGCATCTGAATATATAGGGTGTGTGGAGGGAACGTGGGGAAGTGAAACATCTCAGTACCCACAGGAAGAGAAAACAATTGTGATTCCGTGAGTAGTGGCGAGCGAAAGCGGATGAGGCTAAACCGTTCAGATGTGATACCCGGCAGGGGTTGTCTGGACGGGGTAGTGGGGTCATTCTTCTCAGATCTGCCGGTCTGGGCGACAGTCAGAAACCGTTGGGTTAGTTGAAGTGGTCTGGAACGGCCTGCCGTAGACGGTGATAGCCCGGTAAGTGAAAACTCAACGGCTGTTGTGGATGATGCCCGAGTAGCAGCGGGCCCGTGAAATCTGCTGTGAATCTGCCGGGACCACCCGGTAAGCCTGAATACTCCCTGGTGACCGATAGCGGACTAGTACCGTGAGGGAAAGGTGAAAAGTACCCCGGGAGGGGAGTGAAATAGTACCTGAAACCGTGCGCTTACAATCCGTCAGGGCCTGCGCCACCTTCGGGTGGGTGGGTGATGGCGTGCCTTTTGAAGAATGAGCCTGCGAGTTAGTGGCATGTGGCGAGGTTAACCCGTGTGGGGTAGCCGTAGCGAAAGCGAGTCCGAATAGGGCGTTTTGAGTCGCGTGTTCTAGACCCGAAGCGGAGTGATCTACCCATGGCCAGGGTGAAGCGACGGTAAGACGTCGTGGAGGCCCGAACCCACTTAGGTTGAAAACTGAGGGGATGAGCTGTGGGTAGGGGTGAAAGGCCAATCAAACTCCGTGATAGCTGGTTCTCCCCGAAATGCATTTAGGTGCAGCGTCACGTGTTTCACG
>NZ_JBFAWD010000064.1:0-2425 GCF_040680135.1 Nocardia sp. NPDC052112 | reverse complement strand
CACGCCGGAGGTAGAGCTACTGGATGGTCTAGGGGGCCTACAAGCTTACCGAAATCAGCCAAACTCCGAATGCCGGTGTGTGAGAGCGTGGCAGTGAGACTGCGGGGGATAAGCTTCGTAGTCGAGAGGGAAACAGCCCAGATCGCCGGCTAAGGCCCCTAAGCGTGTACTAAGTGGAAAAGGATGTGGAGTCGCGAAGACAACCAGGAGGTTGGCTTAGAAGCAGCCATCCTTGAAAGAGTGCGTAATAGCTCACTGGTCAAGTGATTCTGCGCCGACAATGTAGCGGGGCTCAAGTACACCGCCGAAGCCGCGGCATTCACACAATACATCCGCATGTCCCTACGGGGGTGTGTGCAGTGGTGTGGATGGGTAGGGGAGCGTCCTACAGCCTTGGAAGCAGCAGTGTGAGCTAGTTGTGGAGGCTGTGGGAGTGAGAATGCAGGCATGAGTAGCGAAAGACGAGTGAGAAACTCGTCCGCCGAATGACCAAGGGTTCCTGGGCCAGGTTAATCCGCCCAGGGTGAGTCGGGACCTAAGGCGAGGCCGACAGGCGTAGTCGATGGACAACGGGTTGATATTCCCGTACCCGTGTATCCGCGCCCAATGGCGAATCATCTGTGCTAACCATCCAAATGTGGACGGATCTCCTTCGGGAGACCTGAAGCGGCTGCATGGGATCCTGGGTGTAGTAGTCAAGCGATGGGGTGACGCAGGAAGGTAGCTGGGCCAGTCAGTGGTTGTACTGGTGTAAGCCTGTAGGGCGTTGTGTAGGCAAATCCGCACGACATGTGCCTGAGAGGTGATGCGTAGCCGATTGAGGTGAATTCAGTGATCCTATGCTGCCGAGAAAAGCCTCTAGTGAGTTGGTACACGGCCCGTACCCCAAACCGACACAGGTGGTCAGGTAGAGAATACTGAGGCGATCGAGAGAACTGTGGTTAAGGAACTCGGCAAAATGCCCCCGTAACTTCGGGAGAAGGGGGACCTGATCTGGTGAACGGATTTACTCCGGGAGCTGGGTTGGGTCGCAGAGACCAGAGAGAAGCGACTGTTTACTAAAAACACAGGTCCGTGCGAAGTCGTAAGACGATGTATACGGACTGACGCCTGCCCGGTGCCGGAAGGTTAAGAGGACCGGTTAGCGGAGTGATCCGCGAAGCTGAGAATTTAAGCCCCGGTAAACGGCGGTGGTAACTATAACCATCCTAAGGTAGCGAAATTCCTTGTCGGGTAAGTTCCGACCTGCACGAATGGCGTAACGACTTCTCTGCTGTCTCAACCACAGACTCGGCGAAATTGCATTACGAGTAAAGATGCTCGTTACGCGCGGCAGGACGAAAAGACCCCGGGACCTTCACTATAGCTTGGTATTGGTGTTCGGTACGGTTTGTGTAGGATAGGTGGGAGACTGTGAAACGTGCACGCCAGTGTGTGTGGAGTCGTCGTTGAAATACCACTCTGATCGTATTGGACCTCTAACCTCGGGCCATGATCTGGTTCAGGGACAGTGCCTGGTGGGTAGTTTAACTGGGGCGGTTGCCTCCTAAAATGTAACGGAGGCGCCCAAAGGTTCCCTCAGCCTGGTTGGCAATCAGGTGTCGAGTGCAAGTGCACAAGGGAGCTTGACTGTGAGAGTGACAGCTCGAGCAGGGACGAAAGTCGGGACTAGTGATCCGGCACCGGCATGTGGAAGCGGTGTCGCTCAACGGATAAAAGGTACCCCGGGGATAACAGGCTGATCTTCCCCAAGAGTCCATATCGACGGGATGGTTTGGCACCTCGATGTCGGCTCGTCGCATCCTGGGGCTGGAGTAGGTCCCAAGGGTTGGGCTGTTCGCCCATTAAAGCGGCACGCGAGCTGGGTTTAGAACGTCGTGAGACAGTTCGGTCTCTATCCGCCGCGCGCGTCAGAAACTTGAGGAAGGCTGTCCCTAGTACGAGAGGACCGGGACGGACGAACCTCTGGTGTGCCAGTTGTCCCGCCAGGGGCACTGCTGGTTGGCTACGTTCGGAAGGGATAACCGCTGAAAGCATCTAAGCGGGAAGCCTGTTCCAAGATGAGGTTTCTCACCACTTCGAGTGGTTAAGGCCCCCCACAGACCATGGGGTTGATAGGCCAGAACTGGAAGCCCGGTAACGGGTGTAGGTGACTGGTACTAATCGGCCGAGGACTTACCAACGAAGAAGCTACGCGTCCACTGTGCGGTATCTGAAACAACACACAGACACTGCAGCAGACAATGAACCGGGTGTGATCCCGGGGGGTTGTCGCGCTGTTTGTGGATAGTTTCATAGAGTTACGGCGGCTATAGCGGTGGGGAAACGCCCGGTCCCATTCCGAACCCGGAAGCTAAGGCCACCAGCGCCGATGGTACTGCACTCGACAGGGTGTGGGAGAGTAGGACACCGCCGGAACATCCTT
>NZ_JBFAWD010000063.1:0-5579 GCF_040680135.1 Nocardia sp. NPDC052112 | reverse complement strand
GTTGATTGGTCCGAGGGGCATGTCCGTTTGTTGACCGAGGCGGTGGTGTGGCCGGAGGTGGATCGGCCGCGGCGTGCGGGTGTGTCCTCGTTCGGCATCAGCGGCACGAATGCCCACCTCATCGTGGAGCAGGCCCCGGTGACCGCGCCGGTGGTGGCCCAGGTTCCGGAGCCGGCTTCAATACCGGCTGCGCGGCCGTGGGTGATCTCGGCTCGCAGCGCCGAGGCTCTCGCCGCTCAAGCCGCTCGCCTGGCATCGCATGTGGGCGACCACGATCCGGTCGACGTCGGTTTCTCCCTGGCGTCCACCCGTGCGGTGTTCGAGCACCGTGCGGTTGTCCTGGCCGATGACCGTGACGATCTGCTCGCGGGCGCCATGGCGCTGGCGGCCGGTACGCAGGCACCCGGTGTGGTGTCGGGTCGTGTCGCGGCGGGGTCGACGGGTTTCGTCTTCTCCGGTCAGGGTGCGCAGTGGGCCGGTATGGCCGCCGGGCTGCGGACCGCCTATCCGGTGTTCGCCGATCACTTCGATGCGATTGTCGCCGAGTTGGATCCGCTTTTGGGGCAGCCTGTTTCGTTGGGTGTGGCGTTGGCGGACGGTGATCTGGTGGATCGGACGGTGTTCGCGCAGGCAGGTCTGTTCGCGTTCGAGGTGGCGTTGTTCCGGTTGCTCGAATCGTGGGGTGTGCGGTCCGATGTGGTGGCTGGTCATTCGATCGGTGAGGTCGCTGCTGCGCAGGTGGCCGGTGTGTTGTCGCTGACAGATGCGTGTGTGCTGGTGGCCGCGCGTGGTCGGTTGATGCAGGCGCTGCCCGCCGGTGGGGCGATGGTCGCCGTGGGTGCCTCCGAGCTCGACGTGTTGCCGCTGCTGGTGGCCGGTGCGGTGTCGATCGCGGCAGTCAACGGCCCGTCGTCGGTGGTGCTGTCCGGTGTCGAAGCCGATGTTCTCGCCGTCGCCGAACAGTGCGCCGAACAGGGCTGGCGCACACACCGATTGCGGGTCTCGCACGCCTTCCACTCGGCCTCGATGGAGCCGATGCTGGCCGAATTCGCCTCGGCGATAGCGGGTTTGACCTTCGGCCGGCCCAGCATCCCCTTGGTGTCGACGGTGACCGGGGCCAGGATCGCCGATGAGATGTCGGATCCTGCGTATTGGGTCGGCCAGGTCCGCGACACCGTCCGGTTCGCCGACGCGGTCATCGCGATGGCTGGTATGGGTGTGTCCCGGTTCGCCGAGGTCGGCCCCGACGCGGTGCTGACCCCGATGATCGCGCAGACGCTCGATACCGGGGATGGCGTGGCGACCGTGGCCGCGCTGTCGCGTCGGGACCAGACCGATGTGGCCGCGGTGCCGACCGGCCTGGCCAGGTTGTTCGTCGCGGGCGCCGACCTCGACTGGGCGGGTCTGTACGCCGGTACCGGAGCCCGCCGAATCGACCTGCCCACCTACGCTTTCCAGCGTCGGCGGTACTGGATGTCCGAGGGGTCCGCCGGCGGCGGCGATGCCAGGGCAATGGGTCTGGTGGCGACGGCCCACCCGCTGGTATCGGTGGTGGTATCGCAGCCGGACTCCGACGCGATGATCTTGACCGGTCGCCTGTCGGTGCAAACCCATCCGTGGTTGGCCGATCACCTGGTGCTCGGGGCCGTATTGTTCCCCGGCACCGGATTCGTCGAGCTGGCCCTGTACGCGGGGGAGCGGGTCGGCTGCTCGATGCTGGCCGATCTGGTGCTGCGGGCCCCGCTGGTGTTGTCGGAGTCCGATGGGGCCGCGGTGCGCATCGTGGTCGATCCCGCGGACGAGACCGGCCGGCGCGGGGTGCGGATCTTCTCCAGCCTGGACGGGGATGTCGACGCGGCGCCAGCGTGGCTGCTGAATGCCGAAGGGGCGCTTGCCCCGAGCGCGTCCGTGCCGGCCGTGGATCTCGCAACGTGGCCACCGGCCGGCGCGCAGGTTTTGAACGTCGATGGCGTCTACGACGAGCTGCTCGATGCCGGGTACGGGTATGGCCCTGTCTTCCGGGGCCTGCGGGCGGCGTGGCAACGCGGCGAAGAGGTGTTCGCCGAGGTCGCCCTCCCGGACCCGCGGGACGGCGAGGGTTTCGGGCTGCATCCGGCGCTGCTCGATGCCGCGCTGCATGCGCTGCGGCCGGCCGGCCACCTGCGCGCCGAGGGCGCCGGTCCGGAGTTGCCGTTCGAGTGGTCGGGGGTCGCGGTGCACGCGGCGGGTGCCGGTGCGCTGCGGGTGCGGTTGACCCGGGTGGGTGACCATGCCGTCGCGGTGGATCTGGCCGATTCGTCCGGAGCCGCGGTGGCGACGGTGCGGCAGCTGTCGTCCCGGCCGATCGACCCCGCGCAGCTCACCACCGGTGCATCCGTTGCCCGCAGCGCGGTGTTCCAGGTCGAGTGGACACCGATCTCGGTGTCCGGGACCGGAATCGATGCGGTGTCGTGGGCGGATCTGGGTGACAAGGCTCCGGCCGCGGTGGTGTTGGACTGCCCGGCGGGCAATGATCCGGATGCGGTTCGGGCCGCGACTCACGGTGTGCTGCAGGTGCTGCAGTCGTGGCTTGCCGATGAGCGGTTGGGCGAGTCCGCATTGGTGGTTCGGACCAGCGGTGCGGTATCGGTTGCCGGGGAAGATATTACGAATCTGGCCGGTGCCGCCGCAGCCGGTCTGGTCCGTACGGCCCAGGCGGAGGGCCGTGGCCGGATCGTGGTGGTGGACAGCGACTCCGACATCGACGGCCTGCTGGGCGGGATTCTGGCTGCCGAGGAACCGCAGGTGGCGGTGCGTGGCGGGCAGGTCTTCGGTGCGCGACTTGTCCGGGCGACCCCCTCGTCGGTCACCGGCGCGTCCTTCGCTCCGGACGACACGGTGCTGATCACCGGTGCCAGCGGCTATCTCGGTGGGTTGTTCGCCCGGCATCTGGTGGCCGCGCGCGGTGTTCGCCGGCTGTTGTTGTTGAGCCGGCGCGGTGAATCCGCTCCCGGTGCAACCGAACTGCGGGACCAGCTGCGGCAGCTCGGCGCCGAGGTCGAGTTCGTCGCGTGTGACGTCGCCGACCGGGCCGCGCTGGCCGCGGTGCTGGCCGCTATCCCCGCGGACCGTCCGCTCGCCGGTGTGTTCCATACGGCGGGTGTGCTCGATGACGGTGCGATCGCTGCGCTCACCCCGGAGCGGATGGACGCGGTCTTGCGGCCGAAGGTCGACGCCGCCCTGCATCTGCACGAGCTGACCGCTGATCTGCCGTTGCGGGCGTTCGTGCTGTTCAGTTCGGCTGCCGGTACCTTCGGCAACCCGGGGCAGGGCAACTACTCGGCGGCGAACGCCTGCTTGGACGCGGTGGCGGTGCATCGCAAGGCATCCGGGCACAGCGGGCAATCGCTCGCGTGGGGTCTGTGGGGCGCGGACGGGGGTATGGGCGCGGAGCTCGGCGACACCGAGCGGCGCCGGATGTCTCGGTCGGGCATGCTGCCGCTGACGGAAGAGCAGGGTCTGGCGCTGTTCGACGCTGCTTCCGGAATCGATGCGGCCGCTCCCGTGCTGGCCCGTCTCGATCTGGACGGCATCCGCACCGCGGGGTCTGCCACGCCCCTGCTGTCCGGGCTGCTTCCCGCTCGCCGTCGGACGGCTTCCGGCGGCGCTACGGCGTTGCGTTCACGTTTGGCCGCGACTCCCGACAGCGAGCGCGTTGGTGTGCTCGTCGAAACCGTTCGCGGTCAGGTCGCGGCGACTCTGGGGCATCGGAATGCGAATGCGATTGCACCCGATAGGGCGTTCAGCGAGCTGGGCTTCGATTCGATTTCCGCGGTCGAGTTCCGCAATGCCCTCGCGACCGTGACGGGCCTGCGGTTGCCGGCGAGTTTGGTGTTCGACTATCCGTCACCCCAGGCGCTGGCCGAATACCTGGCCGGTGAGTTCGCCGACCATCAGGTCGCGGCAATGGCTCTGTCGGAGTACACCATTCGCGGAGCCGACCGGACCCGCAACCCTCAGCTCGACGAACCCATTGCGATCGTGGGTATGGCATGCCGGTATCCGGGTGGGGTGGGTTCCCCTGAGGAGCTGTGGAACCTGGTGGCGACGGGGACGGATGCGGCGTCGCAGTTCCCCGTGAATCGTGGGTGGGATATCGATCGTCTCTACGATGCGGCAGGGGAGAAGCCGAACAGCACCTACACCCGTGAGGGTGGATTCCTGCATGCCGCTGGGGAGTTCGATCCGGCGTTCTTCAATATCAGTCCGAATGAGGCGGCGTTGATGGATCCGCAGCAGTTTCTGCTGTTGGAGACTTCGTGGGAGGCGTTCGAGCGGGCGGGTGTCGATCCGGGTTCGTTGAAGGGCAGTCGGACCGGTGTGTGGGTCGGCATGATGTATCACGACTATCCGGCCAACGCGAACGCGGGATCTATTGCTTCGGGGCGGGTTTCGTATGTGTTCGGGCTGGAGGGGCCGTCGGTCACGGTGGATACGGCGTGTTCGTCGTCGTTGGTGGCGATGCATTCGGCGGCGGCGTCGTTGCGGTCGGGTGAGTGTGATCTGGCGCTGGCCGGTGGCGTCACCGTCATGGCCACCCCGGAGACTTTCGTGGAATTCAGCCGGCAGCGCGGGCTGTCGGCCGATGGCAGGTGTAAGTCCTTCTCCGACACCGCCGATGGGGTGGGCTGGTCGGAGGGTGTCGGCATCCTGGTGCTGGAGCGGCTGTCCGACGCCCGTCGCAACGGTCATGGGGTCCTTGCGGTGCTGACCGGTTCGGCGGTGAATCAGGATGGTGCGTCCAATGGTTTGACCGCGCCGAACGGTCCCTCGCAGCGGCGGGTGATCGGGGAGGCACTGGCCAATGCCGGGATCGCGCCGACCGAGGTGGATGTGGTGGAGGCGCACGGCACCGGTACCACGTTGGGTGATCCGATCGAGGCCCAAGCGTTGCTGGCCACATACGGGCAGGAGCGGAATGCCGATCGTCCCCTGTGGCTCGGATCGTTGAAGTCCAATATCGGTCACGCTCAGGCGGCGGCTGGTGTGGGTGGTGTGATCAAGATGGTCATGGCGATGCGGCACGGGGTGTTGCCGAAGACGCTGCATGTCGATGCGCCCAGTTCCAAGGTTGATTGGTCCGAGGGGCAGGTGCGGTTGTTGACCGAGGCGGTGGTGTGGCCGGAGGTGGATCGGCCGCGGCGTGCGGGTGTCTCCTCGTTCGGTATCAGCGGCACGAACGCGCACGTCATTATCGAACAGGCAGCGGCCGCGGAGCCGGAGCCGGTGGCGGTTGCTCCGGCGGACGGTCTGCTGCCTTGGGTGGTCTCGGCGCGCAGCGGGCAAGCTCTTGCCGGTCAGGCCGAGCGGCTGGCATCCCATGTCGGTGATCACGATGTGAATCCCGTGGATGTCGGTTTGTCGTTGGCGTCCACGCGTGCGGTGTTCGACCATCGTGCGGTTGTCCTGGCCGAGGACCGTGCGGGTTTGCTGGCGGGTGTGCGGGCGCTGAGCCGCGCCGAAACCACTTCTGGTGTGGTTTCGGGCCGGGTGGTTCCGGGTTCGACGGGTGTGGTGTTCTCGGGTCAGGGTGCGCAGTG
>NZ_JBFAWD010000062.1:0-5883 GCF_040680135.1 Nocardia sp. NPDC052112 | reverse complement strand
GCCCAACACCCCGATTGCCGTCACCCCCACGGAGCGAGTCTTACGCGCGAGGTTCGCGGCCCGTCTCGTGTCCGAGTCGTCGAAGCGTATGCGACGAAGTCGCGAGTCTCGACGGCTCGGACACGAGACAGCAGGGGGCCGCGAACCCGCAGCGCCGCAGGCGCTGCAAGATAAACACAGTGTTGTATGACGAAGGTGGAGCGGGAGTGCCGATCCTGCTGCTGCACGGACTGATGGGCAGTGCCCGCACCTGGCGCGATCAGCTGGGCTGGCTGCGGGAGTTCGGCCATGTCTACACCTTCGATGCCGCTGGTCACGGTCGTCCCGCGCCCGTGGAATTGACCACCGAGGCCTTCATCGACGACCTCGCCGCGGCGACGGCCGAAATTTCCGAACCCATGGTGGTCATCGGACATTCGATGGGCGGCCTGCACGGCTGGGTGTTCGCCGCGCAGTACCCGGAGCGGGTGCGGGCGCTGGTGGTCGAGGATATCGCCCCCGACTTCCGTGGCCGCACCGCCGCGAACTGGGCGGCCATGATCGAGGCCTGGCCGCAGCCGTTTCCGGATGCGGACGCGGTGCTGGATTTCTTCGGCCCGGTCGCCGGACGGTATTTCCTCGATTCCTTCGACCACGGCCCCGACGGCTACCGCCTGCACGGTTCGGTCGCGACGTTCCGCGATATTTCCGAGGAGTGGGGCACCCGCGACTTCTGGGCGCAATGGCGCGCGGTCGAGGCCCCCGCGCTCTTGATCGAAGGCGAATTCACCATCACCCCCGAGGGCCAGATGCGGCAGATGGCCGCCGTCCACGCCGACGCGGTCCACGTCCGCATCCCGGACGCGGGCCACCTGGTGCACGACGACCAGCCCGAGCGCTACCGCACCGAGGTCGAGGCCTTCCTCGGCAAGGTCCTCGACGACCCCGCATGAGGTGCTAGCCCTCGCCTGCCAGGGCGAACAGTCCGTCCGAGGTTTGTTCGACGAGCCCGTCGACGAGCAGGGAATCCAAAGCGCGGTCGCGTTGGCCGGGATCGCGGGTCCAGGCCAGGTCCAAGCGGATCCGCTCGACCGGACCGGTGGCGTCGCGCAACACATCGAGCAGCCGCCCGCGCGCCTGACGATCGGTGCCCTCGTACTTCTGTGTCTTGCGAACCACATCGGAGACCGGCCTGCCCGCCGCGATCCAGGCGCATTCCGGCAGCGGACAGCGCGCGCAGTCCGGCGTGCGGGCCGTGCACACCGTCGCGCCGAGTTCCATCAGTGCGGCGGAAAACATTGCGGCATGGTCGATTCGGCGCGGCAGCAGCGCTTCGGTCTCGGGCAGGTCGCGTGTGGACGGATTACCCGCCTCCGCGCGCCCGTGCACCGCCCGTGCCACTACCCGGCGGACATTGGTGTCCACCACCGGAACCCGCTGTCCGTAGGCGAAACAGGCCACCGCACGCGCGGTATACGCGCCGATACCCGGCAGCCCGAGCAGCACATCGACATCGGTCGGCACCTCGTCGCCGTGTTCTGCGGCGAGCACCTTGGCGCATTCGTGCAGCCGCAATGCCCGCCGCGGATAGCCGAGCTTGCCCCAGGCGCGCAACACCTCGGCCTGCGATGAGGCCGCCATGGCGGAGGGGACCGGCCAGCGCGCGACCCACTCCCGCCAGATCGGCTCGACCCGCACCACCGGCGTCTGCTGCAGCATGATTTCGCTCATCAGAATCTGCCAGGCGGTGACGTCCTTGCGCCGCCACGGCAGATCCCGCGCGGTCTCCCGGTACCAGTCCAGCAACGATTCGGCATCCACCCGGTTGGTACCCGTGTTGATCTTGGGATTTCCGCCTGCACGCTGTTGCGCTGCGCCGCGTTCCGACACTGCCCTCACCGTTCCTATTGTCGCGCGGCCGGTCGATATTTGCCGAGCCGTAACGAAACGGACTCGCTGGTAACCACTGCGATGTGCACAATGGTCGGTATGCCGGATTCCAACCCGATCAGCGCCTGGAAATCCCTTCGCGAGGGCAATGAACGCTTCGTGAATGGCACGCTGTTGCATCCTAGTCAGGGCGCGGCCGACCGGGCCAAGCTCGTCAGCGGCCAGCACCCGCACGCGATCCTGTTCGGCTGCGGTGACTCCCGCGTGGCGGCCGAGCTGATCTTCGACCAGGGCCTCGGCGATATGTTCGTTGTGCGCACGGCGGGCCATGTGGTGGACAGCTCGGTGCTCGGCTCGATCGAGTACGGGGTGCAGGTATTGAATGTGCCGCTGATCGTGGTGCTCGGGCACGACAGCTGCGGTGCGGTGAAGGCCACCATCGACGCGCTGGACGGCGGCGAAGTGCCCGGCGGATTCATCCGCAGTGTGGTCGAGCGGGTCACGCCGTCGATTCTGATCGGGCGCCGGGAGGGGCTGTCCACCGTCGACGAGATGGAGGCCAGGCATGTGGTGGAGACCAGCCGATTGCTCATGCAGCGCTCGATGATCATTTCGCAGCGTGTTGCGACGGGTGAGTGCGCGATCGCTTGTGTCACATACAAACTGGCCGAGGGCGAGGTGAAACTGCAGCGCGTCGTCGGCAATATCGGTGAGCTGGCCTGAAACGGCCGATCCGAGAGATCCGACGTGGGAGCGGAATTTACCTGCACCGCGAGCGTTTTCCGATCCGACACGCCGGGGTCCTGAGTCGCTGCACCGGATCGTGCCCTTACCGTTGACTCCGTGCTGGAACCGACTGGACCGCTGCCTCCGGAGATCTATTGGCGACGCCGCGCGCTCGCCATCGGCCTCCTGGTCGTTGCGCTCGCACTGGTGATCTGGTTGGTATTGACGGTCACGCGCGGCGGCGATTCGCCCGGTACGACAAAGGCGGCCGAGACGAGTTCCGCACCGGCGACGAATAAGCCCGCGGGCGCGTCCTCCTCGACGCCGCCGCCGACCACCGGCGAAGCCGGTGCCAAGCCCTCCGGCACTACCGCCGCGGCGGCCAGCGGCACTCAGGTCGCCGCGGGTACCTGCCCGGATCAGTCGCTCGCGGTCAAGGTGACCGTCGAACAGCCGACCTACAAGACCGGTGAGACTCCGGTATTCGGCATCGTGATCACCAATATCTCGTCCACGGCCTGTTCCCGCGATGTCGGTTCCGGACTCCAGCAGGTCTCGGTGACCACCCTCGACGGCCAGCGCCGCCTGTGGTCGAGCACCGACTGCTACCCGGACGGCGCCCCCGATGTCCGCACCCTGAACCGCGGCGAACAGGCCGCCTTCATGGTCACCTGGTCCGGCTCGACGTCCCAACCCAACTGCGCGGGCGACCGCGTCCAGGTCCCACCCGGCGCGTATGCCGTTGTCGCCCAACTTGGCTCACTACGCAGCGCCGCCGAACCCTTCAACATCGCCTGATCCGAACCGCGGTTTGTGTGATTGCCGCTGATCGCTCGGGTTGTGCGACAGCCGATATCGGGTCAGAAGTCGGGGGCGGTTTCGGTGGCTGCGGTGCGTTGTCTGCGGAGACCGGCGAGCCGGATGGCCGACTTGACGTCGGACACCTCGTGAATCTTCATGCCGCTCTTGGTTCGTGCCAAACCGGGTGGCACCAGGGCGGTGGTGAAGCCGAGGCGTTCGGCCTCGGTGAGTCGACGCTCGAGGCCGGTGACCCGACGCACCTCACCCGCCAATCCGACCTCGCCGAGAATGACCCAGCCGACGGGGAGCGCCTGGTCGCGCTCGGCACTCGCGATGGCAAGTGCCACAGCGAGATCCGCGGCGGGCTCCAGCAACCGCATGCCGCCCACGGTCGCGGCGTAGACGTCGTGCTTGCCGAGGAACACCCGCCCGCGGCTCTGAAGTACGGCGAGCACCATCGCGACCCGGTTGTAGTCCAGTCCGCTCACCGCCCGCCGCGGATTCGGGATCTCGGTGTGCACGGTCAGCCCCTGCACCTCGGCGACCAGCGGCCGTTTACCGTCCATCGCCACCGTGACCGCGGTACCCGATACCGAATCGGTGCGATGATGCAGGAACAACCCGGACGGATCGGTGACGCACGAGATCCCGTCGTCGTGCAATTCGAAGCAGCCGACCTCGTCGGAGCTGCCGAAGCGGTTCTTTATGCCGCGCACCATGCGCAGTGTGGAGTTCTTATCGCCCTCGAACTGCAGCACCACATCCACCAGATGCTCGAGGGTGCGCGGGCCAGCGACATTGCCGTCCTTGGTGACATGTCCGACCAGCAGCACCGCGATCCCACTCGCCTTGGCCAGTGACGTGAGCGCCGCCGCCACCGCGCGCACCTGGGTGACGCCGCCGATGGTGCCGTCCACCTCCGGGACGAGCATGGTCTGCACCGAGTCGACCACCAGCAGTGTCGGGCGCACCTGTTCGACATGGCCGAGCACGATCGACAGATCCGATTCCGCTGCGAGATAGACCCTTTCGTGCACCGCATTGGTCCGGTCGGCGCGCAGCCGAACCTGTCCGGCCGATTCCTCGGCGGTGACATACAGCGACTTCTCGTCGCGCTGGGTGGCCCACCGATGGGCGACCTCCAAGAGCAGCGTCGACTTGCCGACGCCGGGCTCACCGGAGAGCAGGACGACCGATCCGGGCACGATGCCCCCGCCGAGCACCCGGTCGAGCTCATCGACACCGGTCGGCCTGGCCTTGGTGACCTTGGAATCGATATGCGAAATGGGCGCGGCCGCGGTGCTCGGCAGCATGGCCTTGCGTCCGACCGGCGATGCTGCGGTCGCCGCGGATCCGGCTACCTCGTCGACGGTGCCCCATGCGCCGCAGTCCGGGCATTTGCCCACCCACTTGGCGACCTCGTACCGGCATTCGGAGCATCGGAAGATCGACTTGGTCTTTGCCACATCCGCACCTTACGTACCACCCCCGACATGCGGGCTCGACAGCTACGAAAACGGCTGCCGCGCATCTGCGCGACAGCCGTACGTTGCCCAGTGGGCGGTCAGCGGATCAGTGTCCGCCCTTGTGCTCGCTCTCGGTTGCGGCGGTCTGGCCCTCGTGCCGTTCGGTCACCGCACCCGCGTCGACCGGGACCTGCACGGTTACGGTGCCGTTCTGCTTGAAGTTGAACGTCACCGGGTAGGTGAGGCCCGGGGTGATGTCCTTGGTCAGACCGGTGATCTCGATCAGGCCCGGCTTCTGCTCCGGATTGACAGTGGTCTTGTCACCGGCCGGAGCGGCGCTGGTGGTCGGCGTGGCGGTGCCGCTCGGCGTCGCACCGTGCTGGTCGGACTTGGCGGCGGTGACGTCGGTCGCCGAGGTCGCCGCGACGACGGTCTGCTGCGGGGCGATCCGGAAGGCCGGGTCACCCGCGGGCGGGGTGATCTTCACCGTGCCGAGGTCGGTGGAGATGCTGGTCAGCTCGTCGGTGACGGTCTCGCCATTGTTGACGACCGACAGCGCGATGATCGCCTTGCCGCCCTTGGCGTTGGTGTACTCGGTGCCGCCGGCCGGGTAGACGATGTGCACATTGCGCAGCGAGATCCGGTCGATATCGGCGTGATTGCCGTTGACCGCGGCGACCTGGGTCGCGGTCTGCGACACCTGGCCTGCACCGCAGCCGGAGAGCACGAGCGCCGCTCCGGCGGCGAGCGCGGCAACCGAAACCATGCGACGACGCGCCCCTGTCGAGGCGGTCACAGCTTTCAGGGCAGTCACGGGTTGTCCTCCATGTCGACCGGGCTCACTCCGCTGAGGAGAGTAATAACTAGGCAGCGTAGTAGTAGCCTCCGCGGGCTGGACGCCGGGGCTGTGTCTAATTTGCAGCGCCTGCGGCGCTGCGGGTTCGCGGCCCCCTGCTGTCTCGCGTCCGAGCCGTCGAGACTCGCGACTTCGTCGCATGCGCTTCGACGACTCGGACGCGAG
>NZ_JBFAWD010000061.1:267-6655 GCF_040680135.1 Nocardia sp. NPDC052112 | reverse complement strand
CGCCCGCCTCGCGCCCCCGCCGCCCCCCCGCTGCCGACGAAGTCGCGAGTCTCGACGGCTCGGACGCGAGACTGAAGGGGGCCGCGAACACGCAGCGCCGCAGGCGCTGCCAAAAATATCAGTCCAGGTCGTCGTGACGCATCAGCAGGCGGCCCGCCTCGGTGACCGAGCCGGTCAGCGACGGGTAAACCGAGAAGGTCTGGGCGAGATCGGTGACGGTCAGATTGTTCTGAACCGCGAGCGCGATGGGCAGAATGAGTTCCGAGGCGATCGGGGCGACGACCACACCGCCGATGACCACACCGGTCGCGGGCCGACAGAAGATCTTGACGAACCCCCTGCGCAGACCCGACATCTTGGCGCGCGGATTGGTGTTCAGCGGCAGCATCACCGTGCGCGCGGGCACCTCGCCATTGTCGATCGCGGTCTGGCTCACGCCGACGGTCGCGATCTCCGGACGGGTGAATACCGCCGAGGCGACCGTCTTCAACCGGATCGGGCTGACCCCCTCACCCAGTGCGTGGTACATCGCGATGCGGCCCTGCATGGCGGCCACCGAGGCCAGCGGCAGCAGGCCGGTGCAGTCGCCCGCCGCGTAGATGCCGGGCACCGAGGTGCGCGACACCCGGTCCACCCGCAGATAGCCACCGCGATCGAGTTCGATGCCGACCCGCTCCAGGCCGAGGTCATCGGTATTGGGGACCGAGCCGACGGTCATCAGCGCATGGGTTCCCGTGACCGTGCGGCCGTCCGAGAGCTTGACCACAATGCCCTCGGCGGTGCGCTCCACCGCATCGGCGCGGGCATGCTTGACCAGTTCGACACCGCGTTCGGCGAGCGCATCCTCGAGCACTAGCGCGGCATCGGCGTCCTCACCGGGCAGCACCCGGTCGCGGCTGGAGACCAACTTCACCCGCACACCCATTTCGGTATACGCGGAGACGAATTCGGCGCCGGTCACACCGGAGCCGACCACGACCAGGGTCTCCGGGAGTTCCTCCAGGTCGTAGAGCTGACGCCAGTTCAGGATGCGTTCGCCATCGGGTTCTGCGCCGGGCAACACGCGCGGGCTCGCACCGGTGGCGATCAACACCACTTCGGCCTCGATGGCCTCCTCGGTGCCATCGGCCAGGAGCGCGCGCACCCGGTGCGCGGCCACCCCGGTGGCCGGATCGCCGAGCTCTCCGCGACCGGCCAGCACCGTCACGCCCGCGGCCTGCACCTTGGATCGGATATCGGAGGACTGGGCCAGCGCCAGCGCCTTCACGCGCGCGTTCACCTCGCCCAATTCGATCTGGGCCTGGCTCGGATCGAGGGTAATGCCCAGGTCACGGGCGCGACGCAGATCGGTGCGCACGCCGGTCGAGGCGATGAAGGTCTTCGACGGCACACAGTCCCACAGGACGCACGCCCCGCCGATGCCGTCGCTATCGATCACGGTGACCGTGGCTCCGTGTTGGGCCGCCACCAGTGCCGCTTCATAACCGGCCGGGCCGCCACCGATGATCGCTATGCGGGTCATGGATACCTCCGCTGGAGCTGTTCGACCGGGATCTCCGGTGCCGGTACACAACGTTAGCTGGCGAACACACGGTCATCTCGCCGGGATAGAGACGTTGCGCGCGGGTTATTGGATACCCTTGCGTCGTGCCGATCTACGCCGCCTACGGGTCCAACATGGACTCGTCCCAGATGCTCGAGCGCTGTCCGCACTCCCCCATGTACGGGACGGGCTGGTTGGAGGGCTGGCGTCTCACCTTCAGCGGCGACGACATCGGCTGGGAAGGCCCGCTGGCCACCGTCGTCGAGGAGCCGGGCTCGCGGGTATTCGTCGTGCTCTACGACGTATCCCCCGAGGACGAGCAGCGCCTCGACCGCTGGGAGGGTTCCGATTTCGGCATCCACCGCAAGATCCGGCTGCGCGTGACACCGAGTGCTGGCAGCGGTTCCGACCCCATCCTGGCCTGGCTGTATGTACTCGATGCATACGAGGGCGGGCTACCATCGGCGCGCTATATCGGCGTAATGGCCGATGCCGCCGAAAAGGCCGGCGCGCCAGCGGAATACGTGCACGCGCTACGCACCCGCAACAGCAAGAACGTCGGACCCGGATTCTTCGGCAGCTGAACAGACGTGCCGAGCGGCCGACCTCATCGAGGTCGGCCGCCTTCCCGGCTTCGTCAGCCCGCGTTCAACACGATATTGCTGAGCACCCGGACGCCGACGGCGAGTGCGCGCTCGTCGATATCGAAGGTCGGCTGGTGCAGATCCAACTGTTCGCCGTGACCGGCCCAGACCCCGAGGCGTGCCATCGCGCCCGGCACCTCCTCCAGGTACCAGGAGAAATCCTCGCCGCCGCCGGACTGCATCGTGTCCGAGAGCGCGTCCGGGCCGAGCGCGCGGATCGCGTCCTCGAACATCCTGGTCGACTGCTCGTCATTGACCACCGGCGGCACACCGCGCCGGTAGTTCAACTGGTATCGGACCCCGGTCGGGGCGAGCAGGCCGTCCACGATCTCGCGCACCATCGGCTCCAGCAGCGACCAGGTCGCGTGATCGCCGGTGCGGACGGTGCCGGTGAGCATGCCGGTCTGCGGAATCGCATTGGGCGCCTTGCCCGCACTGACCGCGCCCCAGACCATCACCGTGCTGGTGCGCGGGTCGATGCGGCGGCTGAGCAGGCCGGGGAGGCCGGTGATCACGGTGCCGATGGCGTAGACCAGATCGCTGGTCAGATGCGGACGCGAGGTGTGCCCGCCCGGCGAATCGAGGACCAGTTCGATGGTGTCGGCGGCCGAGGTGATCGCACCTACCCGAATGCCGACCCGGCCGACCTCGAGACGCGGATCGCAGTGCAGTGCGAAGATCCGGTCCACACCCTCTATCGCACCGGCGGCGACCATATCGATGGCACCACCCGGCATTACCTCTTCGGCGGGTTGGAAGACGAATCGCACGCCCACCGGCAGCTCCTGATCGGCCAGCGCGAGCGCGGTGCCGAGCAGGATCGTGGTGTGCGCGTCGTGACCACAGGCGTGCGAGACGCCCGGAACAGTCGAGGCGAAGCTGAGGCCGGTGAATTCCTGCAGCGGGAGCGCGTCCATATCGGCACGCAGTCCGATACGCGGTGCGTCCACCGGCCCGATGTCACAGAGCACTCCGGTGCCGTTGGGCATCTTCTGCGGCGTCAATCCCGCCTTGGTCAGCCAGGCCGAGACGAACTCGGTGGTGGCGAATTCGGTGCGGGATAGCTCCGGGTTCGCGTGGATATGCCGGCGCCACTGGACGAGATCGACCGTGTGCTCGGCCAGCCAGGAATCGACCGCATCCGGTCCGGCCGCCGCGATATCCGATTGCGCGGCGCTGCCCTGGCCCCCCATGGTCACGCGCGTCGCCGTCCCCGAGCGTGTCGCGTGCGCCGCGGAACGGCCGGTAATGCTCACCGAATCTCCTCCTGTCGTTGGACGAGCCGTTGCAACAACCTGTCCCTATGTACTTGATCGCGGGCTACGGCGATCGCGGTACGCGCGAGCGCGATCGCGCCGTCGGTTACCGCACGATCCGCCGAGGCGTTGACACTCGCCGCGGCGAAGCCGGGCTGATGCGTCACCGCCCCACCGGCATCTATGCCGATGACCGGATGTATGCCCGGTACGACGTTGGTGACGTTGCCCATATCCGTACTCCCGAGCGGTCGCTGCGCCTCGAGTTCCGGTGCGATCGGCACCCGGCCCAAGTCGACGATCTGCTCGCGATAGGCAAACAGTAATCCTGGGTCGGGCGTCAGCTCGGTATATGTCGGCGCAACCGTCCGGATTTCGTGAGTGCAGCCGGTCGCCAGCGCACCCGCCTCGAAACAAGCCGACGCTCGTCGCATCAGATCGTCGAGGGATGCGGAGTCGACTGCGCGTAGGTAATACAGCAGTTCCGCACGTCCGGGAACGATGTTGGGGGCTACGCCACCGTCGCTGACTATACCGTGCAGTTGCTGTCCGGGTCGGAGATGTTGACGCAGCAATCCGAGAGCAACCTGCGCGACGGTCACCGCGTCGCCCGCATTGCGGCCCAATTCCGGGGCCGCGCTGGCATGCGCCTCGTGGCCGTGGAAGACCACCGCCAGATCCGCCAGCGCCAGCGAGCGCGCGTCGACGATATCGAGCGGGCCGGGGTGCACCATCATCGCCATCGCGACATCGTCGAAGACGCCGCGCTCGAGCATCAGCACCTTGCCGCCGCCGCTCTCCTCGGCGGGGGTGCCCAAGACGACAACGGTGATACCGAGGGCGTCGGCCACCTCGGCGAGGCCGATGCCGGCGCCGACCGCGGATGCCGCGATGATGTTGTGCCCGCAGGCGTGCCCGATCTCGGGCAGCGCATCATATTCGGCGCAGATACCGACGGTGAGGTCACCGGATCCATAGGTCGCGCGGAAAGCGGTCGGCAGCTCGGCAATGCCGGTCTCGATCGCAAAACCACGTTCGGCCAGCGGCGCGATGGTCTTGGCGACGCTGCGGGTTTCTTCGAACGCCAGCTCCGGTTCGGCGTGGATCGAATGCGAGAGCGCGATCAGTTCGGGCGCGGCGGCCAGGATCGCGGCCTCTGCCGCGGCGGCGCCGGAGCGACTGCTCGCCGGTCGCTCGAAACGACCGGCTTGCGCGACGTGGTCGTCCGTGCGTGATTCTGGGTGCCCGCTGCGCGGTGGTGGCATGGCACACAGTCTGGCACTGCGGCGACGATCGGGCGCATCCTGCGCCACGGGGCGATGCCACCGCGCTGTGCAAGGGTTTCGCTCGAGTTGCGGTTATCCCGGGGCGAACGCCAGATTCTCCGGGGTGGTCGGCGTCGCGAGCCCGGCGAGCGCCTTGGCGTGCAGCGCCCGCTTGATCACCGGCAGATTCGGCTTGCGATTTGCCGCGAGGGCGCCAGCACGCTCGATCGCGGACTTCAGCAACACATCGGCATCCGCCGTCGCATCGACAATGCCCGCACTGATGGCCGCATCGGCGGCGAAGCGGTGTCCGGTGGTCATGGCCTGTACGCAGACCTGGTTGGCGAGGCGCTCGGTGAGCAGCGCATTCATGCCGATGGTGAACGGCATGCCGAGGTGCACCTCGGGCAGACACCAGAAGCCGCGGTCGGCGCGCATCACCCGGAAATCGTGCGAGGTGGCGAGCATGGCGCCCGCGCCGAAGGCATGGCCGTTGACGGCGGCCACCGTCGGCAGCGGGAAGGTCAGCAGCCGGGTGTAGATGCTGTGCACGCGATCGAGGTACCCGTGCATCTTGTCCAGGTTGCCGAACAGCCAATCGGTATCGAGCCCGTTGCTGTAGAACTTCCCACTCGCCGTGGTCACCAGGGCCGCCGGCCCCTCGGACGCCTCCACCTGGTCCAAAAGCCCATGGAACGCATCGATCCAATCCGGATGGAAACGGTTCTCGCTATCGGTCTGCCCCTCGTTCCCGAGGTAGACGATGAACACATCCCCATCACGTTCCAGATACGGCATGCGTGCAGCGTAACGGGTATACGACCGAATACCTACTCGCGGGTAGCAAATACTCGGCAGGTCAACGACCGCGAGCGCCACCGCTCACCCCAGCCCACCGGAGCCAGTCATACGAGCGACGTTCACGGCCCGTCTCGCATCCGCGCGACGTACGGCTATCGACGCGACCGAGTCATCCCACAGGCGCTGGCCCCCAGCGCCGGACGAACGCACATCCGACCCGCTCACATGTTCTCAACCGAGCGAGTCTCCAGAGCGGGGAGCTCGCCGCCCATCCCGTGTCCGGGGCCGTCGAAGCACAGCCACGAGTCTCGGCACGTACACATCAGGTACCGAACGACCCGCCACCAGCGACCCCCACGAAGCAAGCCCCACGAACGACCCGTTCGCGGCCCATCTCGCGTCCAGATGGCCGAACCGCCCGCGCCTGTCAGGCGCAAGACTCACCCCGTCCGGTGCGCGTACATCAGGTACCGAACGCCCCGCCACCAGCGACCACAACGGAGCGAGTCTTACGAACGACCCGTTCGCGGCCCATCTCGCATCCAGATGGCCGAACCGCCCGCGCCTGTCAGGCGCAAGACTCACCCCGTCCGGTGCGCGTACATCAGGTACCGAACGCCCCCCACAACCAGCGACCACAACGGAGCAAGTCTTACGAACGACCCGTTCGCGGCCCATCTCGCATCCAAATGGCCGAACCGCCCGCGCCTGTCAGGCGCAAGACTCACCCCGTCCGGTGCGCGTACATCAGGTACCGAACGCGCCCCACAACCAGCGACCACCACGGAGCAAGTCTTACGAACGACCCGTTCGCGGCCCATCTCGCATCCAAATGGCCGAACCGCCCGCGCCTGTCAGGCGCAAGACTCACCCCGTCCG
>NZ_JBFAWD010000061.1:0-169 GCF_040680135.1 Nocardia sp. NPDC052112 | reverse complement strand
CGGTGCGCGTACATCAGGTACCGAACGCCCCACAACCAGCGACCACAACGGAGCAAGTCTTACGAACGACCCGTTCGCGGCCCATCTCGCATCCAAATGGCCGAACCGCCCGCGCCTGTCAGGCGCAAGACTCACCCCGTCCGGTGCGCGTACATCAGGTACCGAACGC
>NZ_JBFAWD010000060.1:2205-7008 GCF_040680135.1 Nocardia sp. NPDC052112 | reverse complement strand
GCCGGACGGACGAGTCCCGCGCCTGCGGGACCCATGCGCTTCGACAACTCGGACACGAGACCGGTCGCTAACGTCACTCGCAAGACTCGCTCCGTGGGGGTCACCGATCGGGGATCGGTCGGCACCTGAGGTACACAGGCCGGACGGACGAGTCCCGCGCCTGCGGGACCCATGCGCTTCGACAACTCGGACACGAGACCGGTCGCTAACGTCACTCGCAAGACTCGCTCCGTACGGGTGATCAGTGCTCGAACGGCCTTTGCCGGGCCGGGCACGCAGCCACGCGGGTCGACTAACATGCCTGGCATGAGTTCGGAACTGCTCGTCGATGTCTCCGCGGGCATCGCCGTCCTCACCCTCAACAGACCCGCACAGCAGAATGCCGTCACCCCGGCCATGGCCGCCGAATTGAGTGCGGCACTACAGCGTTGCGATGTCGAGGATGCGATTCGCGCGGTCGTCATTACCGGCACGGCGCCCGCGTTCTGCGCGGGTGCCGATCTGTCCAATCGGGTCGGCGAGGTCAGCGCGACCATCGAACCGGCGCCGTGGCGGGTGCGCAAGCCGGTGATCGCGGCCGTGAACGGACATGCGGTCGGTATCGGACTCGCACTGGCCTTGCAATGCGATCTCCGGTACATGGCACGCGACGCGGTCTACGGACTCAATCAGGTGCGTCGCGGCGTACTCGCGGACGGCTACGCGCACTGGACACTGCCGCGGTTGGTCGGCATGGCCAATGCCGCCGACATCATGCTGACCGGTCGCACCTTCGACGGCGACGAGGCCAAGGCCATGGGCCTGGCCAATGGCTGCCTACCCGGGGGCGAGGTGCTGCCGACGGCGCTCGCCATCGCCCATGACATCGCGAACGGGGCGGCACCGCTGCCGGTGGCACTGTCGAAGCGGCTGCTCTGGGAGGGCCTCGGCATGAGTCCGACCATGGTCGGACAACTGGAGACCGAACTGAACGGGCACGTCGGCAAGAGCATCGACGGTGGTGAGGCGATGGCCGCCTTCCGGGATCGCCGCCAGCCCAATTGGACCGGCAGCATCAGCGAGGAATGGCCGGCCTGGGACAGCAAGGTCGAGAACGAACGGCCCAGCCTGGATTGACCGGACCCGCGATTACGCTCGGCCGCCGATCAGGATGAGCAGAAAAATGATCGCGAAACAGACCATGAGGATCGTGCCGATAATGCCGAGGACATAGCCGACCAGCACCTGCGCGCGACCACCGTAACCGCCGTGGGATTCCTCGATCTGGTTGAGCGCACGTCTGCCGAGCGCCCACGCCACCGGCCCCAGCAGACCGCAGCAGAACAGACTCGCCGCGCCGAGCGCCAGCACCGCCGTCGCATGCGGATGCTCGATCGTCTCCTTGGGAGCCTCGTTCGGGATGACCACGAGTCGAATTCTACGGGGCCGGAGTCGATTTGCGGTTCAACCGCGACAGCCGATTTGCCCGGTCGACCGCGATCACCGATTTGCGCTCTGCCCGTTGCGGTTCGAACGCGTCGACCGACTTGCCGGTATCCAGCCGCCGAATCGGCCGCCGCGTTCAGGCTCGACGCCCGCACGATTCGGAGAGCACCCGCCCGCCGATTCGCCGCACTCCTGTACTGCTGCCGCCGACGTACACCCCAATTCACCACCGCAAATGTGTGGATCACATGTGCGCGGTAACCGAGGGACGCGTGTGATGTGGGATGGCCGCGGTTTAGATGCGACGCTGGCGGGCGATCTCGGAGAGTACTACGCCCGCGGCGACCGAGGCATTCAGCGATTCCACCGGTCCCGCCATCGGAATGCCGAGGATCGAATCACAGGTCTCGCGAACCAGCCGAGACAGGCCCTTGCCCTCCGAACCGACCACAATCACGGTGGGGATGCGGCCGTCGAAATCATCGAGGGTGGTATCACCGCCCGCGTCGAGACCGACGATCTGGAACCCCCGCGAGGCCCAATCCTTCAGTGTGCGAGTGAGATTCGTGGCGCGGGCGACCGGAAGCCGAGCCGCGGCACCCGCACTGGTCCGCCAGGCCACCGCGGTGACGCTGGCGCTGCGCCGCTGCGGAATCAGCACACCCTGGCCGCCGAAGGCCGCCACCGAGCGGATGACGGCGCCGAGATTGCGCGGATCGGAAATATTGTCCAGCGCGACCAGCAGGGCGGGTTCGGCCGAATCCTGGACCCGCGCAACCAGATCGTCCGGATGGGCATACCGATACGGCGGCACCTGCAGCGCCACACCCTGATGCAGTCCGTTGGCGCTCAACCGATCCAGATCGGTGCGCGGCACCTCGAGGATCGAAATGCCCGCATCCGCGGCGATCTTCACACTTTCGGTCAGCCGGTCGTCGTTCTCGGTGCCCACCGCGACGTACAACGCGCTCGCGGGCACACCGGCACGCAGACATTCGACGACCGGATTGCGGCCGAGCACCATCTCCGGACCGTCGTCGCTCTTGCGTCCGGCCGGACGACCGGTGCCACGCGGACCGGGCCGGCCCTGGGTGGCGGCCTTCGCCTTGGCCGCCGCGCGCTTGGCGGCGGGATGTTTGGTGCGCGCCTCGGCGGGCGGGGTCGCACCGCGGGGCTCCAGACCGCGTCGACGCTGCCCACCGGAGCCGACGACCGCACCCTTTTTGCTGCCGCCCTTGCGAATCGCGCCGCGACGCTGCGAATTGCCTGCCATCAGTTCGCCTTTCCACGCTGTACCGCACCCGGCGAATGCTGTGTCGCGCCCAGCGACCATTCCGGGCCCTGCGGGGTATCGGTCACTTCGATCCCGGCGGCCTGCAATCGGTCGCGCGCCGCATCGGCGTTCGCCCAGTCCTTCGCGGCGCGCGCCTGCTGGCGGCGGTCGAGTTCGGCGCGCACCAGCACATCCAATGCGTCCAGCGCGACGGAATTGTCCTCTGGGGTGTACCACTGCGGGTCGAACGGGCAGACGCCGAGGATATTCAGCATGGCCCGGACCTGCCCGGCCAACTCGACCGCCTCATCGATCGCGCCCGACTCCAACGCCTTGTTGCCCTCGTGTACTACACGGTGCACCTCGGCCAGGGCTCGAGGAATCGCCAGATCGTCGTCGAGCGCTTCGGCGAACGCATCGGTCCACTTGCCGACCGCGATCTCCCCGGCCCGCTCGGCCACCCGGTGCACGAAGGCCTCGATCCGCTGATACGAGGCCGCGGCATCGTAGAGCGCCTTGTCCGAGTACTCGAGCATCGAGCGGTAGTGCGCGCTGCCCAGGTAGAATCTGAGTTCAACGGCCCGAACCTTTTTCAGCACATTCGGCACCGAGAGCACATTGCCCAGCGACTTGGACATCTTCTCGCCGCCCATGGTCACCCAGCCGTTGTGCAGCCAGTACTGCGCGAATCCGTCACCGGCCGCCTTGGACTGAGCGATCTCGTTCTCGTGGTGCGGGAAGACCAGATCCATTCCGCCGCAATGGATATCGAATTCCGGGCCGAGATAGAACTCGGCCATGGCGGAGCATTCCAGATGCCAGCCGGGTCGGCCGGGACCCCACGGCGACGGCCAGGTCGGTTCGCCGGGTTTGGCGGCCTTCCACAGCGTGAAGTCGCGCGGATCGCGTTTGCCCTCCCCCGCGCTCTCGCCCTGGTGCACGTCATCGAGTTTGTGCCCGGACAGGCTGCCGTATTCCGGATAGCTGACCACGTCGAAGTAGACATTGCCCGCGGAGGCATAGGCGTGTCCGCGCTCGATCAACCGCTGCATCAGATCGGTCATCTGGGTGATGTGGCCGGTCGCGCGGGGTTCCACCGAAGGCGGCAGTACGCCGAGTGTCTGGTAGGCCTTGTCGAAGGCGCGCTCGTAGGTGGACGCCCACTCCCACCAGGGGCGCCCCGCCTCGGCGGCCTTGGTCAGGATCTTGTCCTCGATATCGGTGACATTGCGGATGAACCACACGTCGTAGTCGTGTGCGAGCAGCCAGCGCCGCAGCACGTCGAATGCGACTCCGCTGCGCACATGTCCGATATGTGGTTCCCCCTGCACGGTGGCGCCACAGAGGTACACCGAGGCACGGCCGGGGACCAGTGGCGCGAAGTCGCGCATGGTCCGCGTGTCGGTGTCAAAAAGGCGCAGAGTCACGGAAGTCGATCCTAGCTGGTAGTTAAGGCCGCTCACGGAGCGGATCAGGTCGGCGGAAGCTGGATCAGCGACACTCTTGTAGCAGGGCGGTAGCCACTGCCGCAATGCCCTCACCGCGGCCGGTCAGTCCGAGGCCGTCGGTTGTGGTGCCCGACACCGAGACCGGGGCGCCGAGCAGTTCGCCGAGCACCTCTTGGGCCTCGGCGCGCCGCGGTCCGATCTTCGGCCGATTGCCGATCACCTGGACCGCCGCATTGACGATTTCGAAGTTCGCCCCGTCAAGGAGCCTACGCACTTCTTTGAGCATGGCCGCGCCGGAAACGCCCGCCCATTCCGGCCGTCCGGTGCCGAAGACCGCGCCGACATCGCCGAGTCCGGCCGCGGAAAGCAGCGCATCGCAGAGCGCGTGCGCGGCGACATCGCCGTCGGAATGTCCGGCGCAGCCGTCGGCGCCGTCGAAGAGCAGACCCGCCATCCAGCACGGCCTGCCGACCTCGATGGGATGGACATCGCTGCCGATGCCGACGCGCATGCTCACGCCTCCGCCTCGCTAACGCTCGGCTCCGGCGTGACCATGCACATGGCTGTGTTGATCGTTCGCTCGCTGCGCTCACTCATGCCCCCGCCTCGCTAACACTCGGCTCCGGCGTGACCATGCACATGGCTGTGTTGATCGTT
>NZ_JBFAWD010000060.1:0-2109 GCF_040680135.1 Nocardia sp. NPDC052112 | reverse complement strand
CACGGCTGTGTTGATCGTTCGCTCGCTGCGCTCACTCATGCCCCCGCCTCGCTAACACTCGGCTCCGGCGTGACCATGCACATGGCTGTGTTGATCGTTCGCTCGCTGCGCTCACTCATGCCGAACCCGCCGCCCGTGCGCCGTCGAGCACGGCATTGGCCAGCTGCAGATCGAGCCGGGTAGTGATCTTGAAAGCCATGGGGTCGCCCGGAATGGTGCGCACCCGGGTGCCGAGCAGTTCGACCAGACCGGCGTCGTCGGTGGCCTGCAGGCGCTCGTCGGCGTAGGCCGCGCGCAGCAAGTCGGCGGCGAAACCCTGCGGAGTCTGAATGGCGCGCAGACCGGCGCGGTCGGGCGTACCGGTGACCTCGCCGCCCGCGTCGACGGATTTGATGGTGTCGACCACCGGCAATGCGGGCACGACGGCTTCGGCGCCCGCGCGCAGCTCCGCGACGACCCGAGCGATCAGCTCGGGCGGGGTCAGGGCGCGGGCGGCATCGTGCACGAGGAAGTGGGCGGCATCGGGGGCGGCGGCGATACCGCAGCGCACCGAATCGGTGCGCTCGGCGCCGCCGATGACCACGCGCACCGACCCCGAGGGCGGCAGCAGGGCAACGGCGCTCTCGACGAGTTCGGTGGGGACCATCACGATGATCCGGTCGACCACCCCGGAGGCGATCAGGCCGTCGACGGCCAGCCGGACCATAGGTCTGCCGCCGACCGTGACGAACGCCTTGGGTGTGGATTCACCCAGACGAACGCCCCGGCCGGCGGCAGGAACCAACGCAACGACGGATCCGTCGCTGTTAGAAACGTTCACGGTCAGGAAGCCGCGGCGAGAACCTCATCGAGGAGCGTCTCGGCCTTGCCGTCATCGGTCCCCTCGGCGAGCGCGAGCTCACCGACGAGGATCTGCCGGGCCTTGGCCAACATCCGCTTCTCACCCGCAGACAGACCGCGGTCCTGCTCCCGACGCCACAGGTCGCGAACGACCTCGGCCACCTTGTTCACATCGCCGGAGGCGAGCTTCTCCAGGTTGGCCTTGTAGCGGCGAGACCAGTTAGTCGGTTCTTCGGTGTGCGGCGCACGCAGCACCTGGAAGACTCGGTCGAGACCCTCCTGGCCGACGACGTCGCGCACGCCGACATATTCGGCGTTTTCTGCGGGAACGCGAACAGTCAGGTCACCTTGGGCGACCTTGAGGACCAGATACTCTTTTTGCTCACCCTTGATGGTGCGAGTCTCGATTGCTTCGATCAGCGCCGCTCCGTGGTGGGGGTAAACGACGGTGTCTCCGACCTTAAAAATCATGTGTCCCGTGCCCCTTTCGATGTTCACAGTTTAACATGCGACTCGGTAACGGCGCGATCAACTGTGCAGGTCAGGGCCACAACGAGCCGCCCGCTGGGGTTGACAGAACCGGCGCGGTGTGCATTGCGTTGTGCCAGAACAGGTTATCGACCGACACGGACAGCACGCCGGACGGTCCGCGACCGCAGCAGCGTGTCCGCAACTCCGCCGCCGATCCGGAAAACCGTTACGCAACGGATGCCGAGCTCGGAGTGTCCGAACCTGCCAGCTCTGGGAACCACCGCCGAGCGACCGAAGAGTTCGCGGCCCGTCCCGTGTCCGAACCGTCGAAGCCCATGCGACGAAGTCACGAGACTCACCCATCCGGCGCGTGTACACCAAGTGCCGAGCGACCCGCACGGAGCGACAGCACGGAGCGACAGCACGGAGCGACAGCACGGAGCGAGTCTTACGAGCGACCGTTCGCGACCCGTCCCGCGTCCGAGCCGTCGAAGCGGATGCGCCGCAGGCACGGGACTCACCCGTCTGGCGCGTATACGTCGGGTGCCGGACACTCCGCTAGCAGTGACCACCACGGAGCGAGTCTTACGAGCGAGGTTCGCGACCCGTCCCGCGTCCGAGCCGTCGAAGCGTATGCGCCGCAGACACGAGACTCACCCATCCGACGCGCCTACACCCGGTGCCGAACACCCCGCTATCAGTGACCACCACCGAGCGAGTCTTACGAGCGACCGTTCGCGGCCCGTCTCGCGTCCGAGTCGTCGAAGCGCATGCGACGAAGTCGCGAGTCTCGACGGC
>NZ_JBFAWD010000059.1:0-7639 GCF_040680135.1 Nocardia sp. NPDC052112 | reverse complement strand
CCAGCCAACAACCCCGCACCCATCCCCACCCACTGACTCCCCTGCCCCGGAAAAACAAACGCCACCCGACGCGGCACCACACGACCCGACACCACCTCGACGGGCCCCTCGGGCGACGGTGCCTCCGACTCGATCAATCCGGCCAGGCCCGCCATCAATCCGTCGCGATCGCGACCGACAACCGCACCGCGCCACTCCAACTGCGACCGGTGACGCAGCAATGAATGCGCCACATCCGCCGCGTGGGTATCCGGGTGCGTGCGCAACCACTGCTCGAGCCGAACAGCCTGCTGCCGCAATGCCTCCGGACTCACCGCCGACAACATCCATGACATGGCATCCGAATCGGCTGGACCCGAATCTTGTGCGGCAATGGGAGATTCGGCGCGAGTCGGGAGCGGCGCCTCCTCCAGGATGGCGTGGGCGTTGGTGCCGCTGACACCGAACGACGACACGCCCGCGCGACGGGCACGCCCGTTGCGCGGCCACGGCCGCGACTCGGTCAGCAACTCCACCTCGCCGGCCGACCAGTCCACCTTCGGGCTCGGCTCGTCCACGTGCAGGGTTTTCGGCAGCGTCTCGTACCGCAACGCCAGCACCATCTTCATGACACCGCCCACACCCGCCGCGGCCGTGGTGTGCCCGATATTCGACTTCAACGACCCGAGCCACAGCGGCCCACTCGATCGCCCCTGCCCGTAGGTTCCGATCAGGGCCTGCGCCTCGATCGGATCACCCAGCGGCGTTCCCGTCCCGTGTGCTTCCACCGCATCGATATCGGTCGGCTCCAGCCCCGCGTTCGCCAACGCCGCGGTGATCACCCGCTCCTGCGAAGGACCATTCGGCGCCGACAAACCGTTACTCGCCCCGTCCTGGTTGATCGCGCTGCCCCGGACCACCGCCAGCACGGGGTGACCCGCGCGCTGCGCGTCCGACAGGCGCTCGAGCACGAGCATGCCGACGCCCTCGGAGAATGCCGTGCCATCTGCCGTGGCAGCGAACGACTTGCAACGACCCTCACGCGATATGCCGCGCTGCCTTGCGAAATCGATGGAGAGATAGGGATCGGCGTAGATGGTCGCGCCGCCCGTCAAGGCCAGCGAGGTCTCTCCCTGCCGCAGCGCCTGACAGGCCAGATGCAAGGCGACCAGCGACGACGAGCACGCGGTGTCCACGGTGACCGAAGGTCCTTCGATACCGAAGACATACGACAGCCGTCCCGACGTCACACTGCCCTGCGTGCCGGTGAGCCGATGGCCCTCGAACTCGGGGGTGACCCGGTTGAAATAGCCCGAGTAGCACGCCCCCACGAACACACCGGCATCGGTGCCGCGCAACGCGACCGGGTCGATTCCCGCGTTTTCCAATGCCTCCCAGGACGATTCGAGCAAATGACGCTGCTGTGGGTCCATCGCCGATGCCTCGCGCGGACTGATTCCGAAGAAGCCGGCATCGAAATCACCGGCGCCGTCGAGGAATCCGGCACGACGGCTGTACACGGTGCCCGGCTTGTCCGGGTCCTCGTCGAACAGCCGCTCCAGATCCCATCCGCGATCCGACGGGTACTCACTGGTCGCGTCGATTCCCCCGGCGAGAAGGTCCCACAACTCATCCGGCGACGTCACACCGCCCGGGAACCGGCAGCCCATCCCCACGATGGCAATCGGCTCGTCGGTCCGAGTCCGGCGGGCCACCTTCTTGGCCGGTTCGCTCGCGGCTTTCGGCTCCACCTTCGACAACACCAGTTTCGCCACCGCCGCGGGGGTCGGATAATCGAACACCAGAGTCGACGGCAGCTGAATACCGGTGGCCTTGTTCAGCCGGTTCCGGAATTCCACGCCACCCAGCGAATCGAAACCGATCTCGTCGAAGCGCCGATCGGGCCGGATATCGGCCGCCGAATCATGTCCCAGCACCGCCGCCGCCTGCGCCAGCACCACCTCCGACACCACGTCGGCACGCCGGGCCTCGGGCACCTGGGCCAACCGCTCGGCCAGCGCACCGGGCGCGGGCTTTCCCGCAGCCTTCGCCGGGCGCATCGAACGCGGAACGAAACCGCGCAAGACGGCCGGAACCGCATCGGGATCCGACACGCGCCGCAATACGCTCGGGTCGAACCGGATCGCGGCCGGACGCTCCTGCGAACCGGCGACCGCTTCATCGAACAACCGCAGGCCCTCGGCATCACCGAGCCGGCCCAGCCCCAGCCGCTCCCATCGTGCGAGTGCGGTGCTGTCCAGTTCCCCGGTCATGCCGCTGCCGGCGTTCCACGGCCCCCATGCCAGCGACACCGCAGCCGATCCCGCCGCGCGGCGCCGCTGCACCAGACCGTCCAGGAAAGCGTTGGCCGCGGCGTAATTGCCCTGCCCGGCCGAACCCAGCACCCCCGCCATCGACGAGAAGACCACGAACGCCGACATATCGCGGTCACGAGTCAGCTCGTCCAGATACCACGCCCCGTATACCTTCGGCGCCAGCACCCGGTCCACCTGTTCACTGGTCAGCGACTCCACGGTGCCGTCGTCGACAACACCCGCCGTATGCACCACCGCAGTCACACCGCCGTCGGAATCCATGGCGTCCAACAGGTTTCGCACCGCGTCACGGTCGCCGACATCACACGCGACCACGCGGGCATCGGCGCCCGCCCGGCCCAGTTCGGCGACGAGCTCGGACGCCCCCGGCGCCTCGGGACCCCGCCGCGACGACAGCACCAACCTGCGCACACCGTGTTCGGCGACCAGGTGCCGGGCGAACAACGCACCGAGACCACCGGTACCACCGGTGATCAAGACCGCGCCGTCGCCGAAAGCCGGCGCCGCGCCGGTGTCGCGCACCTCGTCGGCCTTCGATGTCCGGGTGAGCCTGGGCACCAGAACTCCCGCACCCCGCACCGCGGCCTGCGGCTCACCCGAGGCCAGCACCGCCGCGATCCGGTCGGCGCCCGACCGCTCGGTTGGATCCTCGTCGAGGAGAACGAACCGCCCCGGATTCTCCGACTGCGCACTGCGGACCAACCCCCACGCCGCGGCCGCCACCACATCCGGCACCTCGCCGGGCAGCCCCGCCCCACCGGTGGTGAGCAGCACCATTCGGACATCGGACAGTCGCTCCTCGGCAAGCCAGGATTTCACCGTGGCCAGCGTGCTGTGCACCCCGGCCCGCACCACTGCTGGACCATCCGCCGCCTGTTCCGGGACGCGCCACACCACGACTTCCGGAAGCTGTTCCGCCGCAACGAGTTCGGCGACGGAAGTGAATGACACGCCGATCCCCGGTACCGCCGAATCCGCGAGCACGGCCATCGACGGCGCCGGCGATCCGGCCGACGCTGCCGTGGCAGGCTCCCAGCGCACCTGGTACAGACCGGCCGCGCCCTCGGACAAGCCGCGCCGGAATTCCTTGGCGTCGTTGCGACGCATCATGACGGCGTCGATCGACAGGATCGGATTGCCGTTCGTATCGACGGCCGCGACGGCGATAGTGTTCACTCCGGCTTTCACCGCCATGACCCGCAGCTCCGTCACCTCCGTGGGCACCGGCGCGTGAAAACGCGCACCGCCCCACTGGAACAGCAACCACCCGGAATCGGGGTCGGGCTCCGCGGCCCGGAAAACCAAGCGGGACAGCCCGGCATGCACGACCAGCTCCATCAAGGCCGGATGCACACCGTGCCCGGACTCCGGTGCCGCGTCGGTGTCCAGCACGACCTCCGAGAAGACCGTGTCGCCACGCTGCCATACCGCCGGCACACCGATGAACGCCGGACCGTACTCGAGTCCGGTGTCCTCGGTGATCTGCGCCGGAAGCGTCAGCCGATCCACGTCCACGCGTTCGGCATCGGCCGGTGGCCACTCCTGGTCGCGCAGCTGCGACACCAACGCCGAATCGTCGGCCGGCTCCGCCGCGAACACGCCCGTGGCGTTGCGCACCCACTCCTCATCGGAGGCATTCCGATAGAAGAATTCGAACGAACGCCGCCCGGACTCATCGGCCGACTGCACCAGCACCTGCACATCGACCGCGTCCGCACCGGGCCGGATCGGCGCCTGCACCATGACTTCCTCGACCACCTCGCAGCCGATCCCGCGACCGGCGGCGAGCAGGAACTCGAGCAACAGCACGCCCGGAACCACCACGACGCCGTAGGCCATGTGGTCGGCGATCCATGGATGCGTACGCAACGAGAACCGGCCGGTGAACAACCATTCGTCGGTATCGGCGAGCTCGGTCACACCCGTCAGAATCGGATGACCTCCAGAGTCGCCTGCTGCCGCTTCGACAGGCTGCAGCCAGTACCGCCGATGCTGGAAGGCGTAGCTGGGCAACGAAACCCGCTGTGCACCGCGACCGGCCGACAGCGGGCGCAAGTCCACACTCATACCTGCCACATGGGCCTGTGCCAGCGCGGACACGAATTGCGTCGGCTCGTCGGCCGCACGCCGGGCCGCGGCGACCACCGTCGATGTGGCCTCCACATCCGGCATCTCGGCCAGGCACTGTCGAGTCATCGCGGACAACACGGCATCGGGGCCGATCTCCACGAACCGCCGCACCCCGGCCGCTACCGCGGTCTCGATACCCGGTGCGAACCGGACACAGCCACGCACCTGGTCGACCCAGTAACCCGGATCGGTCACCTCGGCGCCGGCCAGGGCACCCGACACATTCGACACGATCGGAACGGTCGGCTCGTGATAGGTCAATCCCATTGCCACACTGCAAAATTCATCGAGCATCGGCTCGATCAACGCCGAGTGGAACGCATGACTGACCCGCAACCGGGAGGTCTTGACTCCCTCGCCGGCGAGCTTGTCCTCGATCTCGGCTATCGCCGAGGCGTCACCGGACAGCACCACCGACGACGGACCGTTCACCGCGCCCATCGATACCCGGCCCTGGAACTCGGTCAGCATCCCGGCTGCCCGATCCTCGGGTACCGCCACCGCGAGCATCGCCCCGCCCTCGGGCAGCGCGCCCATCAGCCGCCCGCGTGCCACCACCAGGGCGCACGCATCCGCCAGCGACCACACCCCCGTCACACAGGCGGCCACCAATTCGCCGATCGAATGCCCGATCAGCACATCCGGCGCCATACCGAAGGACTCCACCAACCGGAACAGCGCCACCTCGAAGGCGAACAGCGCGGGCTGGGTGAACTCCGTGAGGTCCAGCAGCGCGGCCTTCTCCTCATCGAACATCAGCTCTTTCAGCGACCGGCCGAGCAGCGGATCGATCTGGGCGCACACCTGGTCCAATGCCGACGCGAACACCGGAAACGCGCCGTACAACTGCGCGCCCATCCCGGCTCGCTGCGCACCCTGACCGGTGAACAGGAACGCCGTCTTCCCCGGGATGACCTGCCCCTCGAGGACCGACGACGACGCCTCGCCCGAGGCGAGAGCGGCGAGACCGACCAGCACCTGTTCCCGGTCGCGGCCCACGACCGCGCCACGCCGATCGAAGTGTCCGCGTGTCTCGACCGAGGAATACGCGATATCGGCGACACCGGCATCGGGCCGGTCGATCATCCACTGCCGCAGCCGATCCGCCTGTGCGCGCAACGCCTCGTCGGACTTGGCCGACACCAGCACAGGAACCACATCGGTCGCCACCGCGGCGGCGTCTTCGTCCGGCGACGGCACGACCGCCGGCGCTTCCTCGAGAATCACATGCGCGTTGGTGCCGCTGATCCCGAACGACGACACACCCGCACGCCGCACCCGATCGGAGACGGGCCAGGGCTCGGCCTCGGTCAGCAATCGCACCGACCCTGCCGACCAATCCACGTGCGGCGTCGGCGCATCCACATGCAGCGTTCGCGGCAGAGTTTCGTGCCGTAGGGCAGCCACCATCTTGATGACACCACCGATACCGGCCGCGGCGACCGCGTGACCGATATTCGACTTCACCGACCCGATCCGCAAGGGCTCCGACCGGTCCTGCCCGTAGGTGGCGATCAATGCCTGCGCCTCGATCGGATCACCCAATGCCGTTCCGGTGCCATGGGCTTCGACCGCGTCCACATCCGATGCCCGGAGCCCGGCATTGGCCAGCGCCTGCGCGATCACACGCTCCTGCGATGGACCGTTCGGCGCGGTCAGGCCATTGCTCGCACCGTCCTGATTGATCGCGCTGCCGCGCACCACGCCGAGAATGTCGTGCCCCAGCCGTTGTGCGTCCGACAGCCGCTCGACCACGAGCACCCCGACGCCCTCAGACCACGTCACGCCGTCGGCCGCGGCGGCGAACGCCTTGGATCGCCCATCCGGCGCCAGCCCCCGCTGTCGCGCGAAATCCACGTACAGACTCGGACTCGCCGACACACTCACACCGCCCGCCAGCGCCAGCGATGCTTCCCCCTGACGCAATGCCTGGCACGCCAGGTGCAATGCGACCAGCGACGACGAACACGCGGTATCGACCGTGACCGCCGGGCCTTGCAGACCGAAAACATAAGAGACACGGCCGGATACCACGCTGTGTGATGTCCCGGTCAGCCGGAAACCTTCGTATTCACCGACGACCCGGGGCGAGTACCCCGACGAGCAAGCGCCGACGTAGACGCCGGTATCGCTGCCGCGCAGCGACGCGGGGTCGATACCCGCGTCCTCGAGCGCCTCCCAGGAGACCTCCAGCATCAGCCGCTGCTGCGGATCCATCGCCGCCGCCTCGCGCGGGCCCACGCCGAAGAAGCTCGCATCGAAACCGCCGGCGTCATCGAGGAAGCCGCCCTCCCGGGTGTACACGGTCCCCGGCTTATCCGGGTCCGCATCGAACAACCGCTCCAGATCCCAGCCCCGATCCGATGGGAACGGCGCGATCACGTCCCGTCCCGCCGCGACGAGTTCCCAGAGATCCTCGGCCGATCCGACACCACCCGGGAAACGGCAGCCGATACCGACGATGGCGATCGGCTCATCGGAGACGGCCCGGTGAGTCACTCGTGGCACATCGGGATCGATCCCTTCCAGATGTGCACGCACCAGCCGCGCCACCGCCATCGGCGTCGGGTGGTCGAAGATCAGGGTCGTGGGCAACGGCACACCGGTCGCCGATGCCAGGTTGCTCCGAAGCTGTTGTCCGCTCACCGAATCGAACCCGGCGGCGGTGAACGGCAGATCGGGTGCGACGGCATCGGCCGAATCATGGCCGAGCACCGCCGCGGCCTGTTCGACCACGACCTCGAGCACGAGCGCGTCGCGGTCACGCTCGGCCGCGGCGAACAACCGCGGCGCCAGCGGGCCCTCCACCACGGCACGCCTGCTTCGAACCGGGGACGCGGTGCGCTGCGGAGCCGGAAGCGGCTCCACGCCATCCAGCGTCCAGCACTGCCGCCGCTGGAACGCATACGTCGGCAGTTCCACCCGCTGTGCCGGTGGGGCCAGCAGTTCCGGTGCTACATCGATACCCACGCAGTAGGCATGTGCCAAGGCCGCGGCGAACTGCTGTCGGCCGCCGTGGTCGCGCCGCAGCGTGCCGACGACCGCGACCCGGTCCGCCAGCCCCATCGAATCCGCCGTCAACTCGATCGCCGTCGACACCACCGGATGCGGGCTCACCTCGATAAAGGCATTCGTCCCCGCACGCTGCAACGCCGCCACCGACTCCGCGAACCTGACCTGTTCACGCAGCCCCC
>NZ_JBFAWD010000058.1:0-8952 GCF_040680135.1 Nocardia sp. NPDC052112 | reverse complement strand
GCGGGGCGATGGTCGCTGTGGGTGCGTCCGAGGCCGAGGTGCTGCCCTTGCTGGCCGATGTCGATGGGGTGTCGATCGCCGCGGTGAATGGTCCGTCGTCGGTGGTGCTTTCCGGTGTCGAAGACGATGTGCTCGCGGTGGTCGCGAAGTGCATCGAGCGTGGTTGGCGGACGCACAGGTTGCGGGTTTCGCATGCTTTCCATTCGGCGTTGATGGAGCCGATGTTGGTCGAGTTCGCTTCGGTGATCGAGGGTTTGGTTTTCTCGCGGCCGAGCATCCCGTTGGTGTCGACGGTGACCGGTGAGCGTGTCACGGATGAGATGACCGTCCCGTCGTATTGGGTCGGTCAGGTCCGCGACACCGTCCGGTTCGCCGACGCGGTTGTCGCGATGGCCGATCTGGGTGTGTCCAGGTTCGGCGAGGTCGGACCCGACGCGGTGCTTACCCCGATGATCGCGCAGATCGTCGACTCCGGGCAGCTGCATGCGACCCCGGCGATCGTGCCCCTGGTTCGTCGGGGCCGGGCCGATGCGTCCACCGTGTTGGGCGGGGTGGCCGGATTGTTCGTGGCCGGTGCCGATGTGAACTGGGCCGGTCTCCATGCCGGTGGCCGGTGCATCGACCTGCCCACCTACGCCTTCCAGCACGAACGGTTCTGGCTCGATCCCCGCCAGGTGCTGGCGAAGTCGTGGCTCGGCGCCGAACTGGGCGGGGTCGGCTCGGTCGGGCTGGACGCGGTGGAGCATCCGCTGCTCGGTGCGATGGTGTCGCATCCGGAGTCGGGCGAGGTGAGTTTCACCGGCCGGTGGTCGGTGGACTCGATGGAGTGGCTGGCCGACCACAGCGTGCTCGGGGTGGTGTTGCTACCGGGTACCGGGTACGTGGAGCTGGCGAGCTACGTCGGCGGCGTCCTGGGCTGCGAGGTGGTGGATGAGCTCGTCCTGCATACTCCATTGACGATGCCTGCCGAAGGCAGCGTCGCGGTACAGGTCGTGGTGGCCGGCGCCGACGAGGCCGGTCGCCGCCGGCTGACGGTGCATTCGCGGCAGCGCGCCGAGGGGCCGTGGCTGCTGCACGCCGAAGGTGTTCTCGCACCGGGCGAGACGGCGGCCGATTTCGATCTGGCGGTGTGGCCGCCCGCGGGTGCCCAGCCGACTCCCCTCGCGGGCGTCTACGAGGAGTTGTTCGAACTCGGGTACGGCTACGGCCCGTTCTTCCAGGGTTTGCAGGCGGCGTGGCGGCTCGGTGACGAGTTGTTCGCCGAGGTCGCGCTGCCGGATCCACAGGACGGCAACGGCTTCGGGGTCCATCCGGCACTCCTCGACGCGGCGCTGCATGTCGGTATCGTGCACGGTCTTCGGGATGGTGTCGGTGATTTCCCGGCCCTGCCGTTCACCTGGAACCGCGTGGTGCTGCACTCCGCCGGCGCCGCCGCGGTGCGGGTCCGAATCGTGGTCGACGGCACCAGGTTCGCGGTGCAGCTGGCCGATGACCAGGGGCATCCGGTGCTGTCGGTCGGTGCGCTGGTGTCCCGACCGGTGTCGGCCGATCGCCTGGGTGCCGACCATGCCACAGAATCCCGCTTCCGCGTGGAATGGACTCCTGTCGCCCTGCCTGCGGCGACCGTGGAGCCCGGTCGGCTGGCTGTGCTCGGCTGGGGCCGAAGTTCCGGTGCGGTGCGGGGCTACGGTGATCTCGCGGCGCTGATCGCCGATCTGGATGCGAACCCGGACGCGGTCGTTCCCGAGATCGTGCTGCTGGAGAGCCCGTTCGACGACGCTGCGCCGCCGCAAGCGGCACGCCGGGTCGCGACCCGGGTCCTGGATACCATCCAGGGTTGGCTGGCCGAATCCCGTTTCGCCGGTACCCATTTGGTGGTGTCGACCAGACACGCCGTGGCCGTGGCCGATTCCGATTCGGTGCGGCTGGATCAGGCGCCGGTCTGGGGGCTGGTGCGCGCCGCGCAGGCGGAGCATCCGGGGCGATTCCAGCTCCTGGACCTCGACGGCGACCACGATCCGATCTCGGTCGCGACCGCGGCGATAGCCGCGGAACCGGAAGCCGCACTGCGCGCGCAGACGGTGCTCGTGCCGCGCTTCGGCCGCCACGCACCGGATGCGATCGCCCGGCCGATCGAGCCGGGCACCGTGCTGGTGACCGGTGGCACCGGTGGTCTGGGTGCGGTGATCGCCCGGCATCTGGTGACCGAACACGGTGTGCGCCACCTGCTCTTGACATCCCGGAGGGGCCTGGATGCGCCCGGCGCCGCCGAGCTGCGCGATGAGCTCGTCGAGCTCGGTGCGCGGGTCGCGGTCGCCGCCTGCGATGTGTCGGATCGGGCCGCGGTCGCCGCACTGCTGGACGGCATCTCGGCCGAGTATCCGCTGATCGGCGTCGTGCACGCGGCCGGAATCGCGGACAACGGTCTGATCGAGTCGATGACGTCCGACCGGCTCGGGAATGTCTTCGGGCCCAAGGCCGACGCCGCGTGGCATCTGCACGAGCTCACCCGCGACGCCGCGCTGTCGCTGTTCGTACTGCTGTCCTCGGCGGGTGGGCTGGTCCTGGCTGCCGGTCAGGCCAACTACGCTGCGGCGAACGTCTTCCTCGACGCCCTCGCGGCGCATCGTCGCGAACTCGGATTGCCTGCTACCGCAATTGATTACGGTCTGTGGGCGCGATCGAGCGGCCTCGGGGCCGAGCTGTCCGAGGACGACTTCGATCGGATGCGGAGGCTGGGTTTCCCGCCCTTCACCGAGGCCGAAGGCCTTGCGTTGTTCGATGCGGCGATCGCCACCGAAACGGCCCAGGTGGTGGCGCTGCGGGTCGACGCGGCCGTGCTGCGCACCCGGGGCGAGCAGATCCCCGCCCTGCTGCGGGCGATCGCGCCCGCTCCCGTGCGCCGGGCGACTCGGACCGCGGCTGGGCAGGCGTTCGCGCAGCGGCTGGCCGGGCTCTCCGACACCGATCGTGCCGCGGCACTGCTCGATCTCGTCCGGGCCACCGCCGCAGACACTCTCGGGCACGCCTCGGGCGCTGCCGTCGAACCCCAGCAGGCTTTTCAGCAGCTCGGGTTCGACTCGTTGAGCGCCATCGAGTTCCGCAACAAGCTCAATACCGCGACCGGTCTGCGACTGCCGGCCACGCTGATCTTCGATTACCCCAACCCGCAGCTCGTCGCCGACTTCATCGATTCCCAGCTCACCGGCACGAGCAAGGACATCGACAGCACCGCAGGCACAGTCGTCGGGGACGACCGGATCGCCGTGGTGGCGATGGGCTGCCGCTACCCGGGTGGCATCGCGTCGCCGGAGGATCTGTGGCGGCTGGTCGCCTCCGGCGAGGAGACCACCGGAGAGCTGCCGGACGATCGGGGCTGGGACCTCGACGGCATCTATGATCCCGAGCCCGGCAAGGCGGGCAAGACCTACACCCGCCATGGTGGATTCCTGTACTCCGCGGCCGATTTCGATGCGGACTTCTTCGGGATCAGCCCGAACGAGGCGACGGCGATGGATCCGCAGCAGCGGGTGCTGTTGGAGGTCTCCTGGGAGGCGCTGGAGCGGGCCGGTGTGGATCCGGCGGTGCTGCGGGGCAGTTCGACCGGGGTGTTCACCGGCGTGATGTACCACGACTACGCCCAGGGCGCCGGCACCGGCAACAACGCGGGCGGCAGCCTGGTCTCCGGTCGCATCGCCTACACGCTGGGCTTGGAAGGTCCTGCGGTATCGGTGGATACGGCATGCTCGTCGTCGCTGGTCGCTCTGCATCTGGCCGCGCAGTCGCTGCGGTCGGGGGAGTGCGATCTGGCGTTGGCCGGTGGAGTGGCCGTGATGTCGGCACCGGACATGTTCCTCGAGTTCAGTCGCCAGCGCGGGTTGTCCCCGGACGGTCGCTGCAAGTCCTTCGCGGACTCGGCCGACGGTGTCGGCTGGTCCGAGGGCGCGGGTGTGCTGGTGCTCGAGCGGTTGTCCGATGCCCGGCGCAACGGGCATCGGGTGCTCGCGGTGCTCGCGGGTTCGGCGGTGAATCAGGATGGTGCGTCGAATGGGTTCGCCGCGCCGAACGGCCCGTCGCAGCGGCGGGTGATCCGCCAGGCCCTCGCGAATGCCGGTGTTTCCGCGGTCGACGTCGATGCGGTGGAGGCGCACGGCACCGGCACGACATTGGGTGACCCGATCGAGGCGCAGGCGCTGATGGCCACGTACGGCCGAGATCGGGATGCCGCGCGGCCGTTGTGGTTGGGGTCGTTGAAGTCCAACATCGGTCACGCTCAGGCCGCCGCCGGTGTGGGTGGCGTGATCAAGATGGTCATGGCCATGCAACACGGGCTGCTGCCGCAGACCCTGCACGTGGATCAGCCGTCTACAAAGGTGGATTGGTCCGAGGGGCAGGTCCGGCTGCTGACCGAGCCGGTGCCGTGGCCGGAGGTGGGCCGGCCACGTCGTGCGGCGGTGTCCTCGTTCGGCCTCAGCGGCACCAACGCACACCTGATCGTCGAACAGGCGCCCGCAGTGGACCCGGCTCCAGAGGTCAAGACCGCTCCGGCCGGCGCAGTGCTGCCATGGGTGCTCTCCGCCCGCAGTGGCGCGGCGCTCGCCGATCAGGCCGCCCGCCTGGCAGCGCAGCTGAGCGCCCACGAGGACGATCCGATCGATGTCGGCTTCGCACTTGCCGATTCGAGAATGCTGTTCGACCACCGGGCCGTGGTGTTCGCGGCCGAACGTGACGCGCTGCGGGCCGGAACACAAGCGCTGAGCCGCGCCGAAACCACTTCTGGTGTGGTTTCGGGCCGGGTGGTTCCGGGTTCGACGGGTGTGGTGTTCTCGGGTCAGGGTGCGCAGTGGGCTGGTATGGCGGTCGAGTTGTGTGCGGTGTATCCGGTGTTCGCCGAGCATTTCGATGCGATTGTCGCGCAGTTGGATCCGCTTTTGGGGCAGTCGGTTTCGTTGGGTGTGGCGTTGAATGGCGACGACCTTGTCGATCGGACGGTGTTTGCGCAGGCGGGGTTGTTCGCGTTCGAGGTGGCGTTGTTCCGGTTGCTCGAATCGTGGGGTGTGTGTGTGGATGTGGTGGCTGGTCATTCGATTGGTGAGGTTGTTGCTGCGCATGTGGCTGGGGTGATGTCTGTCGAGGATGCGTGTGTGTTGGTGGCGGCGCGTGGTCGGTTGATGCAGGCGTTGCCTGCTGGTGGGGCGATGGTCGCTGTGGGTGCGTCCGAGGCTGATGTGCGGCCGTTGCTGGTCGATGGGGTGTCGATTGCGGCGGTGAATGGTCCGTCGTCGGTGGTGCTTTCCGGTGTCGAAGACGATGTGCTCGCGGTTGTCGGGGTGTGCATCGAGCGTGGTTGGCGGACGCGTCGGTTGCGGGTTTCGCATGCTTTCCATTCGGCGTTGATGGAGCCGATGTTGGTCGAGTTCGCTTCGGCGATTGCGGGTTTGACCTTCGGGCGGCCCGGTATCCCGTTGGTGTCGACGGTGACCGGTGCGCGGATCACCGATGAGATGTCGGATCCTGCGTATTGGGTCGGCCAGGTCCGCGACACCGTCCGGTTCGCCGACGCGGTTGTCGCGATGGCGGGTCTGGGGGTTTCCCGGTTCGCCGAGGTCGGCCCGGACGCCGTGCTCTTCCCGATGATCAACCAGATTGTCGAGGAGCTGACGGCAGCAGTGACTCCCACGGTGGTCGCGCTGGCGCGTCGGGGCCGGGCGGACGCGACCGCCGTGGTGGCCGGGACGGCCGGGTTGTTCGTCACCGGCGCGCACGTCGATTGGGCCGGCCTGTACGCCGGTACCGGAGCTCGGCGCATCGACCTGCCCACCTATGCCTTCCAGCGGCAGCGCTACTGGATGGCCGCCGGGCCCGCCGCCGGTGGTGGTGGTGACGCCAGGTCGATGGGTTTCGCGGCCACGGGGCACCCTCTGGTCTCGGCCGTGGTGTCGCAACCGGAGTCCGACGCGATCGCGCTCAGCGGCCGATTGTCGGTGCAGACCCAGCCCTGGCTGGCCGACCACGCGGTCATGGACACCGTGTTGGTCCCCGGCACCGGTCTGGTCGAACTCGCCCTGCACGCCGGCGAACAGCTCGGCTGCACGGTGCTGGAGGAGCTGGTGCTGCGGGCGCCGCTGGTGCTGTCGGATTCGGCAGGGGTCGCCGTGCGGGTCGTGGTCGATGCCGAGGACGCGGCGGGTCGGCGCGGGGTGCGGATCTTCTCCCGCCCCGACGATGCTGTCGAGACGCCGTGGACATTGAACGCCGAGGGCGGGCTCGCGTCGGAAGTCGACAGTCCCGCAGTGGATCTGGTGTCGTGGCCGCCCGCGGACGCGGTCACGGTGGATATCGACGGTGTCTATGACTCTCTCGATGCGCAGGGTTATCACTACGGTCCGGTGTTCCAGGCGTTGCGTGCGGTGTGGCGTGGGTCGGACGGGTTGTATGCCGAGGTCGCGTTGCCTGAGGTGGCGCGAAGCGACGCGGGGCGGTTCGGTGTGCATCCGGCGTTGCTGGATGCGGCTTTGCATGCCTTGCGTTTTGCCGATGAGACCGCGTCGGAGGAGACCGGTCTGGTGTTGCCGTTCGAGTGGTCGGGCGTCACGGTGCATGCGGCGGGGGCCGATGCGTTGCGGGTTCGGTTGACTCGCATCGGTGAGCGTGGGGTTGCGCTGGATCTGGCGGATTCGACGGGTGCTGCGGTGGCGACGGTGCGGCATTTGGCGTCCCGGCCGATCGATCCCGCTCAGCTGACCGCGGGCACACCCATTACTCGTACTGCCCTCTTCGATGTCCGCTGGCCATCGATCACGGTGTCCGACAACGAGGTCGCTGCCGTGGCCTGGGCGGATCTCGGCGGCATGGGTGAGCAGGTTCCGCGGGTGGTGGTGTTGGACTGCCCGGCGGGCGATGATCCCGCGGCTGTTCGTGCTGCCACTCATGGTGTGCTGGAAACACTGCAGTCGTGGATTACCGAGCCTCGGTTCGGTGAGTCGGTGCTGGTGGTTCGGACCAGTGGCGCGGTCTCGGTGGCCGGAGAGGACATTTCGAACTTGGCCGGTGCCGCCGTCGGCGGCCTGGTCCGGGCCGCACAGTCGGAGCATCCCGGCCGGATCGTGCTGATCGACAGCGATTCCGAGCTCGACGGTCTGCTGGGCGGGATTCTGGCTGCCGAGGAACCACAGGTAGCCGTCCGCGCTGGGCAGGTACACATCGCGCGACTTGCCCGGGTCGTCTCCACCGACGCTCCGGTGGCCGGTTCTTTCGATCCGGACGACACGGTTCTGATCACCGGTGCCGGCGGCTTCCTCGGTGGATTGTTCGCCCGGCATCTGGTGGCCACGCGCGGTGTTCGCCGCCTGTTGCTGTTGAGCCGGCGCGGTGAATCCGCTCCCGGTGCAACCGAACTGCGAGAAGAGTTGCAGCAGTTCGGTGCCGAGGTCGAGTTCATCGGATGCGATGTCGCCGACCGCGGTGCGTTGGCCGAGGTGCTGGCCGCTGTTCCTGCCGAGCACCCGCTGACGGGCGTCTTCCACCTGGCCGGTGTGCTGGATGACGGTGCGATCGCGTCGCTGACTCCGGCCCGCATGGATGCGGTGTTCCGGCCTAAGGTCGATGCCGCGCTGCATCTGCATGAACTGACCGCCGATCTGGCGTTGCGAGCGTTCGTGGTGTTCAGTTCGGCGGCCGGTGCGTTCGGCAACGCCGGCCAGGGCAACTACGCCGCGGCCAACGCCTGCTTGGACGCACTGGCCGCGCGCCGCAGGGCATCCGGGCTCCCCGGCACCTCGCTGGCCTGGGGTCTGTGGAGCATGGACGGAGGTATGGCGGCGGAGCTCGGCGATGCCGAGCGGCGCCGGATGTCCCGGTCCGGCATGCTGCCGCTGTCGCAGGAGCAGGGCCTGGCGCTGTTCGATGCGGCGACCGGGCTGGACACGGCGGCCCCCGTCCTCGCCCGCTTGGATCTCGATGCCATGCGTGGCGCGGGATCCGCAGTACCCGTACTGCTTTCCGGGCTGGTCCCGCAGCGCCGGAAGGCAGCCTCGGGTGCGTCGGCGGCGCTGCGGGCGCGGTTGGCGAGCACTCCCGACGGTGAACGCCTCGGAGTTCTGGTGGAAATCGTGCGCGGTCAGGTCGCGGCGATTCTGGGTCATCGGAATGCGAATGTGATTGCACCCGACCGGCCCTTCAGCGAGCTGGGCTTCGATTCGATTTCCGCGGTCGAGTTCCGTAATGCCCTCGCGACCGCGACAGGTCTGCGGTTGCCCGCGACGGCGGTGTTCGACTATCCGTCGCCACAGGCTCTTGCCGAATATCTGGCCGGCCAGTTGGCCGGCCATCGGGACGCCGAACCGGCAACGGACATGTCGGAGAACAGTATTCGCAACGCACTCCAGACGATTCCGCTCGCCCGGCTACGCGACGCGGGCCTGCTGGACGCCCTCATGAAGCTCGCGAACGGGCAGGACAGCCAGGACGGCACCGATCAGACCGTCACGGATGAGTCGATCGACGAGCTCGATATCGACGGCTTGATCGACCTGGCCTACAACAACTCCTCCGAGGACTGAAGGACCGATTGATGACCAAGCCCGATGACAATACTCAGAAGCTGGCTCAGGCCCTCCGTGTCTCGCTGAAGGAGACCGAGCGGTTGCGTGCCCGCAACCGCAAGCTCGAATCGTCTCTTCGTGAGCCGATTGCGATCGTGGGTATGGCGTGCCGGTATCCGGGTGGGGTGGGTTCGCCGGAGGAGCTGTGGAACCTGGTTTCGGCGGGTACCGACGCGACGTCGGAGTTCCCGGCGAATCGCGGTTGGGACACCGAACGCTTGTATGACCCGACCGGCGAGACGCCGAACTCGGCGTACACCCGTGAGGGTGGATTCCTGCATGCCGCTGGGGAGTTCGATCCGGCGTTCTTCAATATCAGTCCGAATGAGGCGGCGTTGATGGATCCGCA
>NZ_JBFAWD010000057.1:0-11190 GCF_040680135.1 Nocardia sp. NPDC052112 | reverse complement strand
GAGCATGGTCGCCTTTTCCTCGGTGAAAGTGACCTTTTCCATCTGAACCCTCCTCGAAACAACGGGACGAACCCAAAATCGTTGCAGGACAAAGCTTTTCAGCACAAACCAGATGTCATCAGTGCAATACGTTGCTACCGTGGCCTATTCGCACGACTGCTCGGCGGTGTGCCGCACTCGGCTGATATGGCCGCTCTCCCGAGCGCGGCCCGGTCAGGATCGCCGCGGGAGCGCCGCCAATCCCGCCAGCGCGAACAGTGCGGCTCCACCGCCGATGAGAGTTGCGCCGGAGTCGGTGACACCGCCGCGGCGGCCGAATACCACTGCTACGGCGTCCCCCGCATCCGCGAGCGCGCCGAGTCGCAGCCCGGTATCGCGAACCACCGGATCGGAGCTCAGGGTCGCCAATCCCAGTGCGACATCCCGAATACCGAACATTCGGGCAATGGTGCCACCGTCGGTGTCGGGCACCGCAATACCGAGCGATCGGCGAGCCAGCACCGGCCGCCCGAATGTGGACAGGCCGATCGCAAGTCGCGCGATACCCAGTCCGCGGGCGATCAGGAAACGGTGCGTCATAGCAACTCCTTCAGCAATCAGCGGCGGATCAGCACGTGGCCCCAACCCCGAACACCACCGGAATAACGGGTCGACAACCACCGGCTGCCCTCTCCCGCCAGGGCGAATACCTTCAGTACCGCAGATACTGAAGGTATCAGACCTTACTATGAGTACCGTGAGCGATGTCAAGCCCCAACGCCTGGACTACGTCGAGCAAACCCGCCAAGCGCTCGTCGAGGCAGCCGAGCGGCTGTTCACCGAAAACGGCTACCACCGAACCTCGTTGGACGCGGTCGGCGCCGCGGCCAGATTCACCAAAGGCGCGGTATACCGACACTTCAAGGACAAGCAGTCACTGTTCGAAGCCGTGTTCATCCGGGTCCAAACCGACACAGCGACCACTCTGCTCGCAGACACCCCCACGACCGGCGATGCCTGGCAATGGGGCCTGGACACGGTCGCGAAATATCTGCAGGCATGCACCCAGACGCGATACCGACGCATCGTCCTCGAAGAAGGCCCAGCAGTACTCGGCTGGTCGAGATGGCGCGAACTCGACCAGCAATACGCCGGCCACCTCCTCGAACAAGTCCTCATCGAACTCATGAACAAGCAAGTCCTGCCACACTATCCAGCCCACCCGCTCGCACGCCTATGCTGCGCACTCATCGCCGAAGCCGCACTCACCATCACCGACACCAACACCCCCGACACCACCCGGGAACAAACCCTCGCCATCCTCACCAAACTGCTGACAGGACTACGAGAGCCGTAGCAATACGTCAAGATCACTGCCGAACTTCGACGACTCCGCCCCTCGCCCCACCAATCCGCCGACCACCAGCAGTTCCCCAGGAAACATGGATCTGACACTTGCGCGACAATTGAACATGCGTTTAATGTACTAAACATGCGTTTAAGAGAGCAACCTTACCGGAAGGATCCGCCTTCGGATCTGAACACTCGGGCCCGTATCCGGGATGCCGCGATCGTCGTATTCGGCGAAGAGGGGTTCGGAGCCGGTGTTCGAGCGATCGCGAAGGCGGCGGGTGTGTCGCCCGGGTTGGTGAATCATCACTTCGGGTCCAAGGATGGACTGCGAGCGGAGTGCGACGAGCATGTTCGTACGCTCATCCGGACGGCGAAGACGGAGTACGTGCTGGAGCCTTCGCCGACTGCGACGCTGCGAGCGCTCACGGAGATCGAGGAATACGCGCCGCTCATTGCCTACCTGATGCGGACCTTTCAGGCGGGCGGTGCCCTTCTGGTGACGTGGTTCGAGCATATGGTGGCCGACATCGAGGCGTATCTGGCGATCGGCATCGAGGCTGGGACCTTGCGCTCACCAACGGATCTCAAGGCGACGGCCCGCTATCTGGCGACCCAGAACGGCGGTGGGTTCTTCTTCTTCCTGCAACTGCACGAGGCCAGGCACGACGGGGAGCTCGATTATCGAAAGGCGCTTCGCGAATTCGCCGAACAGATGATGCTGCCAGCCGTCGAGATGAGCACGCACGGTCTGTTCACCGATTCGACGGTGCTCGATGCCCTGCTCGCCGAACAGTGATCCAAATTCTCACAGACAAATATTGATCCTCAGTCTCTCAAGGAGATTCGATGTCATCGGCAATTGACGTCCGCGACCTGCGCAAGCATTTCGGACGGGTACACGCTCTCGACGGTCTCAACCTCGAGGTCGTCGAGGGGGAAGTGCACGGCTTCCTCGGCCCGAACGGGGCGGGCAAGTCGACCACCATCCGTATTCTGCTGGGCATCCTCGCCCGCACCTCGGGCGAGGTACGTGTGCTCGGCCGTGATCCGTGGGCCGACGCGGTTGGCCTGCACAGCGAGATCGCTTATGTTCCAGGTGATGTCACGCTGTGGCCGACGCTGTCCGGCGGTGAGACGATCGATCTGCTGGCCCGCATGCGCGGCGGTCTGGATCCCGATCGTCGCGAGGAGTTGATCGAGCGGTTCGAGCTGGATCCGCGCAAGAAGGCCCGCACCTATTCCAAGGGCAACCGGCAGAAGGTCGCCCTGGTGTCGGCGTTTTCCTCCAACGCGAATCTGCTGATGCTCGACGAGCCCACCTCAGGGCTGGATCCGTTGATGGAACAGGTTTTCGGGGAGTGTGTCCAGGAGGCCACCGATCGGGGGGTGACGGTGCTGCTGTCCAGCCACATCCTGTCCGAGGTAGAGACGTTGTGTGACCGCGTCACCATCATCCGCGCCGGCGCGACGGTGGAGAGCGGCACGCTCGCGTCGATGCGGCATCTGAGCCGCACCTCGATCAAGGCCGAAATGATCGGTGACCCGGGCGATCTCGGCCGGATCGCGGGAGTCGAGGACGTCAGCATCGAGGACCACACGCTGCGCTGCCAGGTCGACAGCGAACATCTGGGTGAGTTGATCCGGATCCTCGGTGATGCCGGTGTGCGCAGCCTGGTCAGCCAGCCGCCGACACTGGAAGAGCTGTTCCTGCGTCACTATTCGCTCGACGGGCACAACGCCGGCAGTGCTGATTCGGGCCGCCACTACGCGGAGGCATCGAAATGACGACCGCCACTGCCACGCGCCCGCACTACGGATTCGCCGAATCCGCCCGCAGCGCCTCAGCTTTCGCCGGAACCCTGCAACTGCTGCGGCTGTATCTGCGGCGCGACCGCATTGTGCTGCCGCTGTGGGTGCTGCTGCTGTCCGCCCCACTGGGCAGCGTCTACGTCAAGAGTATCGAGAAGCTGATCAACACCCCGGCCGACCTGGCCGACTTCGCGAACTCGATCCTGTCCAGCCCGGCACAGTTGGCCATGTATGGACCGATCTACAACACCACGCTCGGTGCGGCGGGGGTGTGGAAGGCCGGGCCGTTTCATGCGCTCATCGCGATCGCCACGATCCTCACCGTTATCCGCCACACTCGCGCGGAGGAGGAGACCGGACGCGAGGAACTGCTCGCGTCGACCCAGGTCGGGCGGTTCGCGAGCCTCACTGCCGCGCTGACAGTCGCTTGCGGAGGTGCGCTGGCCACCGGGCTGATCGGTGCTGCCAGCATCAAGGGCGCCGGGGTGCCCGGCAATGGCGCCCTCGCGTTCGGGCTCGCCGAGGCCGCCTCGGGCATCGTGTTCGCCGCCGTCGCTGCGGTGGCCGCGCAGCTCAGCGCCGGTGCCAGGACCGCGCGTGGTATCGCCTTCGCCGTGCTGGCAGGCACGTTTACGCTGCGCGCGATCGGTGACGCCCGCGCCGGTGACGGCCCCACAAACGTGCTCACCTGGCTGTCACCACTGGGCTGGTCGTTGCAGGTACGGCCGTTCGCCGGCGATCACTGGTGGATTCTGCTGCTGCACGCGGCGACCACCGCGGTGCTGATCGTCGGAGCCTATCTGCTGTTGTCCCGGCGCGACCTCGGGGCGGGACTGATCGCCGAGCGGTCCGGCGCACCTGTGGCGGGTTCCGCGCTGGCGGGGCCGCTCGGGCTCGCCTGGCGGATGCAGCGTGGCACGCTGGTGGCTTGGTGTGTAGGGCTCAGTTTGTATGCGCTGATGTTCGGCAGCGTGATCAACGGCATCGGAGACGAGCTGGGTTCCAATCAGACCATGCGCGACATCATCTCCCGAATGGGCGGCTCGCAGGTGCTCGAGGATTCGATGGTCACCACGGCCTACACCATGCTTGGCCTCGCGGCGGCCGCGTACTCGATTTCGGCTGCGCTGCGGTTGTATTCGGAAGAAACCGCCGATCGCGCCGAGGCGGTGCTCACCGGTGCGATCGGCCGAATCCGCTGGGCCGCTTCACATCTGGTATTCGCGCTCGGTGGACCGGTAGTGCTGCTGTTGGTTTCGGGTTGCGTCGGTGGCCTCGCCTACGGCTTGGCGGCCCACGATGTCGACGGCAAACTCCCGCGGGTGCTCGGTGCGGCGATGGTGCAACTTCCGGCTATCTGGCTGTTCACCGCCGCGACCGTGCTGCTGTTTGGGCTGCTGCCCCGGTGGACACCGGTGGCGTGGGGCGTGTTCACCGGCGGGCTCGCCCTGTTCCTGCTCGGATCCATCTCCGGCATGCCGCAGTGGGTACTGGACCTCGACCCATACAGCCACCTGCCGAAGCTGCCCGCGGCATCGTTCACCGCCACCCCGGTAGTGATCCTGGTAGCGATCGCGGCAGCGGTGATCACGGTGGGGCTTGTCGGTTTCCGTCGCCGCGACCTGCGCTGAGTAGTCTGCCCCTGGAGCGTTGGCTCCAGGGGCACACCCCACCGGTGACAGCTATTCCGATCGGATGGTCGCCGATGTAGTCATATGCGATGGAAAATTGCAGTTCAAGTCATCGAAATCCCTGACGATCGGAATCGCCGCCACTGACGGCGTCCTGTGATAATCGGCTGACGAGAGAAGCTGGAGGTTACTATATGGATAGCCGTCAGTTCACAAACGAAAAGCGACCACGCTCACAACTTTCTCGGGTGCTCGATTACCGTACAGAAATCCCCATCATCGGTGTTCGCACTGCGGCCGCTATTCACAGTAGCGACTACGATTTCATCACCCTGGGTGTACCGTTCGCCACTACTAACGGAGTCGCAATTCGCACAATAATCATCGACGCCTGGATGGCGGAATACCTGTCGACATATCCCGATGCCGTTGCGCTGCATGCGGGATGTCGCCTCGGCAAAGCAGTATCTATCGGCTCCGCCCGCCGCGAACGATGCAATTGTTCGATGATGAACTCGAACAATTCGGTTTCGCTCGTCGACCTGCACCTCGTGCCGCTGAATGGCGGGCCCGAGCAGGCATCCACGTCACTTCACGGATCTACCAGCCGCAGCGAAACCGCATTACCAAATCACTCGGCGAGTTGCAACTTTCCGTCACAGAATCTGCCGATGGAAGTTCGGCGCACAATGAACTTTGCCGGTAGATCATACGGGCACAGGCAGCCTGAGAAGGAGGGGCTCGCCATGAATACATTATTCGTTGTCTGTGAGATGATTATTATCATTGAGATATTCATGACCGTCGCGTCATTAATAATCGGGTCACTATGGTTGATCTCTCGACGCACTAGCCGCGCTCAGGTCGCTCGATCTGAAAGGCGGGTGGTCGACGTACCGATGCATTCCGGTGCGAGGGAGAAATGATTCGGGTGGTCGAGCACGCGAAGGATGCCGCGGTGGCCATCGGCGCATGGTAATGCGGGACACCTATCGCAATGGGCGAATCACGGTTCCAGTGGAATTATGCCGAACAGTAGCGCTTCGATGCATTTTCGGAATGCCGTGTCGGTGTCGGGTGGGAATGTGACGGATTTGAGGGTGGCCAATAGCGCGGTCAACTGTGGGTAGTCGCCGTGGGGCAGCATCGCTGAGATGTGGTCGGCCATGTTTGCGTGTGCGGAGAATCCGGCTTCTTCTTGTGCGGTGAGGGCGCGTACCCATCCCGTGAGCAAGCAGATGACCGTTAGGGTGGCGGTGGCATCGAGGCCGGTCGGCGCCAACGCGCCGGCCATGCGGTCGAGGTATCGCATGGTATGCGGGTCGACGTTCGACGGTTCGACCTCCGGTACCGATGGGTGGCGTCGGCACACGGCGCGTAATTGTTCCAGGATGCCGATGATGTCGTGTTGCACATCTCCAGTAAGAGACGGGTAGTCGATTTCAGCGGCGAGTCGTGCGATACCCAGTCCGTAGCCGATCGGGATGCGGTGTGTCATGGCAACTCCTTCGGAAACTGGCGTCGATTCAGCAATGGGCGCAATCCGGTAGTCTGCTCGAGCACTATGAAACCATCAGTATCGAAGATACTGAAGGTATCGAACCTTACTATGCGTATCGTGAGTGATGTCAAGCCCCAACGCCTGGACTACGTCGAGCAGACCCGCCAAGCGCTCGTCGAGGCAGCCGAGCGGCTATTCACCGCGAACGGCTACCACCGAACCTCCTTGGACGCGGTCGGCGCCGCGGCGAGATTCACCAAAGGCGCGGTATACCGACACTTCAAGGACAAGCAATCACTGTTCGAAGCCGTGTTCATACGGGTCCACACCGACACAGCGACCACCCTGCTCACAGGCGCCCCCGCGGTCGACGATCCCTGGCAATGGGGCCTGGACACGGTCGCGGAATACCTGCAGGCATGCACCCAGACGCGATACCGACGCATCGTCCTCGAAGAAGGCCCAGCAGTGCTCGGCTGGTCGAGATGGCGCGAACTCGACCAGCAATACGCCGGCCGCATCCTGGAACAGGTCCTCGTCGAACTGATGAACAAACAGGTCCTGCCACACTATCCAGCCCACCTGCTCGCACGCCTATGCTGCACACTCATCGGCGAAGCCGCACTCACCATCGCCGACACCAACACCCCCGACACCACCCGGGAACAAACCCTCGCCATCCTCACCAAACTGCTGACAGGACTACGGGCGCCGTAACGAAGGCCGACCAGCCGTCGAGGTCTCTGGACAGACTTGGCGCCGTCAGCTGACCACAGCCTGGTCGGGAAGCTTCAGATGGCTGAGAAGCATGCGCAAAGTAAGCCGGTAGGGCTCGATTCGGATACGCGGGGGTTCCCACGCGCGGGCAGAAGGACGACTCCCAGATCGACGCGCTCACCGCAGCTGGGTGCGAACGGATCAGGGTGGACAAGACCTCCAGTAAGCTCGCCCATCGCCCGGAATAGGACAAGTGCTTCGATCACCTACGCCGCGGCGACAAACTGGTCATCACCCGCCTGTCGCGGCCATTCGGGTCGGTGCGGCACATGACCTAACTCGCCGCCGCAGTCGCCGAACGCGGCATCGACCTCATCGTGCTCAAACAAGGCATCCACACCACCGCCCCGCCGGGCGATTCCTGTTCCACGTCGTCGCCGCCATGGACGAGATGACCGCCGCACTCACCGAACTGCAGGCGCACGAGCCCGCGAGATGTACGACGAAACCGACCACCGCAGCAAACGCCGATGCACGGTCGCCCGGATCGCCGACACCTTCATCGTCTCCCGCAAAACCATCTACCGCCACCTGACCAAACCTGAACCCAACCATCCACCGGATTGTCAGCGGCCCCGCACCCACGGATGTAGCCCACCCAAATCGCCACACGAAAACTACTCTCTACCAATAGATTACGGCATATACACCCGAACTACCGGGCCCCCGAGGTGCGGCAGGTGATCGGCGAATTACAAGGATGGCTCTGTCGTCCCTCGATCCCGACTGGATAGTGCCTTTCGCGCGACGCCGCCAATCACAGCGCCAGCATATGGCTGTTGGCGTTTCTGCGGCGGACACCGCTTCTCGGTGAGGATGACGCCGAACTGCCGCTGTGGAACGGATCGGGCGGCTATGTGCGAGGCGATGAACACCCTGTGCCCGTGTTGATTCGACTGTTTCCGCAACAACCTCAACGCGTCTGATGGGCGATCGGTGCAGGCCAATGTCTCGATGGCATGCGCCGACCAGACGAAATGCCGTCTCATTGAGAGTGCCGCTGATCTGTCCGATGAGGGAGGTCTGCCGTACGCTTCCCGCGTGACCGCAACCCTCGTCGGCTATGCCCGCTGCTCCCCCGATGAGCATCGCCTGGCCACCTTCGCTGAATTCGACATGGACCTGGTGCGGATGAGGACACGCGAGAGGATGGCCGTCGCGAGGGCCAAGGGCAAGGTGAAAGGCAAGCGGCCCAACCTGTCCGTCCCCCAGCAATCCCACTTGCTGCGGCAGCACCGGTTCGGCGAGCACACCATCGCCGATCTCGCCGAACTGTTCTCCATCAGCCGGGCGACGGTCTATCGGGTCCTGGAACGTCAGGAGACCACTGTGTCCGCATCGATTCGGACAGAGCAGTGACGTGCTGCCCTACACCTACCAGATCACCAAGTACGACCCCGCCGACCGTGACGAGCACGGCACATATACCGGCGCCGAGGAATCGGTCAGCGACCACGGGCCGGTCGAAGCCGCCTACCTGCAGGCGGTGGCCGCCTTCGCCGAAGACACCGGCGTCCACCAGCTGACTATACGAGAGCCGCAGATCACCGGCTTCGTCCACTTCGGCCTGGAGCCCGCAGTCGAGGGCCACGGTCTGTCCGGGCTATTCCCGCCCGACCTCACCGGTTTCCACGACGGCGCGCAGGTGCCGGTAGCCGTCGGCCTGGAACTGGTTCGAGCAATGCTTCGCGACAACGGCGCCTGGTGCCGCCTGGAGGCGGAGGATGTGTTCGCCGTGCACATCGGGTGGGACCAGTACCTCTACATCGGCACCAGGGACCCCTGTGAAAGGGCGTTGTCCCGTACCCGCGCGCTGGGACTGTTTCCCGAACGGCTCGAGGTATCCCCCTACGATGCGGTCTTCGACGACGAGCCCGGCGAACAACGCCCCGCCGACGACCTTTTCTGGGCCCGGCTGCACTGGTACATCGCCACACACCAAGCTGTCGTCTTGGAAGAGGGCTACATCCACAACGCGTCCCGTTGGCACCGCCTCACTATCGACACTGTCGACGCGATACGCGCCGAACTCACCCCTCGTTCTCGACTCACCGTTTGGCCGGACCTGTCCACCAACATCGACGAGATCCTTGCCGCGCTCCCCGATGAAGGCCTGATCGAACTGGTCTGGGAGGACGAACACGGACAGATCATCGGCATCATTGCCGACGAGACCCAGTTCACCGAACTGGCCGCGCGGGTTACCGGCGCACGGGCCGCAACCGTGCTTTCCCTGTATATCGACGAACGCCACCCCCTGTTCACCGCCGTCCTACCCGACAACGACGGCATCCTGCGGGCCCGGTGGCGGACCGAACCAACTCCGAGCGACCACGACTGGGCGTTGTTGAAGACCATGCGCCGAGGCCAGATCTGCAACGGCACCGTCAGCGAGATCGCCAGCTCCGGGGTGACGTTCGTCGACATCGGCGGCTTCACCGCGATGATCAATATTCCGGAACTGTCCTGGCGACCCGTCAACAATCCCTCCGACATCCTCACTGTCGGCCAGGAGATCACCGCACAGATCCTCGACATCGACATGGTGCGCGAACGTGTCACTCTGTCGCTCGAGGTGCCGCAAGAGGGTCCGCCAGATCGAGTTTGATGCTCAATGGTTGTGACTGATCACAGGCGGCCTGCGGCGGACCGGCGGTGACGAACGACAGCCCGTGCGCCTTTACTCGGCGTCACTGAGATGTCTTGGGGGACGGCACGTTCCGGTTCGCGATCTGCCGGAGCGAGGTCGAGATGGGTGAACACGGTGCGGAGCACCGCTATCATTTCGACGAAGACGAGTCCTTCGCCGAGGCATCGGCGCTGCCCACCACCGAACGGTATCCAGGTGTGGCGCTGCGGCGGCCCGGAGCGGAAGCGCTCAGGCCGAAACTCGCGCGGTTGATCGTGCCATTGCCCCGAGTTGTGTACGAGGCTCGCCGCGGCGGCAACCGAAATGCCCGCGGGCAGAAGATATCCGGCGAGTTCGATCGGCTGCGCCAGCACTCGGCCCGCGGCGAACAATGGCGGGCGCTGACGCAGTACCTCATGAGCAACCGCCTCGAGGTAGCCATCGTCGCCGGCGTGCACCGCCGAACGTACCCCGGCCAACACATCGGGTTCGTGGAGGATCCGCTCGAACATCCACGACAGGGCATGGGAGGTCGGCGCGTACCCACCCAGAAACAGGTCTACCAGCTCATCGCGCAACTGCCGGTCGGTCAGTGCGTTGCCCCCATCGGAATGGAGCAGCAACGACAGCACGTCGGTGCACTCCCCGACCGTCAATGCTCGACGGCGCCGTGCGATTTCCGTGAGAATCGGCTCGTCTGCCCGGTCCAGGTCACGTCGGAACCGTTGCAGCGGTCCCATTCGGCGAACCCCCGGCACGAAATCCAGGGGATTCGGATCGGCGAGGGCAGGCAGTACTTCTCGCAATTCGGACAACCGCGCCGGGTCGGCAGCGCCGAAGAGGACATGCAGGATGACCTCTCGGGCGATCACCCGCATGTGTGGATGCAACGCGAAAGGCCGTCGAATCGGCCACTGGCGCAGCTGTTTTGCGGTGATTTCCTCGACCATCTCCGCGTGTCCGGCCACCGACCTCGCTCGGAACGATGGCCACAACAACAGCTTCGCCCGTCGATGCTCGTCCCCGTCCCGGAGACCGAGGGCGGTGCGGCCGAGGATGAGGCCGAGCCCCGCGATCACGTTGAACTCACCGGCGCGGAAGACCGCGGGATCACCGGTGAGCACCTGTTCGATGGCGGGTGGATCGGAGACGACGACGATCGTCCCGAAGGGTGCGATCCGCAAGGTGAAGCAGTTGCCGTAGCGGCGTCGGCAGGCATCGAGAAAGGGCTGGCGCCATCGCCAGACGAGCATGGTCTGCACGGTCGACGGTAGCCGCGGTCCCGGGGGAAGCCCGGCTGCGGCGGGCGCGGTGTCTGCGGGCCGAGAAATCATTGTCACACTCCGGTGTCGAGAGACCCGTTGAGTGGGTCGCCTGTGCGGCACACGATGACTCAGCCGAATGCTCGAGTGCCAGTGACGGCGCTCACTGAACTTCCCCACTGACGCTCACCGAAATTCCCCATTTGTCCCGTGTGGCTCCGCCGTGAAGGGCGGGCCTCCTCCGATGCT
>NZ_JBFAWD010000056.1:0-15337 GCF_040680135.1 Nocardia sp. NPDC052112 | reverse complement strand
CGGGCGGCGGGGCTGTCCGCCGAGAGTCTCGCGGCGGTCACCGACGTGATCAACCGTTTTCGCCGATTGGAGCGACTGCCCGGCGGCCCGTCCGGCGACCGGTAGCGCGAAGAATTCGGTGACCCAATCGTGTCGGTGGATCGAGGGGTCAGACCACAATCGGGTTCTCGGGAGCCACGTTGCTGGTGGGCTCGACGGAGGTGAAAACCGGAATCGTGCGCGAGGCCGCCAAATAGGGGGTGCCCTCGGTATATCCCGTGCCACTGGCACCGCCCAACATGCGGACGGCAAGTCGATAATGAGTGGTGCGCCAGCGGAGCAGAGCCGCCGAGAAGTCCGCCATCACTTCTGCCAGCCGTGCCAGTTCGGATCCGGCGATGTCGCCTGAACGGCTCGCACTGGTGTAGGCATCGTCGAGCGTGCATTCCTGACCGGCGAGAACCCGGTCGCGCACCTCAGGCACCGAGTGGTATGCGGGCGAGTCGACCCGCTCGCCGTCCGGGCGCCGACACAGCGACTCGACGAGCTTGTAGCTTCGCGACTGGATCGCGCTGGCGCCCTCGGTGAACTGACGAAAAGTCCGGAAGGACTCTATCTGCATCGTGGCAAGCATCGAGAACAGCGGTGCCGCCTCGCGCAGCGCAGTCGTCGAATTGCTGATGAAGTAGACCGCCCGGCCCACTTCGCTGGCGGCCAGTGCTGCCACGGCACCGCGCAGGTGCATGGCCAGCAGCGTGAAGGTTGTTTCGAAAGTCTGCAGCACCCGAAGAAACAGGTACTCGTCGTGCATGGTGTAGACCGGAAGGATACTCAGTTCGAGCACACGCCGCTCCGCGAAGGACATATCGGCGTGCACGAGTGCGCTGACTTGTCGCGCCCGGTTGACTGGCTCGTCGTCGGTCAACCCTCGGTCCAGCGCCAGTCGTGCCAGTGCTGGCTGGATCGCGCGCAATCCATGCCGAATCCGCTTGTCGACCACATTCCGTGGCGGACGCATCGTCGGCAGCAGGGTGGCCCGGTCCTGCATCGCGGCTAGTTCGAAGGTCAGAACATCCGCGAGAAGTTGCACCGTGCGCCGATCACACCGAGACCGCGCGAATAGCGCCTGCTCTATCGGGTCATCGATGGCGGGCAGTTCGAGCAGCCGCAGCGCAAGGTAAGTCGGATAGTCATATCGGTTGTCCAGTTTATCCAGCGCACAGTCCAGAAATGCGGCAAGGAGTCGTACGGGGGGCCAAGGTCCACCGAGCCGGGGCAGTACCGCGCGTGCCTGGTCGAGCAGTTCCAATGTGTCGGTGGGGACGAAGTGCTTACCGACACTGTGATACCCGCGAAGGACCGCGTGGTAGGGGAATCGTTCAGCGGCCGGCACGCATAACCACGACATGAGTTCAGCGGTGGACATCAGAGCCCTTCTGTCGATGCAAAAGAAAATTCAGAACGGCGTCGGATCTCGCGCAGGGCTGCGCATAAGGCGGCGATGTCCTCGACATTGCTGTAATAGTGAAATGACACCCTTACCACGTCGTGGCGCGGGCTGACCGCGATGTCATGTCCGGCCAGTCGGCGAGCGAGTCCGGCCGGGTCGGCGTCGATAATTCCGATATGTGCGCCACGGTGCTCGAGCGGGATGGCGCGCACGCACTCACCTTGCGCGCTCAACTGCTCGCGAGCCAGTTCGCCCAGGCGCCACACGTGATGGCGAACGAGTGCGAGATCCAGCTCACCGACAAGCTGCAGCCCAGCCACGGCGGCATAGCCTGCCGGCACGGCCGGTGTACCGGTTTCGAATCGAGTCGCCGATGCCGGATAATCCAATTGAAAGGAGTTGAAAGCAAACGGATCGACTCGACCGAACCATCCTGTCAAAGTCGGCATCCGGTCGGAATGTTCGGGCGCTCGGGCGTAGAGAAAAGCGAAGCCGGGCAAGCCGAGTAAGTACTTCGAAGTACCCGCGACGAGGTAATCGCAGCCGAGGCTTCCGACGTCTACGGGATCCACACCAACCGCCTGATATGCGTCGACAAAGACTTCGGCACCAGCCGCGTGCGCACCCTGGACCACTTCTACGACCGGCAGCCGCACGGCGTGCTGATAACTGATCAAAGGCACCGAAACCAAGCGGGTTGTTCGGTCGATGAACGCTGTGAAGCTATCCAACGTATGACCGGCGTCTACAACCTCGGCGCCGCATTGCCGCTGGGCACGCCAGACATGGGCAATAGACGGAAATTCGGCTGTTGTGGTGACGATACGAGGGCGAGTTTTCCAGCTCCGAGTAGAGGCGACCTGAAAGGCGCCGATCGATGCGTTGGGAACTACCGCCACTTGGTCGACCCGCGCACCGATCAGTGCCGCAAATCGACTTCGTGCCACACTGATCTGGTTCTCGAATGCTTCCCACGCTGCGCCGGCGCAGGTCATCTCCTCCAGCATCCGCGCAAGGGCGCGGTCGAGCTCCACCGAACGAGCCCCAAGGCTGCAAGTAGCCAGATGCACTGCGCGTTGCAGCATCGGAAAGTGCGATCGGAATGCCTCGGGAGACATCGGCAGACTACTCATCTCCGAACTTCCTGGATAGGATCGGCATTCGGCTGCGCCATCGGGCCGGTCTCCGTAAGGAAACTTCTGATCTCCCACAGTTCAGGAAAAAACCTGCGCGAGATCAGTTTGGTCAGCATTGCCACGGGCGTGCCCTGTGTGCCGGTGGCATGATGTCCGATCAACCGTTCGGTTATTTTGAAGTGCCGCACCCGCCACAAAGATACCCGTTCGTCCCATTCGATCAGGGCCTCGGCCAGGCGGTGTATTTCGGATTGTTGCCCGGCCCGATATACTTCGGCAAGGTCGATGCCTCGATTCTGCACGAACGTGGTGAAGGATTTCCCGATAGTCCGACTATCCCGCCGCACCGAAAGCCAGCCCGGAGAATCGGATCCCGAACCGTGGCCGAGAACGGTACGGATCGTTTGGAAGTCCCAAGGTGACAGATGGTGCATCATCTCCAACTGATCGGTGATAAGCCTCATTGCCAGAGATGCTCGGGTCAACAATGCGATTGCACTGTTCAGATCGCCATTGTCGATATCGTCGGCCGCCTTGCGTAACTCTACGCAGGCCAGCTTTAGCCACAACTCGGTCGACTGATGGACTATTTGGAATAGTAACTCGTCACGGTGCACCATATCGCCCGAGCGACGCTGCAGATCCAGCAGTCGATCGGTACGCATGTAACGGGCATAGTCGTTATCGCCCTCGCCACTCAATATCTGCTCGGAGTAATCCTTCATCGCCACACCTCGATGCGACACACTGCGCCGATGTGTTGCCGACCGGGCTGATTGCTACCTATTACTTTCCATCCGATCGGATTTACGCCATCCGTCCGAAAGGTGTTGAAATTCATGTAATCCTTCTTGCATCGGAGCCAACTATCGTGTGATTCGTCATCCGGTCTTCTCGCTGCGGGTAAATTCACTATCGGAGTCGATGGGACCGGCGGTGTTCGTAACCGACCGACACGGTTCCGTGGTCCGGTGACAGCGGGATCGCCCAGCGACAGAGGTGGGGGAGACCGGAGAAGTTCTCGATCGGCACCGGCGAATCGCGCTGCGGCCGGTCTCCACCTGCCGCAGTGCCGGGACTGTGTTGTATTCGGCGGACAGCCAGGGCTGTGGCCTCTTCGCGCCGGTGTCGAGCAATGTTGCGGTGAACCGAGGACCCCGGCGATGATCGGCTTCCGATGTGGCTCCTGCCCACTGCCGGTCCTCTCACCACGACATAACGCATCTGCCAGCATGTCAACATGTGTGATGGTCAGGGTCAAATCCCCTTCACATCAGTTGATGCGCCTGATTATTGCCACGCCTGGCAGGTCCTGTCAACGGTCGTCAAGTGATAATGGTTTGCAACCATTTCAGTTGACGGGGAGGTGATCGGTGGACGAAACAGCGTCGATGTCGGCGGCGAAATTGACCCATCTGTTCGACGTCGTGCGCAGGCCGGACGGTCGCGAGTTCCGCAACGAGGAGGTTGCTGGCGCGGTCGCCCGCGATCAGGGAGCCCCCGCAGGCCCGTCCGGCGACCAGTAGCGCGAAGATTCAACCGAGCGAGGACTGCCATGCGGACTACTGATTTGCGCAAGCGCTGCGAGCGGCGAATCGACACGCTCTGGCTACCAGCTCGTTTCGGTATCGGCGAAGTGTGTGAGCGTCTGGAGAGTCATGTGGGCAGACGGATCGAACTGATCCCGATGGCCTTGCCGCCCGCTAGTCCACTCGGATTGCTGATCACCGACGAACGCGGACATTCCGTCATCTACGAGGAGTCCGCCAGTCCGATTCACCGCCAGCAGATCATCTTCCACGAACTCGCCCATCTACTTCTCGGTCACACAGGTGAGCCGATCGGCGATGACCGACGGCACTGCCTGTTCGTGCACATCGACCATCAGATCGAGGGACAGGTTCTGGCCCGATCCTGCGGATCGACCGAACAGGAGGCCGAGGCGGAGATGACGGCGACGTTGCTCCTTCAGCGCGCGCACCGGTCGAGCCAGCCGGTCACCGTCGCTGCCGATCCGGCTATCGCCGACATAGTCCAGCGCTTGGACAACTCACTGTGACCTCCGCCCCGATTCTCCTCATCGTGCCCACAGCGTTCGCCCGCGTCACTGTCCTGGCCATCAAAGTGCGCGACATCGTGCGGGATCCGGACAACGGGATGCGGCGCGTGCGCGCGCTGTTCACCGGCGCGATCCAGGCGACCATGGCGCTCTGGCTGGAAATCCGACGTCATCGACCACCACACCCATATTCCGGATATCGGCCTATTGCTCAGTGATGTCGCGGCGATGCTCGCGGTGTGTATGTCGCCATCGGCGGGCTGTGCACCGTCACCGGATTGCTCATCGTCGTCGCAGGCTTGGCATTGTGTCTTCGGGCGGTGCGGCTCTCGGGCCACTGCTCCACGCCTACCGACGCCGCCGAACAGAACGTCGACTCAGTGCGCTGAGTAGGTACCCGACATCCGCCGCAGGCACGGCGAGCATTGTGCCGCTGTCCGTCGGCCGCGAATGGAATCCTTTGCGGGACACCGAATTCCGGACCTGTCGCCGGGCATCGACAACACCGAGAACAGCCTGCCGGGCGCATCTGTGTCGCGCATCGCACCCGGAGAATCCACTGCGCGCACATTATGCCCGCTACCGGCGGCCACTGGTCTCCTGCCAGCGGAGGAGGCGCCTCGTTCCGGAGGCCACCGAAACGGGCCTTCGGTTCGATCCGCCGCGCACCGAAATTCGCGAGAGTGAACCCATGACCGACGATGCCACCGCTCCCCACAACTCCACCGCCAAGCCGAGTCGCCGAAAACTGCTCGGCGCCGTGGCCGCGACCGGTATCGCAGCCGGTGCCGCCGGACTGGCCACCGGTGTGACGCTTGGTACCGACTCCAATCCGCCCCGATTCCAGCCCGCGGGCCGACGCCGCTTCGAGAACCGGGTCGTGGTGATCACCGGCGCCACCTCCGGCATCGGCGCCGCCGCGGCGAAACTATTTGCCGCCGAGGGCGCCCGGGTGGCGTTCTGTGGCCGCAGGGTCGAGCGCGGACACGGAGTGGAGCGCGATATCCGAGCCGCCGGTGGCGAAGCCACCTACTTCCACGCCGATGTGCTCGTAGAGGACGACGTCCGCAAGTTCGTCGACGCGGCCGTCGACAAGTACGGCGGCCTGCACGTCGCCTTCAACAACGCCGGCATCACCATTCAGAAGAAACTGCACGAGTACAACACCGAAGAATTCGACCGGGTGCTGCACACCAACCTGCGCGGCTGTTTCCTGGCGATGAAATACCAACTCCCGCATATGATCCGTGCTGGCGGCGGCACGATCGTGGTGACCTCATCCTCGAACGCCATTGCCACCGACGCCGGTCGAACCGCGTACACGGCCAGCAAGCGCGGCCTCGTCGGCCTGGTGCAATCGGCCGCCCTCGACTACGCCGGCAACGGAATTCGCGTCAACGCACTCGTCCCCGGTACCACCGATACCGAATTGGTGCGCAATGCCAGCCCCATCGGCAACCTCCCCGACGACGCCTATCAGGTGGCGATGAAACAGTGGGCGAAAACGAATGTGCCCGGCCTGGGCAGGCTCGCCACCCCGGAGGAGATCGCATCGTTCGCACTCGCCCTGGCCTCCAGTGAGCATCCATACCTGACCGGGGCGCAGCTGGTCATCGACGGCGGCAAAACGGCGCACGCTTGAACTGATGGCCGGTCGGCCTCCTTCCGCACACGCCGTGGGCACGAGCATTCCGGCCGACACTTCGGCTGCGCCGGTGGCGCATGGGAGATCAGTTCGGCTGCAGCGCGCCATGATTCCCACGGCCCGCGCGAAAGCCGGTGCGAGATCCAGCAACTGCAGCGAGCTGATGGTGGCCCCCTTCGGGCCTCGACGCTGACCGAGGTATGCGGCCTCAGCCCCGGCACTGCGATCCGCTACGCAATGTGCCTTTCCGCAGTGCCGGGTGGCGCGCTACCAGCCGCCCTGCTCCGGCTGAAGCATGCTTTCCGAGCGTGATACGTAGCGCCCCTCAGCACACGCTCGGTCCGGCGTACACACTAACTGTTGGCGACAGACTGGAGACCTTGAAGTAGGTCGGGCCGATCACACAGGTGTGGGAGATGTCGGGGACGTCGACGATCGCGCGCATACCTGGACCGAGATAGAAGCCGTCGGTGTCCTCGAATCGAGGGCCGAGAGACTGTGAGTCGGCGTGGCTGGGCAACAGTTTCGCTGTCATGCCGTCCGGATCGGTATGTGTGGACCAGTAATCCCAGATCGCTGACGCCGTCTGCGGGTGGGTTCGGGCGTAGTGTTCCCAGTCGTCGGTGTCCGGGTAGCCGGGCACGGGACGGTCCAAACTGTTGAACACGCCGATCGCCACAGCGCCCGTGTTGTCGATGATGCCGCACAGTGGGTCACATTCTCCGGGTTCGCCCGCCGACGCCGGGGTGGCTACTGCGGCAGCAACCCCGCAGGCGACGGCGACGGCGGTGAGCGTCATGGCGACACGACGATGGACGACTGACTGAATCTTCATGACCGGAGTCCACCAGGCACGGTCCGGGACCGGTCCCGCCGAAGACATGGATGCTGACCGGCAAGCCTCACATTCGACGTGGCGCCCGCCTGGGCATACGCCTGGGGCAACATAAAGTTGGGAGAGTCGTCATGAGTTCGCGCTTTGCATCTGCCACTGTCATCGGATCCGTGGCCGCGCTCACCGTGCTGGGCTTCGGCATGGCCGGCTCGGCGGCGGCACGGGTGCCGGACGGCACGGTCCTGGCTGCCGCGCCCGCGGCGATCGTGCCGCTGCTGCATCCGGCAGATAGACCGACCAAGCCGTGCAGCAAGGACAACGAAGGCCAGCAGATCCGTGAACCAGGATCGTTCGGTGTCCCGGCGGGATTCTGGACCTGTGAGCACCGGGGATACCCGCCCGAGAACGCCCGTTACGACTGGTACAAATACTGAACAGCGACGGTGGCCGATGAGCTCGCCAGCACGAACGGTGTGGCATCCGAGCAGTTGCTTCGCCAGCTGACCGACCAGGTGCGCGCCGAGCAGACCAGCCTTCTCGGGGGAGGCCGCCAGCACAACCTCAGACGGCTGGCGGCCACCGTCGACATCCTGACGGTACTCCGGTCTGCCCGCAAACCGCGGTCCACGCCGAAGCGCCGCCGTGACACCACCGTTCCGGCCCGAATAACGGAAGCAGTTCGACACCAACGGATTCCCTGCCTGACCTCGGGCTCGAAACCGAAGGTTCAGTGGGGAATCGGGAAGTTGGCGCGGAATACGCCGTGTGGGTCGTGGGCCTGCTTGAGTTTTCGCAGCCGGTCCAAGGTGTCGGTGTCGAAAACCTCTGCGACACTGTCGCCGGCGGACAGGACGGTGTACGGTTTGCGGCCGCTGACGCGCGCGCCCAGATCGGCGATGATGCGCTTCTGAGTGACGTGTACCGCGGCGACGGTGTCGGGGTCCGAGCCGGTGGCCTGTAGAGACAGTGCGTAGGGCGCCGCGAACGGCGGAACCGCGCCTCGGGTGGGCTCGGCGAGCGCACCTCCCAGCTGCCGGATCTGGATGCCCATCAGCGGATCGATCGGCGCGTGCAGCAGAATCTCGGCGGCGCTCTCGTCCAGCGCGGTCAGCAGCTCGGTTCGCAGCAGTCCGGGGCCTGGGGCGGTGGGCTCGTTGACGATGGCGCCCAATTCGGCCGGGGACAATTCCCGACGCGTATCCGTGAGGATGCCGTCGATAGTGTCCAGCCGCCGCAGCAGATCCCGTCCGCGCGCCGGTTCGCCCAGGTAGGCCGCGGCGATCGCGATGACCGGCGGAGCCTGCGGCAGCTCCAGCCGATTGAGCCAGACCGTGAGCTCGGCCGGTGCGTGATCGGTGATGTCCTGGAAGGCATCACGGACCGCCTCGGTCTGCTCGGCCGGCCAGGCGATCAGACCACCGAACAAGGCCGGAGCCGCGAACAGATCGAACTCCACTGCCGTCACCAGTGCGAAATCCCCGCCGCCGCCGCGCAATGCCCAGAACAGCTCCGGGTCGGATTCCGCGGTGACCCGGGCCTGATGACCGTCGGCATCGACGATGTCGAAAGCCCGGACGCTGTCGGCGGCCCAACCATATTTACGGCCGAACCACGACAATCCGCCACCGAGGATATAGCCGACAACGCTGACCACCGGGGAGCTTCCGGCCAGCCCGGTCAAGCCGTGTGGGGCGGCGGCCGCCTGTACCTGGCCCCAATTGATTCCCGCGCCGACGCGGGCACGCCGACGCGACGGATCCACCTCGATCCGATCGAGCCGGCGCGTGCGCACCAGGATGGTGCCGGCGGTATCACCGGAAGCGCCGTGGCCGTTGGGCTGAGCGGTCACCGACAGGCCCGCGTCACGCGCGTAGCCGACCACGGCGGCCATATCCTCCGCGTCTTCGACGTGCACGACGGCCGCGACCTGCTGGTCGATATTCAGATTCCACGGCGTCCGTGCCGTATCGAACTCTTCGTCACCCGGCAGCAGTACCCGCCCGCGCACGGCGGATCGCAATGTGTTGTGTGACATTGGGATTCCCTTCGCTACAAAAATGTTCACCGCGTCGTGCCCGAGCCACTGGACGGAGCCCGGCCCCGGGCAGGGTCCCCGGTGGCCGGGTCGGTTGCCGGGGAGATGGGTGTGGGCATCGGAAAGGCCGCTTCGATATGGGCGGCGGCAGTCAGCGCGCGGCGCTCGGCAAATGGGGCGGTGATCAACTGGACCCCGATGGGAAGACCCTCGGCCGAGACGCCCGCGGGGACCGTGACCGCGGGCAGGGCCAGGTAGTTGGCGGCGATCGTGAGGCGGTGCGCCGCATACATGGTCGCGACTTGTGCGGTGCCGCCGAGGTCGTAGTCGACCGGCCAGGGCAGTTCATCCGAGACCGGGCCGAGCACGATCGGATGCTCCGCGAGGAAGCGGGACCAGGCCGCGCGGCGGGTGAGGCGCTCACCCAGCGCGGTCATATAGCCCGCCAGATCCAGCGGCGGGAACAGGTCGATCGCCGCGTCTATGAAGGTGTTCAGTCCGGCGCTGCCGACTCGCCGCATGGCTTCGCGGCGCTGGACCACCACCTCGGTGGAGACCAATCGGCCGTAGTCCGCCGCCACCTCGCCCAATTGCGGCGGATCCAGTTCGGCTACCGGATATCCCGCGCGTTCGAGGGCGTCGGCGCAGCCGAGTAGCGCGGCCCGCACCTGCGGATCGATATCGTCACCGAGCGTGACGGCCACCGCGGGCAGGGCGGTATCGGTCGCGTCACGCACCGGAATCCAGCCGGGATCGCGCAGGTCAGCGCTGTCGCTGAGAACCTCGAAGGCGGTCGTCAGATCGCGCACGGTGCGCGCCAACGGCCCTGGTGCCGCGAACAATTGGTTCGTCGGTGCGGGTGCGGCCCCGGACAGGCTCGAGGCCACCGCCACCCGGCCGGGCGTGGTGCGCAGGGAGGCGACTCCGCAGAACGCGGCGGGTACGCGCAGTGAACCGCCGAAGTCGGTGCCCAGGCCGAGGGGTGTCATGCCCGCCGCTACCGCGGCGGCGTCACCACCGCTGGAACCGCCAGGGCTGCGAGTCGGGTTCCACGGATTCACCGTCGGGCCCGCCTCGTCGTTGTCGGTGTGCCAACGAGTGGCGAAGTCCGGCATGTTCGTTCGCCCGATGACGATCGCCCCGGCTCGCCGCAGAGCGGACACCGCAGGTGCGTCCGCTGCCGCGACGGCCTGTCCGAAGGCCGCCACGCCCCAGGTGGTCGGGCTGCCCGCGACATCGAGGTTGTTCTTGATGGTGACCGGAACCCCGTGCAGCGGCCCGGTCGGCACCCTGCGGTCGGCTGCGGCCGCCTCCGCGCGCGCGGTTTCGGCGAATACCGTGGTGAGCGCGCCGATTTCGGAATCGACCTGCTCGATGCGCTCGAGATGCGCCTCGACGACCTGGGCTGCGGTGACCGCGCCCTCGGCGATCAGCGCCGCGAGCGAGACCGCGTCCCGCGTCCACAGCGCGCTGTCCTGGCCGATGTTCATGATGCCTCCTGTTCGGCGAATACCGCGGCGGTGCGCGGTGTTCGGCTGTCGTCGATGGATTTGCCGAGGGTGATGAAGAAGAGGATCAGCCCGACGGTCAGCAGGATGTGGCCCACACCCGCGCCGAGCGCGATTGCCTCACCACTGCTCTTGCCCAGCACGGTGCGGGTGCCGTGCAGCGTCATGACCGTGATGGTGATGGCCAGGCCGATGTTGTACAGCCAGAAGAACCAGGCGTACAGCCTTTTCCGGGCGCTGAGCGTGAACTGCTTCTCCAAGGCCAGCACGATGAGGAAGAACAGCATGCCCAGCGCCAGCACGTGGGTGTGCACGACACCGAGTTGCGACTGCCCGGTGAAATGTTCGGCCTTGGTGATCTCGCGGTAGTAGAACCCGGCGATCAGGCCGATGATCATATAGATGTGAGCGGTATTGAACAGCGTCTTCATCGGGCGCTCAACGGTTTTCACGGCGCAGCAGCAGCGCGCCGGTGGCGGCCACCAGGGCGGCGGTGAGGCCGTGCACCTTCATGGCGGTGGCGGTGGAGCCGCGGCGCACCAGGATGGTGAGCATGTCGCCGGTCGGGATGACGGCGATGGTGAGCAGGGAGACGCCGACGGCGCGGCGCTGCCCGGCCGCGAGCAGAGCCAGCGGGATCAGGCCGGTGACCACATCGCGGACGCCTTTGACGTTCAGGAAGCCGTCGGCATCACCGTCGGTGAGGCCGAACTCCGGGGCCATTCGCTGCGGGGCGAGCAGATAACCGCCGCCGACGGACATGATGAACCCGGCTCCCAGTACGGCGCCGGCCGTACCGAGACGTTCGCCGAGCCGGCGGGAACCACGCACGGAAACAACTGATTCCGTGTTCGAGGGAACGGACATGAACACTCCTGGATCGGTGGGATACGCGTCCCGAGCATCCAGTGCTGCCCGTACCGTTCGCTGACAGTCGTTGTCAGCGAACGGTACGCAGCAGTTCGAGCACCGCCTCGTCCGGAAGCCGGGCGCCCGCGAGGAATTCCGCGCCGAGGCGCGCGGGGCCGAGCGCCGCTTCCGCCTGGTCGAGCGCCCGCCGCCGGAACGGGCCGATGCGGATCACCCCGGCCCTCCGGTTGATCCGGTCGGTGGCGCCGAGAATGCGGGCCGCGCGCCCCGAGGCACCCTTCGCCAGAGCAACCAGGGCGTATCCGATACCGACCTCGGCCAGCAGCGCCGCCGAGGTCTGGGCGGCCAGATCGCGGGGCATGGCCAGCTCTCGCAACGCGTCGTCCGGCCGCCCCGCCGCGACCAGGGCCGCCGCGTGCGCGGTGCTCACGAAGGCCAGGTTCACGAAGCGGACGGTATCGTGGCGTCCGGCGGGTGGCGGACCGGCGGGGAGCGGCTGCTCGGACATCCGCCGGTACAGTTCCATCGCGCGGTCGTTGTCGCCGCGCAGGTGGGCCAGGTGCGCCTGCGTCGCCGCCAGGAAGCGCCCTGGCGCGGGAATGATGTGCGGGGTGATCAGAGCCTCGGCCCGGTCGATATGGGTTGCGGCGCTGTCGGTATCGCCGCCGACCAGGTACATCTCCGCCGCGAAGAGCAGCACGCCCATGCGCTCACCGGCGCCCAGGTCGGCGCTGAGCAGTTCCAGCGCGCTCGCGATCAGCGGGCGGGCGCTGTCCAGGCCGAGCATCCGGGTCCGGTAGCTGGCCAGGGAGATCAGGGCGCGGCTGTGTGACCGAGCGTCACCGTGCGTGCTCAGGCAGGTCAGCGCCGCCTCCAAAGTGGGCAGGGCGCGGGCCGGATGGTTGCCGCCCAGTTCGTCGAAACCGCGTGCTATGAGCGCATTTCCGCGTAGCCATGGATCATCGGAGGTGGTGCACGCGGTCAACAGGCTGTCTTCGTCGCCGAGCAGGTCACGCAGCGCCAGTATGAGCACGAACATCGGGTGCGGGGGCCGATCCTCGGTGAGGGCCGCGCGGGTCAGCCGCTCGAATTGCCCGGTGTTCTCCCGTATTTGGCCCCACCAGATGTTGGTGAAGTACGCTGGCAGCTCCTCGGCGTACCGACAGGCCAGATAGGCCCCGGTGCACCCCGGCGGCGGTGCGTCGCCGAGCAGGGCAAGGACCTCGCGGCGGCGTTCGGAGATGTCGCCATGCAACCCGCGCAGCAGCCAATACCAGACGAGATTCGCGTACAGGCGAACCGCACGCTCACCGTCGCCGTCGTCCAGCGCCCACCGCAGCGCGGTTTCGCAATTGCCGTGTTCGGCGATGAGCCGCGCGAGCCAATCGGGGTGTGCGGCAGTGCGTAATCCGTGGGCGGCGGCGTCAGCGAATTCCAGGAAGCAGTCGGCATGGATTCGGGCGACCTCGTCCGCATCGCCGGCGGCGGTCAATTCCGCTGTCGCATAGGCTCGGATGGTCTCGGCCATTCGATAGCGCTGTCCATCGAAGTCCACCAACGACTTCGTCACCAGTGAGGTGACCGTGTCGATGGCGTCCGGACCACACACCCGGGCGATGGCGTCCAAGGTCGCGCCGCCCGCAAAAATCGAAAAACGCCGGGCTGCCGCGGCTTCCGCATCGGTGAGCAGTCCCCAGCTCCAGGCGACGGCCGCGTGCAAGGTGCGATGGCGCGGGACCGGGTGGCGAGTACTGTTGGTGAGCAGCCGGAAGCGATCGGTGAGCCGCGCGCTGAGGTCCGGCAGTGGCAGGCTCCGCAGGCGAGCGGCGGCAAGTTCGATAGCCAGCGGCATGCCGTCCAGGCTGCGCACGATGGCGCGGATATCCGCGGAATTACTCTCCGACAGTGCGAAATCCGGGAGTGCCGCGGTGGCGCGGTCGATGAACAGCCGGACCGCGGGCGATGCGGTGACCGCCACGATACCCGCGTCGGCTTCGGGCAGGTCCAAGTTCCGGACCGGATACAGTCGCTCGCCGTCCACGCCGATCGGCTCCCGGCTCGTGGTGAGCACCCGCAGCAAGGGCAGCCGCTGCAACAGATCGTCGATCAGGCGCGCGGTCGCCTCCACGACATGCTCGCAGTTGTCGAGTACCAACAGCATTCGGCGGCCGGACAGCGTCCGCTCCAGTACATCGGCCCATTCCGTGGACAGTTCGTCGGGTCGCTCGAACCGAGCGAGCGCGTTCGCTATCGCCACTCCGACCGCGTTCATGGCCGGCCGGTCGGCGCGTTCCCAATCGAGTGCGGCGAGTTCGACGAAAGCGCAACCGTCCGCCCAGTCCTCGGCGTGCGACCCGACCGTCTCGGCGGCCAGCCGGGTCTTCCCCACACCCCCGGCACCCGACAGTGTCACCAGTCGGGCCTCGCGCAGCGCCTGTCCCACTCCTTCCACGTCGCGTCCGCGTCCGACGAAGCTGGTGAACCGCCTGGGCAGCAGCGGCGCGGACACCTTTGATGACACGCTGGTCCGGGATGCTGCCGTAACTCCCGTTCGACCCGGTCCGGGCGTCGTCTCGATGGCAGGTTTGTCGACTGCGGAATTACGGGGTGTGTTCGTGTGAATTTCGGCCAGGGCCGAGCGCAGCACCTCGGCGGGTGTCGTGCCGAGCTCGTCCAGTAAGAGGGTCTCGGTTCGTTGAAACTGTTGTATCGCCTCGGATGTTCGTCCCGCTGCCGCCAGCGCCCGCACCAGTCGTGCGGCCAGCGTCTCCCGGAACGGATGTGCCGCTGCTTCCGTGCGGAGCTCACCCAGTACCTCGCCCCCTCGGCCCAGGGCTCGAAAGGCGTCCGCTCGCAGTTCGACTGCCTCGAGCCGTTTCTCTGTCAATCGCAGTGCCGCGGCGCGCAATGCCTCCGATTCCCCCGCATCGATCAACGGCTCCCCGCGCCACAACGCGAGCGCGGCATCGAAGCACGCGATGGCTCGTTCGGCCGCACCGGCCGCCAGCAATGCCCGCCCCGCCTCGATCTCACGCGTGAACCGATGCACATCGACGTCCTCGGGCGCGAGTTCGAGCACATACCCGCCCCCGTCATTCCGCACCGCCCCTGGTGCCGCCGCGCGCAACCGACTCGCCAAGGTCTGCAACGCATTCCCGGTCCCCGCCGGTGGGTTCTCCCCCCATACTCCGTCCACCAGCCGTGCCGCCGCCACCACGCGCCCGGCTTCGAGCGCCAGCAACCCCAGCAATGCCCGCACCCGAGGCCCACCGACTGACGTCTTTGTCCCGTCCGCGGCCTCCACCATCACCGGACCCAATAGCCTTACCAGCATGAATCGTCCATCTCGCGATCGATCCTGCGTGGCGCCCGGCCCTCTCGTCAACCCGGGTGAACCTGGGACCTCGCCGCATTGGGCTATCGAACATTCGACATGCGGCGGAGCCGCCGGTGTGAGAGGCAGTGTGGAAAGCGTTGTGCGCCAGCCGAATCCATTGAAAAACCAATCCGCGGAATCCGGCGGCCCTCGGCATCGCCCTGAATCTCGAAAGCGATCGCATCGTCGGCCGTTTCACCCGGTTCGGCGCCGTCTCGCCGGACCGTTTCTTCGCACACGGGGTGCAGGAAGGCGATATCCCTTTCTTCGGCTTGTGATTCAGCGGATGCCGGGTGTGCGCGGGTCCGGACCGAGGCAGGCTTGAATGACGCAGCCCGGCGGGGTATCAGCGAACGGCGGTGCCAACGGGTAGTTCAGGCAGCTGAAGACATCGCAGCCCGGATATGCGGCGGGCCCGACGCCGAAGACCGCGAGCAGCAGATT
>NZ_JBFAWD010000055.1:0-17598 GCF_040680135.1 Nocardia sp. NPDC052112 | reverse complement strand
AACTCACCCGCGACACCCGGCGCGACCGGATGCAGGCGGGCGTCGAGCACGTACGCCTGGGCATTCCACACCGGCAGACCGATCGGCACCGCGCCTTCGACCTGCTCGGCCACCGGGCCGTGGGTCGCGTGCACGGTGAACTCGGTCGGGCCGTACAGGTTGTAGAGCTCGGCCGAGCTCACCCGGCGGATGGCGGCCGCGGCATCGGCGGTGAAGGCCTCACCGGCGATGAGGAGCGCACGCAGCGATGTCAGTGCTGAGCTGACCCACCCCGTCGGCTCCGCCGACTGCCGCCCCCGGCTACCGACGGCCGCGTCGACACTGCCCGCGAAGACACTCAGCATCGACGGCACGAACGAGGTCATCGTGACCCGCTCGGCCGCGATCACGTCGGCCAGGTACTGCGGATCGCGATGGCCGTCCGGACTCGCGACCACGATCCGGCCACCGGTCGAGAGCGGGCCGAACAACTCCCACACCGACACGTCGAAGGTCGCAGGCGTCTTGAACAACACCACGTCGTCGGCACCGATGCCGTATTCACCAGTGATCCAACGGATCTGATTGACCACAGCCGCGTGCGGCACCGCCACACCCTTCGGCCGACCAGTCGAACCAGACGTGAAGATGACGTACGCCGGATTGCTCGGCCGCAATGGCGCGGTCCGCTCCGCATCGGCGACCGGTTCGTCCGAGTACTCGGACAGCTCCAGCGCATCGATGACGAGTGTGGGCAGACCCGCGCCGTCGAAGTCGTCACGCGAGGTGGTCAGCACACACACCGGCGCGGCCGAATCGAGCACATAACCGATCCGCTCCGCGGGCTGATCGAGGTCGAGCGGCACATAACCGCCACCGGCCTCGTGCACGGCGTACGCGGCGACCACGAGGTCCACCGAGCGCCGCAGACCGAGGGCAACCAGGCTTTCCGGGCCGACACCGGCCTCGACCAACCGTCGCGCCAGGCGGTGCACGCGGGCACCGAATTCGGCGTAGGTGAGCGAGGCCCCGGTGGCCGGATCCACGATCGCGACCGCATCCGGCGTCGCCGCCGCCTGCCTGGCGAATTCGTCGACCAGCGTGCCGACCGTACCGAGATCCCGCTCGGTGTCGTTCCAACCACGCAGTGCCAGTTCGGCTTCGCGCGTGTCGAGCAGGTCGATATCGCCGATGGCCCGATCGGGTTCGGCCGCGACGGCCCGCAGCAGTCGGTTGAACCGCTGCCCGAACGCCGCCATGGTGCCGGCGTCGAAAAGATCAGTGGCGTAGATCAATTCGGCGGCGATACCCGACGGTGCGACCGTGGTACCGGCACCGTTGGCGGAGCTGATCGGGATCGCGGTCTGCTCCGAAAGCACCAGCTGCAGATCGAATTTGGCCACATCGATCGGCATCTCGACCGCGCTGACCGTCAGTCCGGGCAGTTCCAGGCTGTTCTGGCCGGTGTTCTGGAACGACAGCATCACCTGGAACAGCGGATGCCGCGCCTGCGAACGGGCCGGGTTCAGGATCTCCACCAACCGCTCGAACGGCAGGTCGGCATGTCCGAACGCGCTGATATCGCTGCCGCGCACGGTGCGCAGCAGCTCGGAGAAGGTGGCCGCGCCGTCGATCGGAGTCCGCAGCACCAGGGTGTTGACGAACATGCCGATGAGATCGTCGAGCGCGCGCTCACCACGTCCGGCGATGGGCGTACCGATCGCGATATCTTCCTCACCGGACAACCGCGACAACAGCACGGCCAGCGCGGTGTGCGCGACCATGAACAGCGTCGTACCCCGGCTCCGCGCGAGTTCGGTGAGCTTGCCGTGGGTTTCGGCATCGATCTCGAAGACGTGTGTCGCACCGCGACCCGATGCCACCGCCGGACGCGGCCGGTCGGCGGGCAGATCGAGCTGTTCGGGCAGGCCGCGCAGGGTCTTGGACCAGTACTCGATCTGCGCCGAGATCACCGATTCCGGATCGGATTCGGCACCGAGCACCGCGCGCTGCCACAGCGCATAGTCGGCGTACTGCACCTCGAGCGGCTGCCAGGCGGGTTCGCCGCCCTCGACGCGGGCGGCGTAGGCCGTCATCACGTCGCGGGTGAGCGGCCCCATCGAGAAGCCGTCGGCCGAAATGTGGTGCACCACCAGGGCGAGCACATGTTCGGTCGGGCTGATCTCGAACAACTTGGCCCGGAACGGAACTTCGGCGGTGACGTCGAAGCCGGTGAGGATGACCTCCGCGACACGCTGCGGCAGTTCGGTCTCGGTGACATCGATCGGTGTCAGATCCGGGATCACCCGGCCGGTGGAGACGGTCTGCTGGTAGCCGGTGCCGTCGTGCTCCGGGTAGAAGGTGCGCAGCGATTCGTGGCGGGCCAGCACATCGGCGACCGCGATCTGCAGGGCCTGCCGGTCGAGCAGACCCGACAGCCGCACCGCGGCCGGGATATTGTCCACGGCCGATTCCGGATCGAAGCGGTTGAGGAACCACATGCGCTGCTGTGCCAGCGACAGCGGCACCCGCTCGGGCCGCTGCTGCGGCACCAGGGCCGTGCGCGCACCGGCACCGGCCCGTGACTCCGCGCGGGCCGCGAGCGCGGCCACCGACGACGCCTCGAACAGTTCACGGACACCGAGATCGGTATCCAGTGCGGCCGAGAGCCGAGCCGCGACCTGGGTGGCGCTCAGCGAATTGCCGCCGAGTGCGAAGAAGTCGTCGTCGAGGCCGACGCGTTCCAGGCCGAGCACATCGGCGTAGGTGGCCGCGATGATCTCCTCCACCGGCGTGGTCGGCGCACGGAAGACCGCGGCCTCGAACACCGGTGCGGGCAACGCCTTGCGATCCAGCTTGCCGGAGGCGTTGAGCGGGAAGGCATCGAGCACGATGACCACCGACGGGACCATGTACGCGGGCAACTGCCGCGCCAGATCCTCGCGCACCGTCTCGATGTCCAGCCGCAGATTCGGCGTCGCGATGACATACGCGACGAGCTGATCGCCGGTGTGCTGATCACCGCGCACCACGACGACGGCCTGGGCGATCTCGTCCAGCGCGGTGAGCGCCTGCTCGATCTCCCCGAGTTCGATGCGCAGACCGCGCAGCTTCACCTGGAAGTCGGTGCGGCCCAGGTACTCCAGCTCACCGTCGGCGGTCCAGGCCACCAGGTCGCCGGTGCGGTACATGCGCGCGCCGTCGGTGGCGAACGGGTTCGCCACGAACCGATCACTGGTCAGATCCGCACGCGCGACATAACCGCGCGCCAGCTGGGTGCCCGCGAGATACAGCTCACCCGCGACACCCACCGGTACCGGGCGCAGCCGCGAATCCAGCACGTACACCCGGGTGTTGAAGACCGGCGCACCGATCGGCACGGTGTCGGTATCGGTCGCGACCACCTCGTGGAAGGTCACGTCGACCGCGGCCTCGGTCGGGCCGTACAGGTTGTGCAACGCCGCACCGGTCAGCTCGCGCAGGCGATGCGCGGGCTTGGGCGGTAGCGCCTCACCGGAGGCGAATACCAGCCGCAGCGAATCAGCCCGCGCCGTGCGCGTCGGATCACTCAGCGCCGCGGCGGCATCGGCCACGAAGACCGACAGCATGGACGGCACGAAGTGGGTGACGGTGACCCGCTCCGCGGTAATGATCTCGGCGAGGTAGACCGGATCGCGATGCCCGTCCGGCTTCGCGATGACCAGACGCGCACCGATCTGCAACGGCCAGAAGAACTCCCACACCGAGACGTCGAAGGTGGCGGGCGTCTTCTGCAGAACGGCGTCGGCGCTGGTCAGCCCGTAGGCCGACTGCATCCACACCAGACGGTTCACGATCGCGGCATGGCTGACCGCCACACCCTTCGGCCGACCGGTCGAACCCGAGGTGAAGATCACGTACGCGGTATTCGACGGCCGCAGCGGCGCGCGCCGTTCGGCCGCGGTCACCGGCCCGTCCGACAGCCCGAACAGGTCGAGCAGATCGATGCGGACCTGGGCCGTATCGATCTTCAGATCGTCACCGGAGGTCAGCACGCAGACCGGATCGGCCGTGGCGAGAATGTATTCCGTGCGCTCGGCCGGATGATCCGGATCCAGCGGCACATACGCGCCACCGGCCACGGCCACCGCGTACATGCCGACCACCAGATCGATGGAGCGGCGCATACCGAGGGCCACATACGATTCCGGGCCGACACCGCGTTCGATGAGCCAGCGCGCCAGGCGGAAGACCTGGGCGCCGAATTCGGCGTAGGTCAGACTCGTCCCCTCGAACGTCAGCGCGGTGGCGTCCGGCGTCGCGGCGAGCTGGGCCTCGAACATCGAGACCAGCGTGGCCCCGTGAGCGGAGCCCGCGGAGCGAGCCGACAACACAGCGTCCACGTCGTATGTCGTGTCGTTCCAGCCGGACACTACGAGCTCGCGCTCGGCGGCATCGAGCAGTTCGATATCGCCGACGGCCGCGGCGGGCTCGGTGGTGATCGCGGTGAGTACCCGCACCAGTCGATCGGCGATGCGGCGCACCGTCTGCTCGTCGAACAGGTCGCGCAGGTAGCCCGCGCGAATCCGCAGCTGGGAGTCCAGCTGCGCGATCAGGGTCAGCGGGTAGTGCGTGGCATCGGCGGCCTGCATATCGACCACGGCCATGCCATCGATATCGGCGGCCTGTGCCCGGATGCCCTCGGCATCGACCGGGTAGGACTCGAAGACCACCAGCGTGTCGAACAGACCACCGACACCGGCGGCGGACTGGATATCGGCCAGGCCGACGTAGTGGTGATCGAGCAGATCCGCCTGTTCGCCCTGGGTCCGGGTGAGCAACTGCTCCACCGATTCCGACGGATCGAAGCGCACCCGCACCGGAACGGTGTTGATGAACAGGCCGACCATCGATTCGACGCCGGACAGCTGGGCCGGACGACCGGAAACCGTGGTACCGAACAGCACATCGTCACGGCTGGTCATCCGGCCGATCAGCAGACCCCAGGCGACCTGCAGCACGGTATTCGGGGTGACGCCGAGCGAGGCGGCGAGTGCGGTGAGTCGCGCGGTCGCCGGCTCGTCCAGCTCGAAGAAGTATTCGCCGGACAGCGTGGTGATTTCGCGGCCGGCATCCGGACGCGACAGCAGCGTCGGTTCACCGACCCCGTGCAGCGCATCGGTCCACGCGGCCACCGAGGCCGCGTGATCCTGCTGCCTGGTCCATTCCAGGAAGTGCCGGTAGGAGCGCACCGCGGGCAGCACATTGGCGTCGGCGTGGGCCGCGTAGAGCACCAGCAGATCCCGCATGAGCAGCGGCATGGACCAGCCGTCGAGCAGGATGTGGTGGTTGGAGACCACGAACTGCCAACGGTCCGAAGCGATCTGGATCAGCGCGAAGCGGATCAGCGGCGGTGCGGTCAGATCGAACCGCTGGGTGCGATCGGCGGCGATGAGATCGGCGGCGTCACCGGATTCGATCCGGTCGTGTTCGGCCCAGGCGACCCTGGCGCTGTCGAGGACGACCTGCACCGGGTTGCCGTCGTTATCGGTGACGAAGGCGGTGCGCAGGTTCTCGTAGCGATCCACCAGAGCCTGTGCGGCCGAACGCAATCGGGTCGGGTCCACGTGACCGGTGAGCGTCAGCACGGCCTGCGCGGTGTAGACGTCCACCGAGGTGGCGGCCAGGCGCGCGTGGAACAGCAGACCCGCCTGCAGTGCGGACAGCGGCCAGATATCGGCCAGTGCCGGGAAACGCTGCTCCCAGTTGTCGATATCGCGCTGGGTCGAGCGCACCAGGGCGAAGTCGGACGGCGTGTGCCCGCCCGCGCCGTTCGAATTGGCGTGCCGGGCAACCGCTTCCAGTGCGGTGGTCCACAGTTCGCCGAATTCGCGGACCTGCTCGGCATCGAGCAGTGTGGTCGGATAGCCGATATTGGCGGTCAGCTTGTCACCGACCACGATGGCATTGATATCCAGCGGCGCCATCGCGGGCATATCCGCGTCGTAGGCACCACCGAGCGCACCGAGTTCGGCGGCCGGAATCCAGCCGAAGCCGCGCAGCGCATCGGGCACATCGCCCTCGGAGACGCGGCCCAGGTAGTTGAAGCTCACCTGGCCCGGCTGTTCGACGGGCAGTTCCGTCGCGGTCGCCGGGTTCATGTAGCGCAGCAGGCCGTAACCGATGCCCTTGTCCGGCACCGCGAGCAGCTGTTCCTTGACCGCCTTGACGGCCTTGCCCAGGGCCGGGCCGCCGGCCAGCGCCGCATCGATGTCGATGCCGGACAGGTCGAAGCGGACCGGGAAGATCGCGGTGAACCAGCCGACGGTCCGCGAGAGATCCGCGCCGGGCACGACGCCCTCTTCACGGCCGTGGCCTTCCAGGCGGATCAGCAGCGCATCGTCGGCGCGGGTGGTGCTGCGCTGGGCGCGCCACTTCGCGGTCGCCAGGGCGAGCGCGGTGAGCAGACCGTCGTTGACACCGCCGTGGAACAGCGCGGGCACGGTCGTCAGCAGCGCCTTGGTGACCTCGGCGGATACCTCGACCTGCAGCTTCTCGATGGCGCCCGCGGTATCGACCGTCGGATCCAGTGGACGGTCGGTCAGCAGCGGATCCGCCGTGCCCACCACCGAACGCCAGTAGTCGAGTTCGGCCACCCGCTTGGCGCTTTCGGCCTCACGTCGCAGTGCGTCCGCCCAGGCTCGCATCGAGGTCGAGGGCGCGATCAGTTGCGGTTCCTGACCCGCGGTGAGCTGGCCCCAGGCGGCGACGAAGTCCGGCACCAGGATGCGCCAGGAAACACCGTCCACCACGAGGTGATGCGCGACCACGATGAGACGACCGCCGCGACTGCCGTCCGAGGGTTGCAGCCAGACGAACCGAACCACCACGCCCGCGGCCGGATCGAGCCGATCCAGCGCGGCATCCAGTGCGGTGGAAGCGATGTCGAATAGTGCGGCGTCATCGATATCGGCGGCGAATTCGGTGCGATCGATCAGCGCGTCCACATCGACGGTGCCGGGTTCGGCGGTTTCGAGGATCCAGTCCTCGTCCTCGCGATACAGCCGCGCCCGCAGCATGTCGTGGCGGTCGAGTACCGCGGCAACGGTTTTCGCGATGCCCGCGCGATCGATACCGACCGGCAATTCGAGCGCCATGGTCTGGTTGAACCGGCCGAACGAACCGTGCCGCTCCGCCATGAACCGGACCACCGGGGTCATCGATATGGTGCCGATGCCACCACCGGGCAGCTCGGCCAGCGCCGCGACGGCGGTTTCGGTGCCGTCGGTGGTTTCGGCGACCGCGGCGAGTCCGGCGACGGTGCGCTGCTCGAAGACATTGCGCGGGCTGAAGACCACACCGCGTGCCTTGGCCCGCGAAACCAGCTGAATCGACACGATGCTGTCGCCGCCGAGCGCGAAGAACGAATCGTCGACACCGACCCGCTCGACGCCGAGCACCTCGGCGAAGACCTCGGCAATGGTGTGCTCGATCGGCGTGCGCGGTGCGCGGAAGACCACCTCGGTCGCGAATACCGGCTCCGGCAGGGCCCTGCGGTCCAGCTTGCCGACCGGGGTCAGCGGGATATGGTCGATCACCATCACCGACGACGGCACCATGTACGCGGGCAGGCGCTGCTCGACATGCGCGGTCAGCTCGGCGACATCGATCGAATGCCCCTGCGCCGCAACCACATACGACACCAGCGAGGTGGCACCCGCGGCGCCGCGGTGGCCGACGGTGACCGCGAAGTCGACAGTCTCGTGCGCGGCCAGCGCCGCGTCGATCTCACCGAGTTCGATGCGGAAACCGCGCACCTTCACCTGGAAGTCGGAGCGGCCCACATATTCGACCTCGCCGGTCCGCGTCCAGCGGACCACGTCACCGGTGCGGTACATGCGCGCACCCGCGACATACGGGTTGGCCACGAAGCGTTCGGCGCTCAGCCCGGCGCGCGCGTGATAACCGCGCGCCAGCTGGATGCCCGACAGATACAGCTCACCCGCGACACCCACCGGCACCGGCCGGAGCTGGGCGTCCAGGATCAGCGACTGCATGCCACGGATCGGCGCACCGATCACTACCGTGTCACCGGCCACCAGTGGATCGCTGATATTGGTCATGATGGTGGTCTCGGTCGGACCGTAACCGTTGTGGAAGCTGCGGACGGATCCGTTCTCCAGCGGCACCGCCCACTTCGCGACCAGATCCGCCGGCACCGCCTCACCACCGGCGACCAGTACCCGCAGCGAGTCCAGGCCGGTCGGATCGAAAGTGGCCAGCGCGGCGGGTGTGATGAACGCGTGCGTGACCCGCTCGGTGCGGATCAGCTCGGACAGCTCCTCACCGCCGTATACGCCGGGCGGCGTCACCACGAGTGCACCACCGGCGCCGACCGCGAGCAGCAGTTCGAGGATCGAGGCGTCGAAGCTGGGCGAGGCGAAATGCAGTGCGCGCGAACCGGAATCGAGATCGTAACGCACGATCTGCTCGACACTGAAGTTCGCGAGGCCGGCATGGGTGACCACCACACCCTTGGGCACACCGGTGGAGCCCGAGGTGTAGATGACATAGGCCGGATGCGCCGGGCGCAGCGGGCGGATCCGGTCGGCGTCGGTGATCGGGCCGCCGTCGAATGCGTCCAGGTCGAGCTCGTCGAGCACCAGCCAGCGCACCGAGTCCGGCAGGCCGTCGCGGACCGCCGCGACCGTGAGGCCGACCGGAGAACCGGAATCGGTGACCATATGCGCGATGCGCTCGGCCGGATAGTTCGGGTCGACGGGCACGAATGCCGCACCCGTCTTCGAGACCGCCCAGGCGGCGAAGACCGAATCCGCGGACCGCGGCACGCCGACGGCGACCAGATCCTCGGTACCGATGCCCTCGGCGATGAGCAAGCGCGCCAACCGGTTCGACCGCTCGTCGAGGTCACCATAGGCGACACGTGTCCCCTGGAACACCACCGCGGTCGCCGTCGGATCCATCGCGGCGGCCTCGGCCAGCAGCTCGGGCAGGGTGCGCGCGGGCACGGCGGGGGCACCGGTGCGGGCGATCAGCTCGGCCCGCTCCTGCGCGTCGAGCACATCGATGGCACCCACCGTGACGTTCGGGTCGGCGGCAATGGCCTCGAGCACCCGCCGCCACCGCTGCGCGATCAGCGCCGCGGTCGACTCGTCGAACAGCTCGGTGGCGTAAGTCAGCGCCAAGGTCATTCCGGTGGAGCCGGTTTCGGACAGCGTGAACTGCAGGTCGAAACGGGCCACATTCTCTTCGATATCCAGTGCGGACACCGTGAGACCAGGCAATTCGAGTGCGGTGCGCTCCAGGTTCTGGAAGGCGAGCATCACCTGGAACAGCGGGTTGCGCGCCTGCGAGCGTTCCGGCGCGAGCAGTTCCACGAGCCGTTCGAACGGCACATCGGCATTGCCGAAGGCATCCAGGTCGGTCGAGCGCACCCGGTCCAGCAGCGCGGTAAACGATTCCGACTGATCGATGCCGGCGCGCAGCACGAGGGTGTTGACGAACATGCCGACCAGATCGTCGAGCGCCTGCTCACCACGTCCCGCGATCGGCGAACCGACGACGATATCGTCGGTGCCCGACAACCGGGCCAGCAGCACCGAGAGCGCACTGTGCATCACCATGAACAGCGACGCACCGCGTTGGCGCGCGATGCCTTCCAGCGCCGCGATCAATTCGGCGGGCAGTTGGGTCTGCAGGGTCGCGCCGCGATGCGAGGCGATCGCGGGACGCGGCCGGTCGGTGGGCAGTGGCAGTTCGTCCGGGACGCCGTCGAGTGCGCGCTGCCAGTGCGCCACCTGACTTGCCATCAGCGAGGTCGGATCGTCCTCGGCGCCGAGGACTTCGCGCTGCCAGATGGCGAAGTCCGCGTACTGCACCGGCAGTGGCGCCCAGCCCGGTGCGGCATCCTGGGTGCGCGCGGTGTAGGCGAGCATCACGTCGCGGGTCAGCGGGCCGACGGAGAAGCCGTCGGCCGCGATGTGGTGCACCACGACCACGAACACATAATCGTCAGCGCCCGCGCAGAAAAGCCGGGTCCGCAGCGGAACCTGTTCGGACACATCGAATCCGGTGGTCATGAATTCGGTGACCACCGCGGTCAGCTCGGCCGGATCGACCGAAACCGGCTGCAGATCGAGTGCGATCGCGTCGGCGGGCACGATCACCTGGACCGGGGTGCCGCCGTGCTCCGGGTAGCGGGTGCGCAGCGATTCGTGCCTGCGCACCACATCCGCCACCGCGAGTCGCAATGCCTCGATATCGAGCGCACCGGTCAGCCGAATGGCGACCGGCAGGTTATAGGCGGCCGATGCGGTGTCGTACTTGTTCAGGAACCACATGCGCTGCTGTGCGAACGACAGCGGCACCAGTTCGTCGGCCTTACGCGGCCGGGCGACCAGCCGGGCCCGCGCGGCGCCGTCGGCATGCGATTCCACCCTGGCCGCCAGCGCCTCCACGGTGGACGCCTCGAACAGCGCGCGCACCGGGACGGTGGTGCCGAGCGCCGCGCCGATCCGGGATACCACCCTGGTCGCGATGAGCGAATTGCCGCCGAGGTCGAAGAAGTCGTCGTCGGCGCCGACCCTGGGCAGGTCGAGCACATCGGCGAAGACCGCGGCGACGGTCTCCTGCACCGGTGTCACCGGGGCGCGGAAGGCCTTGGCCTGCACCGCGGGCGCGGGCAGCGCGCGACGGTCCAGCTTGCCGTTGACCGTCAACGGAATCCACTCGAGTCGCACCAGCGCCGCGGGCACCATATAGGACGGCAGTCGTTGCGCCGCACCGCTGCGCACCGCGTCGAGGTCCGGGGTCACCTCGGGTTCGGCGACCACATAGGCCACGATCCGCTGGTCGCCCGGCTGATCCTCCCGCACGATGACCGCGGCCTGGGCAATGCCCGGCTGGGCCAGAATGGCGGATTCGATCTCACCGAGTTCGATACGGAAACCGCGCACCTTGACCTGGTCGTCGGCGCGGCCGAGGTATTCGAGTTCACCGAACCGGTTCCAGCGCGCGAGGTCGCCGGAGCGGTACAGCCGCGTGCCCGCGGCGTCCGCGTCGGCGAGCGGGTTCGCGACGAAGCGGGTGGTGGTCAGGTCCGCGCGGCCGAGGTAGCCGCGGGCCAATTGCGGTCCCGCGACATACATTTCGCCCGCGACGCCGACCGGAACCGGCCGCAGCCGGTTGTCGAGGACGTACACGCGCAAACCCGCGATGGCGCGGCCGACCACGCTGCCGGAGGCGGCGGCGATGGTCGCCGCATCCAGTGCGCGATAGGACACGTGCACCGTGGTCTCGGTGATGCCGTACATATTGACCAGCAGCGGAGCGGCATGCGCCGAGCGCTTGTCGGTGCCGTCGCCGTGTCGGGCCACCCAATCCGCGAGCCGGCGCAGTTCGAGGGCCTCACCGCCGAACACCACGTAGCGCAATGCCAGCGGTTCGGCATCCGGCGCGGCATTGCGATCCGCCTCGGCCAGTTGGTAGAACGCGGACGGCGTCTGGTTGAGCACCGTGACCTGTTCCACCCGCAGCAGTTCCAGGAACTGTTCGGGCGAGCGCGAGGTGTAGTAGTCGACGACGACCACGGTGCCGCCGAACAGCAGCGGACCCCACAGCTCCCACACCGAGAAGTCGAAGGCGTAGGAGTGGAACAGCGTCCACACATCGCGCGGGCCGAAGCCGAAATCGCGATCGGTATTGGCGAACAGCCGCACCACATTCCGGTGCGCGACCGCCACGCCCTTCGGGCGACCGGTCGAGCCGGAGGTGTAGATCACGTACGCGACATTGTCCGGGCGCAGCGCCGCGAGGCGGTCGGCGTCGGTGATCGGGGCATCGTCGGCGTCCTCGACATTGCCGGTTTCCACCGCGAATCCGTCGAGGACCACGGTCGGCAATTCTTCGGGCACCGCCACCTGGACCGTGGAATCGAGGATCACGCTGGTCGGACGCGAATCCGCGAGCACATAGGCAATGCGGTCGGCCGGATAGGTCGGATCGACCGGCACGTAACCGGCACCGGTCTTCACCACGGCGAGCAGCGCGACCACGAGATCGAGCGAGCGCGGCAGGATCACCGCGACCAACGACTCGGGACCGGCGCCGTCGGCGATCAGCCTGCGCGCCAATACATTCGCGCGCCGATCCAGCTCCGCGTAGGTCAGCGATTCGATACCGAATTTGGCCGCCGTATTGTCCGGATGCGCGGCTACCGCCTGCTCGAACAGGTCGACCAGGTTGGTACCCGGCGCATTGAATCGCGCGGTGTTGCGCCGTATCAAGGCGCTGCCGGTGCCCTCCGTGGTCACGCGGGCTGCCGCCTCCGGGCCCGTCGCTCGCGCCAGGCTGTCGAATCCGGACGACACCCAGCGCTGCGACACATTCAGCCGCTCGGCCTCACCGAGCAGATCGATATCACCGATGACGATCTCGGGATCCTCGACCACGCTGCGCAGAATCCGGACCAGACGATCGGCGAACGACGCCACCGTCTCCGGATCGAACAGCTCGGTGGCGTAGTTCCACGACATGCCGAGTGCACCGTCGGCGGTCTCACCGACGGTCAGCTGCACATCGAATTTGGCTGTGCCGGGATCGAATTCGACCACCGACAACTCGAGACCGGGCAACGCGACGGTGCCCATATCCGCGGCCGAGGCGGCCTCGAAGGTCAGCGCCACCTGGAACAGCGGGTGGTGTGCCTGCGACCGAACCGGGCTGATGACATCGACCAACCGCTCGAACGGCACATCGGCATTGGCGAAGGCCGCGAGATCGGTGCGGCGCACCTGCGCGAGCAGCTCGCTGAACTCGGCGCTCGGCTCGACCTCGTTGCGCAGCACCAGGGTATTGACGAACATGCCGACCAGGTCGTCGAGCGCGCGTTCACCGCGGCCCGCGATCGGCGTGCCGATGGCGATATCGGTGCTGTTGGACAGCCGGGCCGCCCAGGCCGCCAGTGCCGCGTGCATGACCATGAACAGCGTGACCCCACGGGCGCGGGCGAGTTCGGCAAGTGCGGCGTGCAATTCGGCGTCGATCGAGAAGCCGTGGGTGCCACCGGCGTTGGAGGCAACCTCGGGTCTCGAGCGGTCGGCGGGCAGTTCGATCTGATCGGGCAGATCGGCCAGCTGCTCGGTCCAGTACGCGAGCTGCTGTGCCGCGACGGATTCCGGATCGTCCTCGCTGCCGAGCACCGCGCGCTGCCACAGCGCGTAGTCGGCGTACTGCACCTCCAGTGGTGCCCAGGCGGGCACCTCACCGCGGCTGCGCTCGGTGTAGGCCAGCACCACATCACGCAGCAGCGGACGCAGTGAGAAGCCGTCACCACTGATGTGGTGCAGGACGAGCACCGCGACGTGGTTGTCCGCATCGATGCTGAGCAGGTTGGCCCGGAACGGCACCTCGCTGGTCACATCGAAGTGCACGCTGACCAGTTCGACGATGCGCGCGGGCACCGCGGCGGGGGTGATCGTCTCGGCCGCCAGCTCGAAGCGCACCTCGTCGGTGTGCAGGACGTGCTGGTAGCCGGTGCCTTCGACCTCCGGGTAGATGGTGCGCAGCGCCTCGTGCCTGGCCAGCACATCGCCGATGGCGGCGTTCAGTGCGGCGAGATCGACCTCGCCGGTGAGCCGGACGGCGACGGGAATGTTGTTGACCGCGGTGCGGTTGTCGAAGCGGTTCAGGAACCACATCCGCTGCTGGGCCAGCGAGAGCGGGACCAGCTCGGGACGCGGCTGCGGCGTCAGCGGTGCCCGACCGCCAGCCCCGGCCGCCGATTCCACCAGCGCGGCCAGTGCCGCGACATTCGAAGCCTCGAACAGCGCACGCACCGGGATCTGGGTGTCCAGTGCCGCGCCCAGTCGTGCGGCGACCTGCGTGGCGATCAGCGAGTTGCCGCCGAGTTCGAAGAAATCGTCGTCCAGACCGACGCTGTGGCCGGCGCCCTGCAGTCCGAGCACCTCGGCGAAGGTGCCCGCGACGATCTCCTCCACCGGGGTGGTGGGCGCGCGGAATACCTTGGCCGCGAACGTCGGTGCCGGCAGCGCCTTGCGATCCAGCTTGCCGGAGGCATTGAGCGGGAACTCGTCCAGCACCAGGTACGCCGTGGGCACCATATAGGCGGGCAGCTGTGCACCGAGGGTGTTCTTGACGGTCTCGATATCGATGGCCCGGTCCGGATTCGCGACCAGGTAGGCGACCAGCTGATCGCCGGTCCGCTCATCGGAGTGCACCAGCACGACCGCCTGCGCCACCGCGTCCTGCGCGGTGAGCGCCGATTCGATCTCCCCGAGTTCGATGCGCAGACCGCGCAGCTTCACCTGGAAGTCGGTGCGGCCCAGGTACTCCAGTTCACCGCGCGCGGTCCAGGTGACGAGGTCACCGGTGCGGTACATGCGCTCGGCCGTACCGAACGGGTTCGCGACGAAACGTTCGGTGGTCAGGTCCGGACGGCCGACATAGCCGTGCGCCAACTGCGCACCCGCCAGATACAGCTCGCCCGGGACGCCCGCGGGCACCGGACGCAACCGCGAATCCAGCACGTACACCTGGGTGTTGAATACCGGCGCACCGATCGGCACCGAGCTGATATCGGCATCGGTCACCTCGTGGAAGGTGACGTCGACCGCGGCCTCGGTCGGGCCGTACAGATTGTGCAACCGCGCGCCGGTCAGCTGCCGCAGGCGCTGCGCGGCCACGGCGGGCAACGCCTCACCGGAGGCGAAAACATTGCGCAGACTGGTGCATTCGGCCGCGCGGTCCTCGGCGACGAATACCGCGAGCATCGACGGTACGAAGTGCACCGTGGTGACCTGCTCGTCGACGATCAGGCGCGCGATATAGGCCGGATCGCGGTGGCCGTCCGGCTTGGCGACGACCAGGCGGGCGCCGACCTGCAACGGCCAGAAGAACTCCCACACCGATACGTCGAAGGTCGCCGGAGTCTTCTGCAGCACAACGTCGTCGGCGGACAGACCGTATTCGGCGTGCATCCACACCAGGCGGTTGACAATCGCGGCATGCGAGACCGCCACCCCCTTGGGACGACCGGTCGAACCCGAGGTGAAGATCACGTACGCGGTATTGCCCGGACGCAGCGGGCGATGCCGATCCGCGTCGGTCAGCGGCTCATCCGAGAACTCGGAAAGGTCGAGTTCATCGATGCGGACCTGGCGCGACACCGTGGTCTCCAGATCGGTGCCGGAGGTCAGCACGCAGACCGGTCGCGCGGTCTCCAGGATGTAATCGATGCGCTCGGCCGGATGATCCGGATCGAGCGGCACATAAGCACCACCGGCGGCATTGATCGCGTACATGCCGACGACCAGATCGATCGAACGCCGCATGCCGAGGGCCACATACGATTCCGGCCCGACGCCGTTCTGCTTCAGCCAACGCGCCAACCGGTGCACCCTGGCGGCGAACTCGGCATATGTCAGTGTCGCGGAGCGACTCGATGAGGGGTGGTGGTCGGGCGACGGGTCCAGACTTGTCCCCTCGTAGCTGACCGCGTACGCGTCCGGCGTGCGCACCGCCTGCGCCTCGAACAGCGAAACCAGTGTCGCGGCCGCATCGCCGACCGGCGAAGTCAGTGCCGCGTCCACCGGGAATTCGGTGTCGTTCCACCGGTCGAGCACCAGGGTCCGCTCGGTGTCGTCGAGCAGGTCGATATCGCCGACCGCGATCGCCGGTGCGGCGGTGACACCACGCAGCACCCGGACGAAGCGCTCGGCGAAGGTGTCGGCGAACCGCTCGTCGAAAAGGTCGGTGGCATAGACGAGTTCGGCGGCCATATCGGATTCCGCACCCTCGCTCAGCGTGAGCTGCAGGTCGACCTTGGCCGTCGGCGCATCGATGCCGAGTTCGGAAACCGCGAGTCCGGGCAGCTCCAGCGAGGTGCGCCCGAGGTTCTGGAACGACAGCATCACCTGGAACAGCGGATGCCGCGCCTGCGAACGGGCCGGGTTGAGCACCTCGACCAACCGCTCGAACGGCACATCGGCATGCGCGAAGGCCTGCAGATCGCGCTCGCGCACCTGGGCGAGCAGATCGGTGAACGATTCGGTCGGATCGACCTGCGTGCGCAGCACCAGGGTGTTGACGAACATGCCGACCAGATCGTCGAGGACCTGCTCACCACGACCGGCCACCGGAACGCCGATGGCGATGTCATCCGATCCGCTCAGCCGCGCGAGCAGGGTCGCGAAGGCGCTGTGCACCACCATGAACAGCGTGGTTTTGCGCTCGTGCGCGACGCGGTTCAGCGCCTCGACGAGAGCGCCGGGCAACTGGAATCGGTGTGTGCGCGCCGCATACGACGCGACGACCGGCCGCGGCTTGGGTGAGAGGCGCAGTTCCTCGGGCAGTCCGGCCAGGGTTTCGCGCCAGTAGCCGAGTTGTTCGGAGATCAGCGAGGTCGGGTCGTCCTCCGAGCCCAGCGTTTCGCGTTGCCACAGTGCGTAATCCACGTACTGCACCGCCAGCGGCGGCCAGACCGGCGCGGATTCCGAACTGCGCGCGATATAGGCCGACATCAGATCGCGGACCAGCGGACGCATCGAGAAGCCATCCGCCGCAATGTGATGCACGACGACCGCGAGCACGTGATTCTGTGTGTTGTCGCGCCATTTATTGCTGCTCAGCGGCACACGCTCGACCTCGTAGAGCCGAATCCGCGCCGGGGATTCGGCCGTGATATCGAAACCGCGACCGATGAATTCGAAGAGGGCACTGCCCAATTCGCCTTCGGTGACCGAGATGATCTCCAGTTCCGGAATCGCCTGCGCGGCCGGGAGCACCTGCTGGTAGGCCACGCCCTCGTGGGACGGGTAGATCGTGCGCAGCGATTCGTGCCGTGTGATCACATCGGCAATGGCGCCGCGCAGCGCGGGCAGATCGAGATGCCCGTGCAGCCGCACCGCCGCCGGAATATTGTCGGCGGCCGAATCGGCGTCGAAGCGGTTGAGGAACCACATCCGCTGCTGAGCCAGTGAGAGCGGCGGATACTCCGGCCGCGGCCGCACCGTCAGCGCCTGGCGGGCACCGCCCCCGGCCTTGGCCTCCATGCGCGCGGCGAGTGCGGCGACGGTCGGCGCCTCGAACAGCAGCCGTACCGGGACCTGGGTATCGAGCGCCGCACCGAGCCGCGCCACCACCTGGGTGGCGATCAGCGAGTTGCCGCCGAGATCGAAGAAGTTGTCGTCGATGCCGATGCGGTCGTGGCTCAGCACATCGCTGAAAATCTCGACGACGATCTCTTCGATCGGGGTCGACGGTGCCCGGAATTCCTTGGCCTCGAAGGTGGGTTCGGGCAGCGCGCGCCGATCCAGTTTGCCGTTCGGGTTCAACGGCATGGCATCCAGCACCACGATGGCGGCGGGAACCATGTAGGACGGCAGCTGCTCGGTCAGGTGCGCACGCAGTTCGTCCAGGTCGACCGTGCCGCCGTTGACCGGCACCACGTAGGCGACCAGCTGATCGCCGGTGCGCGCGTCAGCACGTACCAGTGCCACCGCTTGGACCACCGAATCGTGCGCGGTGAGCGCGGTTTCGATCTCCCCCAGCTCGATGCGCAGACCACGCAGCTTCACCTGGAAGTCGGTGCGGCCGAGGTAC
>NZ_JBFAWD010000054.1:0-18809 GCF_040680135.1 Nocardia sp. NPDC052112 | reverse complement strand
CGTATACACACCAGACGGGTAAGTCCCGCACCTACGGCGCATACGCTTCGACAACTCGAACACGAGACAGACCACGAACGGTCGCTCGTAAGACTCGCTCCGCGGTGGTCACTGATAGCAGGGTGCTCCGCACCCGACGTATACGCACCAGACGGGTAAGTCCCGCACCTACGGCGCATACGCTTCGACAACTCGAACACGAGACAGACCACGAACGGTCGCTCGTAAGACTCGCTCCACCGGGATCACTGATGACGGGACGTTCGGCACCTGATGCACACACACCAGACGAGCGAGTCCCCCGCCCACGGCGCACGCGCTCCGACGACTCGGCTGCGTTCGATGGCCACACCTTCGACTCAGGCCACGAACGTCGCACGTAAGACTCGCTCCGCCGGGGTTGCGATCGCGTGAAAGTATCCCGATATCAGCCCAGCTGACCCGGGACGTAACCACCGGCCGGCGTGCGGACGATCACATTCATCCGGTTCCACGCGTTGATCGTGGCGATGGCCGCTATGAGGGCCGCGGTCTGATCGTCGTCGTAGTGCTTGCGCACCTGCTCCCAGGTCTCATCGCTGACGCCGCGGCCGTCACCGATGCGGGTGGCCTCTTCGGTGAGGGCGAGGGCGGCGCGCTCGGCCTCGGTGAAGACGGTGGCCTCGTGCCAGGCGGCGACCAGGTTGAGTCGCACGGAGGTCTCGCCGGCGTGCGCGGCGTCCTTGGTGTGCATATCGACGCACATGCCGCAGCCGTTGATCTGGCTGGCGCGGATCTTGACCAGCTCGTAGGTGGCCTTGGGCAGGGAGGATCCGTCGACGACCTTCCCCGCGGTGACCAGGCGCTTGACGTAGCTACCGGCGATGGGGTTCTCGTAGAGGTTGAAGCGCTGTTCCATGATCTGTGCCTTTCCATTCGGTTGGGTTCACAGAGAGGACGATGCGGCCCACCCCCAGTGTGACATCCCCGAATGTGACCTGCATCACGCAGTGCTGCACATCCCGAGTTGCCCAGCGCCGCTATGGATTCGGCTGTTCACCGAAGGTGTAGGTGACGCCGGTCAGCTTCTCCGACAGCGCCCACAGGCCGCGCGCGACCTGCTCGTCCTTGGATGCCGCGCTGGAACCGGAGCGTCCCGGGTAGCCGCGCATGCCGCCCCATCCGGTCGGACCATAGAACGCGCCCGGCTCGACCTGCTCGGTCGCCGCGTAGATCTCGGGCAGCGCACCCATCTCGGCGCTCTGTGCCAGCAGCCGATTGCCCAGCGCCATGACCTTGTCCTGGATGGATTCGGTATGCGACTGCAGTTCCGTTGCGGCATAACCGGGATGTGCGGCCACCGAAAGCGTCGACGAGCCCGCCGCGGAAAGCCTGCGCTGCAGTTCGTAGGCGAACATGAGGTTGGCCAGCTTCGACTGACCGTAGGCGGACCAGCGCTGGTACTTGCGGTGCTCCCAGTTCAGATCGTCCAGATCGATCTTGCCCGCTCGGTGCGCACCGCTGGAGACGGTGACCACCCGGTCCGAAATCTTGTCCAGCAGTAGCCCGGTCAGTGCGAAATGGCCGAGATGGTTTGTGCCGATCTGCATTTCGAAGCCGTCAGCGGTGCGCTGCTCCGGCAACGCCATCACGCCGGCATTGTTGACCAGTACATCGACCCGATCCACTGCATCGGCGAACGCGCGCACCGAAGCCAGATCCGCGAGATCGAGCTTGCGCACCTCGGCCCGCGCACCGATCTCCCCCGCCACCTTCTCGCCCTTGGCCACATTCCGACAGGCCAGGACCACCTGCGCACCTGCCCCGGCCAGCGCACGCGCCGCCACCGCACCCAGCCCGCTGTTCGCGCCGGTGACGATGATCGTGCGGCCATTCTGATCGGGGATGTTCGAGGTATCCCAATGGCTCATATCCGGAAGTCTAGTGTGCGCGGTGACCATTCTCACGGCTCACGCCTGCGCGAGGATCTCCGCATCGGTCATCGCCGCCACCTCCAGGTACAGCTTGGCGACAGCATCCAGGCGATCGGGCGTACCGCGGTCGGTCTCACGCTCGACCAGCCGCGCCGCCAACCCGGCCACCGTCCGACCGACCAGCAGATCGGCGACCAGCGCGTGGTCGGCCTCCAGCCAATCGCGGATCCTGGCGACGGCCGTGGTGGCCAGCACCGAGTCACCGCCCGCCCCGAAGAAGTCGTCGTGCACGCCGATGCGTTCGGTACCGAGCACCTCGGCGACGACGGTGGCCAACGCGGCCTCCAGCGGCGTGCGCGGACGCGCGTCCACCGCTTCGGCCGCATCGGGCTCCAGCAGTGCCACCACCGCGCGGCGATCCAGCTTGCCGTTATCGGTCAGCGGCATCTGCTCGAGGGTCTCGATGCGGGTGGGAATCATGTAGCCGGGCAGCAGATCACGCACCGCGGCGACAATTCCCTCGACGGATTCGACCTCGCCCGAAACCGCCGCAACCAGCTTCGGCGCGCCCTTGCCGACCACGGCGGCCACCGCGTGCCGCACACCCGCCGCGGTACGCAGTCCGCTTTCCACCTCGCCCAATTCCACCCGGTAGCCACGGATCTGGACCTGATGGTCGGCGCGACCGAGGAATTCGATGGTGCCGTCGGGCCAGTAGCGCGCCATATCACCGGTGCGGTACCAGCGCAGATCGTCATGGACGACGAACCGCTCGGCGGTGCGCTCCGGATCGTTGCGATATCCGGCCGCGACATTCGCACCGCCCACCCAGAATTCGCCTGGCACCCAGTCCGGGCAGTCGCGACCCGCCGAATTCACCACGCGGCAGCGCACATTGCGCAGCGGTACGCCGAACGGGACGGTGGCCCAATGCTCGGGCGGGTCGACGACCTCGCAAATGGTGTTGTGGATGGAGGTTTCGGTAGCGCCACCCAGACCGGAGAACCGGCAGCCCGGCACCTGCCTGGCCAGCCGCCGCGCCAGATCGGCGCCGACCCAATCGCCGCCGAGGGTGACCGCGCGCAGCGAATCGCCCAGGTGATCACCGCCGATCTCCAGGATCATATCGAGCATGCTCGGCACACAGTTGAGGATCGAAACCCGATGCTGGGTCAGTAGTTCCACCCAGCTGGTGGCCTCCTCGCGCTGCGCGGCCGAGAGCGCGACCACCGAACCGCCGACGGCGAACATGCCGAACATGTCGTAGACGGAGGCGTCGAATTCCAGCGCGGACAGGCCGAGCACCCGGTCGGCCGGGCCCACCTCGAACCACTCGTTCACCGCGTCGATGGTGTTCATCGCACCGCGGTGCGGCACATCCACGCCCTTGGGCACACCGGTGGAGCCGGAGGTGAACAGCACATATGCGATCGACTCCGGATCCGGAATCACCGGCTCGGCCAACGGATTCGGATGGTTACGCGCGGCCGACAGCGGCAGACAGGCGACATCGGCACGACCCATATCGGCACCGTCCACGGTGAGCGCGGCGACCACGTCACCGGTGCGCAGGATCTCCGCACGCCGCCCGACCGGCTGATCGAAACCGATCGGCACATAGGCCGCACCCGCCGCGAGCACACCGAGTACGGCGAGGATCTGGTCCGGCCCCTTCGGCAGCTGCACCGCGACGGTTTCGCCCGCACGCACGCCGATCTCGCGCAGCGCGGCCGCGATCGAAAGCGCTTGTGCGGCAAGCTCGCCATAGCTCCAGCCACCGTCGACGCCGGCGCGGCGCCACCGCACCGCCGGTGCGTCCGGCGCGCTGCGGGCATGGTCGAAGAAACCCTGGTGCAGCACCCGTCCGGAGACCGGACCGTCGGTTGCGTTCACCGCGGCACGCACGGCGGCCTGCGCGACCGGCAGGTGTACCGCCGCCTCCGCACTCCAGCCCGCCGCGCCCGCACTCAGCCTGCCGATCGCCTCGGTGTAGCTGGCGAACATGGCATCGATCATTCCCGTCGGGAACGCCGATTCGCGCACGTCCCAATTGAGCAGCAGCCCGCCGCGTACCTCGGTGACCTGCGCGTCCAACAGCACCTGCGGACCCTGCGAGATGATCCAGACCGGCTCGCCGAAGGTCTCGGTGACCGACGTGGCGAACAGCTCGCCCAGGTTGAGCGCGCTGGTGTAGACGATCGGCGCGAGCACCGGCTCGCCGCGGTGCCTGCCGAGATCGCGCAGCACCTCCAGCCCGGAATACGACGTGTGCGCACCGCTTTCGTGCATCGCGCGCTGTAGTGCCCTGGCCCGCTCGGTGACCGTCACGTTCTCGGTGACATCCACCTCCAACATGATCGAGGAGGTGAAATCGCCGATCACCCGGTCGATATCCGGATGCACCGGTTCCCGGTGGAACAGCGGCACATTCAGTAGGAAACGGCTCTGCGCCGACCAGCCGCCGATGGTCTCGGCGAATACTGCGGCCAGTGCCATCGCCGGTGTGATCCCGCGGGCATGCGCGGCGGTGAGCAGCCGCTGCTTGGCTTCCGGCGCCAGCCAGTGGTTGTAGCGGACGGTCCGATGCGGCTCGGCGCGCTCGCCGAACGGAATGGTGGCCAGCTCCGGCGCGCCGGGCAGCTGCGGCAGCCGATCGCGCCACCACTGCTTATCACGTTCCCTGGCAACCGCATCCACCGTGCGCTCGGTGCGATAGCGGCGATAGCTGTAGCCCTGCGGCGGCACCGTGCCGCCGTGGTAGAGCTCGGCTAGATCGGCGACGAGCACTCGATAGCTCATCGCGTCACCCGCGATCATGTCGACATCGAGATGTAGCCGGGTGCGGCCGTCGGCGAGCAGGCTCAGCGTCACATCGAGCACCTGTCCCGTCTCGATGGCCAGCCGCTGATGCGTCTTGCTATCGCGCAACCGCTCCAGCTCGACCTCGGCCGCGGCCGGAGTATGCGCGCGCAGATCGACGACCGAGAACGCCGAAAGGTCTGGCGTGCGGATCGTCTGCTGAGTGCCGTCGGGAAGAAATCTGGTGCGCAGCATCGGATGCACCGCGACGAGATCGGCCACCGCCCGCGCCAGTCGGTCGGGATCGACCTCGACACCGTCGAATTCGACGTACAGGTGCGCGGCGACGCCACCGAGGTCCTGTTCCTCGGAGCGACCGATCCAATAGGCGTGCTGCATCGAACCCAACGGGAACGGCGCGAATTCGTCCTCGGGATCGACCTTTTCGGCAGCCGCGACTTCGACCTCCGGAGCCGCCCCGGCGGATTCGTCGACGCCGAGCAATCGCGCCCACTCCGCGACCGAGGGCGCCGCCGCCAACTGCGCGAAGTTGATCTCCAGCCCGCGCTTGCGCCAGCCACCCGCCAATTTCATCGTGCGAATGGAGTCCAGTCCGAGCTGGATCAGGTCATCGTCGTCGGTGATCGTTTCGATCGGCACGTCGAGTTGCTCAGCAATGGCCGCGCGAATTTCCTCCCGGCCGATCGTCATCCCCGCTCCGTCCCCCGGTCGCTGTGCTGGCTCCATCTGGCGCTGTCACTCCTTGGTCGCCGCCGCATCCGGCGGATCGAGACTGCTCGGCAGCAGCCTATCGCATTGAGATAGGGTTGCCTAACCTATGTTATGAGACCCTAACCGTGCAGTAGATCTTGTGAGGCCGACCGTGACTTCGACATCCACCTCGCCCACCCATCGCGACGGCTACGTCCCGTTCCCGACCGCCGATGCCACCGCCTATCGCGCGGCCGGTTTCTGGACCGGCCGCCCGCTCGGCGACCTGCTGCGCGCGACCGCGACCCGGCACCCGCACCGCACCGCACTGCTCGATGCCGACCGCGCGCACACCTACGCATGGGTGGATGCCGAGGCCGACCGGATGGCGCACGGTCTACTCGCACTCGGCATAACACCGGGCGATCGGGTGGTTGTACAGCTGCCGAATGTGCCGGAATTCCTGACGGTCCTGTTCGGGTTGCTGCGCGCCGGAATCATTCCGGTGCTGACCCTGCCCGCGCATCGCCGCGCCGAAATCGAGCATCTGGCCGGACTTTCCGAAGCGGTCGCCTATATCGTGGCCGACCGGCTCGGCGACTTCGACTACCGCGAGCTGGCCGAAACCGTCCGTTCGGCCGTACCCACCCTGCGCCACGTGCTCGTACTCGGCGATCCGGGCCCCGGCACGGATCTGAATTCCATCCCCCGCGACGGTGGTCCACTCCCCGATATCGACCCGAGCGATATCGCCCTGATGCTGGTCTCCGGCGGTACCACCGGCCTGCCGAAGCTGATCGCGCGCACCCACGACGACTACGTCTACAACGCCACCGCCAGCGCGCAGGTCTGCGGACTGACCGAGGACGACGTCTACCTCGCGACACTGCCCGCCGCACACAACTTCCCACTGGCCTGCCCCGGCGTCTTGGGTGCCGTATCGGTCGGCGCGGCCGTCACCTTCACCACCGATCCGAGCCCGGAAAGCGCCTTTGCCGCCATCGAGCGGCATCGCGTCACCGTCACCGCCGTCGTGCCGCCGCTGGCCCAACTCTGGTGCGCGGCAACCGAATGGGAGGACGCCGATCTCGGCTCGCTGCGCCTGCTCCAGGTCGGCGGCGCACGGCTGGCCGAGGTGAATGCCCGTGCGGTGGCGCCCGCACTTGGCGTTCAACTGCAACAGGTCTTCGGTATGGCCGAGGGCCTGCTCAACTACACCCGCCTCGACGACACCACCGATATCGTCTGCACCACCCAGGGCCGTCCGCTGTCACCTGCCGACGAGGTGCGGGTGGTGGATGCCGACGGCGATGATGTCGCCCCTGGCGAAGAGGGTGAACTACTCACCAAGGGCCCCTATACGATCCGCGGCTACTACCGCGCCCCCGAACACAATGTCCGCGCCTTCACCCCCGACGGCTACTACCGCTCCGGCGATCTCGTGCGCCGCCTGCCCAGCGGCCATCTGATCGTCTCCGGCCGTATCAAGGACGTCATCAACCGCGGCGGTGAGAACATCTCCTGCGACGAGCTCGAGGAACATCTGCTCGCCTACCCGTCGGTCCGACATGCCGCCGCGGTCGGCCTTCCCGATGCCGCACTGGGTGAAAAGGTCTGCGCCGTCCTGGTTGTCGACGGCGAGATGCCCACCCTGGCGCAGCTCAAATCCTTCCTCGCCGACCGCGGTCTGGCGACCTACAAACTCCCGGATCTGTTGCGCCAGGCCGGTGAACTCCCGATCACCGCCGTCGGCAAGATCGATAAGAAGGCCCTGCGCGCCAGTCACGGCTGACCGGAACGATCGGTGGTGGCGCGAGTCCGAACTCGCCACCACCGATCCGAACCCCGGATAACCGGGTTGCCCCAGCAGATGATTCGGAATGCGGGCCCACCTTGATGGGTGCGAATTCGAATTGCTACGCCTTGACCACATACGGCGCGACGCTGCCCAACTTCTCGCAGGTCTCCTCGAATTCCCGCTCCGGCCGCGACTGCCCGACAATGCCCGCGCCCGCCCGCAACCAGGCACCCTCGGTGGTCTGGTAGACCGCACGCAGCACCAGCGTCGCCTCCATCGCACCGCTCGGCGAAATGGTCACCACGGCACCGGAATACAGGCCGCGCGGCGCGCCGTCGAGCCGGAACACCGAATCGACGCCCGCGCGCTTCGGAATGCCGGATGCCGTAACCGACGGGAACAAGACCTCCAGCGCATCCCAGCTGGAACGGTCCGCGGCCAGCCGGCCACGCACCGTGGAGGCCAGATGCTGCACACTGCCACGTTCCCGGACCGCCATGAAATCGGAGACCACGGATGTGCCCGGATCGGCCACCTCGGTGATCTCGGCAAAGGAGGTCTGCACCGAAATCGCGTGCTCGACGATCTCTTTGGGATCGGTGACGAGATCGGCCCGCGCCGCCATATCGATGGCCTCGCCGAGCCCGAAGGCACGCGTCCCGGCGAGCGGCTCCGTGGTGACCACCCGATCCTCGTCGACGGAGGCGACCAATTCGGGACTGAATCCGGCCGCCTCCAGTCCACCGAGGCGAAGCAGGAACGAGCGCGCCGGTGTGTTGTTGGCCCGGCCGAGCCGGTAGCTGGCGGGCACATCCACCGTGAACGGCAGATCGACCTTCCTGGACAGGATGACCTTCTGATAACGGCCGGAACGGATTTCCGCGACCGCCTCGGCGACCCGGTCCCGATATCCGGTCGGATCGAGACGTACGTCGACCGGATGCGCTTGCGGCAGTTCGGTTTCCTGCGAGGCGGCGATGAGATCGTGAATGTCGGCGGCCTCGGCCGGTGTCGCGCCGGAAATTCGTACACCGAACTCGCCGACCCGCACCTCGATGCGCGGAATCATCAGATGGGCCAGTGCGGTTCGCGGATCGAGATGCCGCGTCGCATCCAATGCCCATGCGCAGAATTCGAATCCGATCCAGCCGTAGGCCCGACGCCCGCCCAGCGGCAGCGTGCCGAGCGCGTTGTCGATGACCCGCGCCGGGCTCCCCTCCCAGGTGGTCGTCGTGCCGCGCCCATCCCAGGACACCCGCAATTCGTTCGCGTCGAGTTCGACGCTGCCGAGCGGATCCGCCGCGAATACCCATTCGCCGGGCCGTTCGTACATCACGTATTCGCCGAAGCGCTCGGCGGCCGCCAGCCGGGACATCGCTGCCGCCGGATCGGTCACATACTCAACGCGCAAGCGCTCCGTGGTCGACAACGATCCTCCAAGGTTATGCTGACCTAACTTTGAAAAGTAAGGTTAGCATTACCTGCCTAGATCGTGACTGTGCTCGAGACCACAGCGACGGCCCCGAAGACGGTTACTCCGCGGGCACCGCGAGCGCCGACCGCTCGACGCTCAACAGACTCTCCGTGCTGTGCTCCGCGTGATACGCGGCGCCGCCGCCGCGCACGCCGAACAACCGCTTGCTGTAGACCAGCCAGACCACCGCGGCGATATTGATCAGCAGCGCGCCGATGCGCAGCACGGTGATCTTCTCGGTCAACTCGTAGATCTCCAGCGGCAGGAAAATACTGGTCGCGACCACCGCGAAGTACTCACCCCAGCGCTTGACCAACCACAGCCCGACCGCCTCGATGCCTTGCAGTGCCGCATACGCGAGGATGCCGATAGCCACCCACAGCAGGGTCGTATTCGACAGCGAGAACGCGTCATCGATCAGATGCACGATCTTGGATCGGTCGATATCCCAGCCGATCTGATCGGCCAGCGGTCGCAACAGCGGCAGCTCCTCGTCGAAGGCCGCCCGCATATCCTCGCGTGAGGACCGGAATTTGAAGACGGCCAGCGCGGCGACCACCAAGAGCAGTCCGCGCGCCAACCGCTCGATCGCCAACGCCCGCATCAGCCAGCGGTCCCGCAGCAGTCGTCCACGCGGCACCTCCGGAGCATGGTCGGCGGGCCCGGAGCCGACCGGTTCGCCGGGCACGAAAGTGCCGCAGCGCAGACAGCGCCACGCGACGCCGGCCACCGTCTGCACGTGCAGTCGCTCCGCCAGATCCGGTTCGTCCGGGGCATAGGTGTAATGGCCGTGCCAGCCGCACGCGCGTAGCGCCCAATCCATGCGCGCAGCCTAGTTCGCCATCGCGATCGGCCGCGATCGCAAACGCCGTATCGATGCCCGATGGCCAACTCGCCCGCCGGAGTTCCTGCGCGGAATCCACTGGCGGGCTTCAATAGGGGGATCGGCAGTCGCGGCGGCCTGTCGAGAAAGGACATTGGAGTCATGATCGATCACCGCGGGGATTCGCCCGCTTCGGTTCGAGCGGCGGCACCCGATTCGGTGGTGGCACTGATCGATGCGGGCTCCGGCGTGGAACGCGAACTCGTCGGCACCTGGCTGGCCGAGGGCGGCCTCGAGCATGAGCTCGGCGTCGACGCACCCATCACCCAGTTGGATCTGGATGCGGGTGCGATCGGCGATCGACTTGTCGGGCGGCGCGACGATCCGCTGGTGGTGCCGATCCGGGTGCTGTGGCTGCCGCCGGAACGCGACGGGGTCCGCCGCATCACCTTCGCCGATATGGCCCTGCTGACCAATCCGCGCAAGCCGAACCGCCTCGCGCAGCGCCGGTTGGTCGGCAAATCGGACCGTCATGTGGTGCTCACCGGGCAGCCCGCCCTGCTCAGCGAGTTGCGCGCCAACAATCCGGAGGCCGCGGCCCTGCTCATGAAGGGCTCCGCCGAGCCGTTCGCCCGTGCCATCGTGCGCGCCGCAGTGGTCGCCCTGGAACGGGCCGAACGTTCCGTCATCGGTGACCGCTACAAGGTGCCGCGGCTGGTGGCCGAGGAGATCCTCGACTCCCCCGACTTCCTGCGCAGGCTCGAACTCATCGCCGACCAGCTCGGGACGAGTCCGCATGAGGTGTACCGGCGGGCGGAGAAGGCGCTGAACGAACTCGTCGCCGCGCAGAGCAGGCTGGTCACCGATCTGTTCACCCAGGCGATGCGGCCGATCCACGCCTCGACCTGGAAGGTCGACTCCGACGACTCCGGCCTGGACGGGCTGCGTGCGTTGAACCGGAGCTATCCGCTGGTCTTCCTGCCCTCGCACCGGTCCTATGTCGACGCGTTCGTCCTCGGTGATGTGCTGGCCCGCAATGACTTTCCACCGAATCATGTGATCGGCGGCGCTAATCTGAGTTTCTGGCCGATGGGTCCGATCGCCCGGCGCACCGGCACGGTCTTCATCCGCCGCAGCTTCGGTGACGACGAGGTCTACAAGGCGGTGGTCGAGGAGTACTTCGCCTACCTGCTGGCCAAGCGGTTCAATATGGAGTGGTACTTCGAGGGCGGCCGCACGCGCACCGGCAAGCTGCGCCCGCCGCGCTACGGGTTGCTGAATTACCTTGCCGCCGCGGTCCGTTCGAATCGGATCGATGATGTCCTGCTCGTCCCGGTCTCGATCACGTATGAGCGACTCAACGAACTGGGCGCCATCGCCACCGAGCAGGTGGGCGGGAAGAAGAAGCCGGAGGGGCTGGCCTGGCTGGCCCGTTATGTGCGCAGCCAACAGCATTCGGCCGGACATGTCTATGTCCGATTCGGCGAACCGCTGTCGGCGCGCGATCGCCTGGCCGCGTACGGGGATCCGCTCACCCCGGCGCCGACGATCATTCCGCTGCACCGCACCGAACCGGCGGGGACCGAACCGGGCAATATCGCCGCGTCGGCCGAGGTCACCGAGCTGGAGCGAAAGGCCGTGCAGCGGTTGGCCTTCGAGGTCGCTGTCGGCATCAATGCGGTCACCCCGATCACGGTCAACGCGCTGGTCACCCTGGCGCTACTTGGTGTGCACGAGCGTGCGCTCACCCTGGGCGAGGTGCGTACCGTGCTGGCCCCGGTGCTCCGGTATATCGAGAAGCGTGATTTGCCGCGCGGCGAACTGGCCGCATTGCGCGATGAGCAGAGTCTCGCGGTGGTACTCGAACAGTTGTCGCTGGCCAAGGTAGTGACGGTATATCGCGGTGGGCTGGAACCGGTGTATTCGATCGAATCGGGTGCGCATCTGGAGGCGGCGTTCTATCGCAATAGCGCGGTGCACTGGTTCATCAATCGCGCCATCCTCGAATTGTCCATCCTGGCCGCGTTGGAGATGCAGGCGCCGGATCAGCTGCGGGCGGGCTGGGACGAGGCCTTCCGGCTGCGCGATCTGCTCAAGTTCGAATTCTTCTTTCCGGAGCGGGCCGAGTTCTCGGCGCAGATGACCGCCGAAATGCTGCTGGTGGACCCGGAATGGCACCAGCACACCGCAACGGACACCCTCGGCGAGGACATTCTGCACAAGCTCACCGCATCCGGATTCATGATGGCGCACCGAGCGCTGCGCGCATTCGTCGACGCGCAGCTGGTGGTGGCCGAGCGGCTGGCGGCCCGCGACAGTGCCGAGGAAATCGATCGCAAGGAGTTCATCGACGAATGCGTCGCGGTCGGTAAGCAGATGCTGCTGCAGCAGCGACTGCACAGTCCGGAGTCGGTCTCCACCGAATTATTCGCCAGCGCACTCAAACTCGCGGACAATCACGGGTTGTTGACGCGCGTGAGTCGCGACTCGGCCAAGCCGAGGGCCGAGTTGACTCAGCGCAGAATCGAATTCGCCGATCAGTTGCGCACGATCGCGGCCTTGATCTCGCAGGCCGCCGCGCTCGATCCGTCCAACATGCCCGTGCGAGGGGCCTGATGGCCGAACAGCGCCCCGCGGTCCCAACGGATCTCGCGGCTGCCATCGCCGCCATCCGATCCGGGCCGCAGGGTCCGGAAGTCGCCGCGGTCTTCGACTTCGCCACCGTTGTGGACGGTTTCGAACCGCCATCGCTGTGGCGGCGGACATTCCGGCGCGATAAGCGCGCAACCGCCGCGGATACCCTGCTCGGCAGCATCCGCAACGGACTCACCGACGGCGAATACGGCCGGTTCGTCCAGCAGGCCATGCGGACACTGGCCGACCAACCGGAAGCCGAGCTGGACGAGTTGGGCACGCGGCTGTTCCGGCAGCAGATCTACGGCCACCTGTATCCCGAAGCGTGGCAGCTGATCCGGACCCACGCGACCGCCGGGCACACCGTGGTGCTCGCGACCGCACTGACCCGATTCCAGGTCGAACCCGCCGCGGCCGAACTCGGCATCGAGCATGTGCTGTACACCCGGATGGCGACGACCGATGGTGTACTCACCGGTTTCACGGACGGAAAGACCCTGTGGCGCAATGGCAAGGCCGACGCGGTCCGCGAATTCGCGGCGGCGCATGGACTGGATATCACCCGCAGCTACGCCTACGCGGATAGCATCGCCGATCTGCCATTGCTCTCACTGGCCGGGCATCCAGTGGTGGTGAATCCCGATCACCAGCTCGGCACCGCTGCCGCCGAACAGAATTGGCCGATACTGACGTTCCGTCCGCGCCGACCACCGCGCCCGGCCGACTATCTGCGCACCATCGCCGGATTCGCCGGACTACTGGCCGGTGCGTTGTTCGGCGTCCTGAGCAAGTCGTACACGCGCCAGCGCCGGAAGATGGCTGATGCGCTCATGGCCTACGGAACCGGTGCGACGCTCGGCGCGACCGGCATCCGGCTGCGCGTCAGCGGTGCGGAAAACGCCCGTGCCCCGAGACCGGCCGTATTCCTGTTCAACCATCAGAGCCAGTTCGACGTGATCATCCTGCCCAAAGTGCTCGAAGGTGGGGTCACCGGTATCGGAAAGAAGGAGCTGACGAAGAATCCGCTTTTCGGTCCGCTGATGCGGTTCGTCGGCGTCACCTTCATCGACCGTGCGAACACCACGCAGGCGAAGGCGGCGCTGGCACCGGTGGTGCAGACACTGCGCGACGGCCTGTCGATCGCGGTCGCCCCCGAAGGCACACGGTCATATACCCCGGGCATCGGCCCGTTCAAGAAGGGCGCCTTCCATATCGCGATTCAGGCCGGGGTGCCGGTGATCCCGGTGGTCATCCGCAATGCGGGCGAAATCAACTGGCGCAACTCGATGATCGCCCGCAAGGGCACCGTCGACGTCGCCATCCTCCCCCCGATCGACGTCACCACCTGGAACCCCAACGACATGGACGCCAACGTAGAAGCCGTCCGTCAGCTCTACACCGACACCTTGCTCAACTGGCCGCCCCCGGACCACTGACCCCGGGCACCCCGTCTATCCACCGGGCACCCCTTGTACCGGGTGCCCGGTTGCGACACGGGGTGCCGGGTTGTTGTCCGACCGAGCGGCCTCAGACCGAGCGGCCGAAGAGGAGCTTCCACGGCATGAGTGCGGATTCGAGCTGGACTTTGAGGCTCATTTTGGAGGCGCCCAGGGTGCGCTCCTCGAAACGGATGGGTACCTCCGCGATGGTGATGCCGTTCTTGACGGTTCGATGGTTCATCTCGACCTGGAAGGAGTATCCGTTGCTGCGAATCGAGGCGACGTCGATCGCGCGCAGGGTGTCGGCCTTCCAAGCCTTGAATCCGGCGGTCGCATCCTTGACGCCGAGGCGCAGGATCAGGTTCACGTAGAAGTTGGCCCAGGCCGACAGTGCTTTGCGGTACCACTTCCACTCCTCGGCGGTGGACCCGCCGGGCACATAGCGGGACCCGAGCACGACACCGGCATCGGTGGTGTTCAGCTTCTCCAGCATGGCCGGAATGACCTCGGCCGGATGCGACAGGTCGGCGTCCATCTGGATCACCACATCGGCGCCGTCGTCCAGCGCCCGCGTGATCCCGGCCACGTAGGCGCGGCCCAATCCGTCCTTTTCGGTGCGGTGCAGTACGCCGACGACATTCGGCAGCTCCGCCGCCAGCTTGTCGGCGATCTCACCGGTCCCGTCCGGCGAATTGTCATCCACCACGAGCACATGCAGATCGGGCACCGGCAGCGCCGTCAGCCGCTCCACCGCAACCGGCAGATTCTCCCGCTCGTTGTAGGTCGGCACAACAACGGTAACCCTCAAGGGTCGCCCTCCCTGCTCACCTGTTCCAGCCCGCAGACCCACGACAGGACCCGGAGCACTCGTCTGATTGCCAAGAACCGTACTTGATCGACCTAAAGACCACCTGAGCGCCCGCACGCTCCCGCCGCCACCCGAATACCCGCGATGTGCCGACTACCTCGCACATCGCGCCGCCGTCCGCACCGGCCGCCCCCGGATCCACACCGAAATCAGTTGCCGCGCACCACCCCTGGCGCGCCCTCACTTATCCCCGTCGCGCCAGTCCCGATCCCGCGCATCCTCCCGAGCATTGCGCGCGTGCACGATCTCCAACGCCCGCTCAGCAGTGCCCCGATCCGGATACGGCCCCATCCGATCCCGGAACCAACACTGTTTCCCACTCTCGGCCCGCTGATGCTTCAAGCAGTAATACCACTTCTCCGCCATCCCTCCAGCATCCCACCACCATGATCAACAGACCGTCCTTTTCCACCCCCGACACCTCGAAATCCGCTGCCCTTCGTGGGCGCGAGAGACGGCCGCAATCGAAACCACCCATGGGAGGTGCACGAAAGACACCTTCCAGTGACAACCACACCTGACCAACGCCAGCTGCGAAACAAGGTCCCACCGCGAAGCGCCATACCGACAGCACACCACCGCTGTGACGGCCCACACCCGAGAAGCGCGACACCGGAAGGCCCACCACACCGTGGGTGTAGTGGCGCGCGGGCCCGGTCGCTGCTGTGGTGACTGTCGGGCCGGGCGTGGCCCGAGTGTGTTCGTCGCTTGCGTGGGGGCTGGTTGGGCCTGCGCTGCGCCGTCTTTCTAGTGTTGTGCGCCGCTGATGCGGCCGTCTCATCGGTGTCGGGTGTCTCGTGCGTGTGGTCGCGTCTGGGTGACTGATTTTGCAGGTCGTGGTGCTCGGGCCGGGCGTGGCCCGGATGTGCTCAACGCCGCATCGAAAACACGGTCACGTCGAGAAGCGGCGACACCCACCGGACGCACATCTACGAAATATCCACACCCGCCGGAGAGCGACGTCAGCGAAAGACGGAAGCGAGCGCGGATAGGCGCTCTATCTGCCGACGCCCTGGGTTTCCTCCACGTAGATACGCATCCCCTCGGCGATCTTGCCGGCCGCGTTTTCCAGTTGCTCAGGTGGCAGATACTTGCCGAACGCGGCGGCCTCCAAGAGTTGTTCACGCACCTGCTCCAGATTCATGCGTGCCCAGTCGAGTCGAGAAAGTGGCATGAACGGAGACTACTCCGAATCGAACAAAGTTTCGATAGCGGCGAACATCGGACACGCAGGCAGACACCCCCTCCGACCAAGCGGCTATCGATGGGCGAACCAGGCGGAGAGTCGAACATCACAATTCGGGCATGCCCCACGGTCCCCAAGCTCGGTCTCAGCAGTCAACCAGAGGCAAGCACCGATGCCCTCACCGGGTATCGATACAAAAAAATCCCCCCGACCAGGTGATGCGCCGGAGGGATTTGGTGGCCAGGGCCGGGATCGAACCGGCGACCTTCCGCTTTTCAGGCGGACGCTCGTACCAACTGAGCTACCTGGCCGCAGGCACCCGTGGTGAATGCCATACGCGAAACGCCGGATTGCTCCGGCGCTTATTTTGCGACCCTGACGGGACTCGAACCCGCGACCTCCGCCGTGACAGGGCGGCGCGCTAACCAACTGCGCCACAGGGCCTTGCGTTGCTTCCAACGATCCGAAGACCGTACCCCCTACGGGATTCGAACCCGCGCTACCGCCTTGAAAGGGCGGCGTCCTAGGCCGCTAGACGAAGGGGGCTCGCCCCGGATTTCTCCGGACCGGCTTCAACGGCTGTCCGTTGGGAGCTGGGATAGCTTATGACAGACCGGCCGCGTTTCCCAAATCGGCTGTTCAGGCTCCCAAACCGAGCTCTTCGAGTCGGGCCTGCGCCCGCCAGCCGTCATTGCGGAACTTCTCGGCCCACTCCGGGGTGGCCATCGCCTCGACCACCACCTCGAGCGCCTCCTGGAACCGGGCACGCAGATCGACCCCGCTGCCGAGGATGTCGATCAGATAGCGCTGTCCGGCCAGCGCGGCAGAGATGGTGCGGGTGAAGCGGTCCGGGTCGGCGTCGGCGCGCAGCTGCCCCTGATCGATGGCACGGACCGCGAGCGCTCTGGTGGCGCGGCCGAGTATGCGACCGCCGCCGGCCTGCACATCGCGATAGAAGTCCGGTTCGATGATCAATCGGAATTCGGCCTGCACGATGATGTCGTGCTCGAGTCGCAATGCGACCTCGTCGACCATCCCGTGCAGCACGTCGAGCGGACCGAGATCCGTTCTGGCAAGCCAACGCTCGGCCGATGTGCGGTATCGGTCGACCGCGGTCTCGAGTACCGCGCGTGCGAGATCTTCCTTGGAATCGAAATGAAAGTACATAGCGCCCTTGGTGGCGCGCGAACCTTCCAATATGCGGTTGAGCGATGCAGCGGCATAGCCGCTCTTCCCGAACTCAACGGCGGCGGACCTGATTATCGCCGCGCGTGTCCGGCGGGCCCGCTCTTGCTGCCGTGCCATGCTCGAAACGCCTCCGAAGCCTACTCGTCGCCAATCGGTGCCCCCAAAGGAACGGACCCTTGGCGCGAAGTCATGAGTTTTATCAATACTTCAAATCAGGATTTCGCCCCGTTTCAAACTTTCGGTACGAAAACTTGCGAAAATCCTTAAACACACCAGCTGGTATAGTTTTCCTGCCCAGGTGCGCCGCAGGGGGTGCGCACCTGGGCATTACTTCGTCTCGGATCTGCCTCCCCCGCCGTCGACTCGTAGGAAGTCGCGATCGGTCGTACCGGCCGCGACACGTTCGGGCACACCAACGATAAGCCGAATTCCGGATCATCGGGTAAGTCGGCGATTCTTCCGTAATTCACCAAGTCGTCACCGTACCCGGAAACGTCATCCGACACGCGGCAAACCGAAGACTCCAGCCATCGAAACATCCGGATATCTGTTACAGCTAACTTCGCGCAATCACGCAAAGTGATGCCACGGATTTCCGAATTCGATAGCGACACAGCACTGTTCACCCGAGTCGACCAGCGGCCCGATCACCGCGGTGCCGACCGCGCGACACCGGCCAGCCGCCTTGCTGCGTCCCCCCGCGCACTGGCCCTACACCTCCCGCAAATCCAAAGACATTGGTACGCAACATGATTGGATGGTAGCCCGGCTCGGTAGGAATGAACAAAGCTGGGTACCAAATGTTTACCGGCAGCATCGCTGCGTACACGTGCCGTGTTACCCGGCGCGCCAGCACGACTCGGTTCCGGCACTCGTCAACACCAGGCGTACCGAACCACGCCCCAGCCGACGCGCCCCGCCCCCGGTTACCCGATCCGCGCCCGGCCCACTACACTGTCCATCCGCGCCCCTATAGCTCAGTTGGTAGAGCTACGGACTTTTAATCCGCAGGTCGTAGGTTCGAGCCCTACTGGGGGCACCTCCTCAGGCGTCCGGTTCACACACCGGACGCCTGAGCCATTTTCCGGCCCGACCGCCCTTACCCGCGCGTCCCGCTCCGACCGTGAAACGCCACATTCCGTCCGGGCTTTCCCACACTGCGGGCGCCCGCACAAACCAGGGGCATCCCTCGACAACAGGTGGAGCCGATGACTTCCTTCGACGATTTGGCGCTCCCTGGTTCCCATCACCCAGATCGCCGGCAAGTCAGGCGTCGACCGGGCCACCGCGGCGAATGCGATAAAGGCGGAATTGCCGACCCTGCTCGGCGGATTGCCGAACAACATGACCGAGCCAGCGGACGTGGCCGCCTAAGGCCCGCCGGATCAGCACAACGAACCGGTCGAGGGGAGGCAGCGGTGGTTGACCGCTACCGATGCCGGCTCCGATCGTGATGGCCTAGCCGGTCGATGCCCGCAGGCGCGGTCAGGTGGCGGCATCGGAGACGTACTCGATGGTCTGCTCGGGACGACGGGGCGAGCGGAGAAGCGTTGGCCAAGAACACAGGTGGTGCACTCGGCCGACTTTTCGGCCGCGACCGGTGACCAACCGCGATGGCGGCACCAGCGACTTTGTGTGCTACCGCACCCTGGGCTAACGACTCTCGGCCGGCAGCGATAAACCCCTTGCTACGGGCCGACCCCCTACACTCGGTGTGGTTGTCGAACGCCGACGTCGGCGTATGACCTCTATCACGAGGTCTCATTTGTCCGCCAGATGCGTTTCGCATCACACCTACGGTGCCGTAAGGTATGGCCGCATCGGCACACGGTCTACTCGGGGGCCTGACCAGCAAGAGCGCACACACATGAAGGGCTTGTATATGGCAAGGGATCTGACTCAACTCGAGCTGCTCACGGAGTTGGAGCCGGTTGCCGAAGAAAACGTCAACCGGCACCTCTCCCTGGCAAAGGAAT
>NZ_JBFAWD010000053.1:0-19351 GCF_040680135.1 Nocardia sp. NPDC052112 | reverse complement strand
CGGAGGAGGCCCGCCCTTCACGGCGGAGCCACACGGGACAAATGGGGAATTTCGGTGAGCGTCAGTGGGGAAGTTCAGTGAGCGCCGTCAATGACTGCCTCGGCGGCATCGAGCACACGTTGGCGCGATCGTTTTCCCCGCCGGTTAGCGCGTACGTCGCCCGAGCTCGTCACTGTTTCACAGTAGCCCGATCCGATCGGCGGATCGGGTCACGGTGGCACAACCGCTGTTGCGGTGAGCAGTTACCCAAGCGCACCGTTGTGCACGGGAATGCTGAGGAAACTCGACTGTTGCGCGCCGTGATGCAGGGTGAGATCGCCGAGCCGCTTCGGTGCAGCCGAGGTGGGCAGAAGATGCGGGAGTTCCGCGCCGTCGATGGTCAGCCGGAGACGGTGGCCTTGGAGTAGTCGCCAGCTCGTGGGCCAGATCTCGATGTTGTAAGTCTCGACCGCCTCGCGCTGCACGGGCAGCACGTTGTCTTGCGTATGCCATTGGAATGGTTCGACAACGTCGCCGTTCGGCGCGTATCGGGTGCGGGCAGGGTCGAGTTTTCGGCGGGATGCCACCAGCGCGCCTTCACCGATGGGACGTGCGGTGCCGTCCGGTGCCACGTCGGATAGCCAGGCAACCCAGCAGGGGTCCGCCGCGGTCGTCGATCCCTGCAGCGTTACCGCCACGGAGCCGGTGAAACTCACGTCTTCGCTCATGGTCGACGTCGTGTAGGTGAGGACACCGATTTCATTGGCGCGGTCGTCTTTTCGGAAGCACGGCGCGATCTGGTCGATATTGGGAAACTCTTTGACCGGAAAGCTCGAGATGAAGAACGAGATGGGTAGATAGACCGGCAGTCCGCCCAAGTATTGGACGGTTTGCCGCGAGCAGACACCGTTTGTCGGGTCGATTACCTCGGTGTCCTGTCCTGCCGCAGCGGACACGGCGATTGCGAGCGAGCCGTCGTTGACCGACTGGGATGTCCCACTCTTGTCGCCGGTCAAATACAGGCGCTGGTAGGAGGAGTCTGCTATCGGCCAGTCGTCGTTGCCGACCCATCGCTCGGACCCGTTCTCCCACAGCAGTACTGGATCGAGCTGGTCCACGCCGTTGTCGACCCCTTTGAGCCAGTGATCGAACCAGGCGATGAGCAGATCGTCGAGGGGCTGATCGTTTCCCACGCCTATGTTCTTGGGCAGCGAATAATGCGTCCATGGCCCGATGACCATCAATTTCTCGCCGCGGCCCAGCTGAAGAGACCGGAAGTCGCGCGGTGTGTCACGCAGGAACAAGTCGGCCCAACCGCTGTAAACCAGCGTCGGCACTTCGATCTGGCTGACGTCGGTACCTCTTTCGATCCAGAACGAGTCGTCCCATTGCTGGTTCTCGTCCAGAATGCGCCCCAATTGCTGAAAGCGAAACGGCAAACCGTCCCCGTCGGCCTGAAAGCGCGCAATCAACGTCGCGATGTCGGCGACCGGGTTCCGCGGAGTGATGTCGATGGTGCCGTCGTTGCTGTTGAGAGCAAAAGGAAGCGGTGCAACACCGAGCAACTCGAGGACGAACCACAGCGCCGAGCTGGACGTCCAGTTGCCACCTTGGGTAAGGAAGGTGCGGTAGAGATCGGTTGGTGCGCCGCCGAAGTTGGCCGCGACCAGATGGGGCGGACGGGTCGCCGCGGTTTTCGCCGACGACGATCCGAGGTAGGAGAATCCGTCGACGCCGACCTTTCCGGTCGAAAATGGTTGAGTCCCAGCCCATTCCACAATATTGTAGCCGTCGCGGGCCTCGCGCTCGTCCAGAATTCCGAAACTACCGTCCGAGGCACCGGTCCCCCTGACGTCGGCAACGACAACCACGTAGCCGTACCTGCTGTAGTCGGCCATCGCGCTCAGCAGCGATTTGCCATAGCAATGGCTGGTCACGATGACCGGGAACTGCCCCGGCGCCTTCGCCCCGCTTTCGTCGGCCGGGTACCACACATCGACCCGGATGATGACCCCGTCGTCCATGGGAATCGGCACGTTCTGCTCGATGAAGGTCTTCGGAAAGGACCGCACAGGTGCTCGGAATCCCGACCATGCGCCGACCGGGTTCGCTTGCGACCGGCCGGCGCGTGCGATCTGCGTGCCGGCGAACAGTGCTGCCGCGCTTGCGGCCGCGCCGGCGAGCATGGAGCGACGACCTATCGGCCTTTGCGACAAGGGGATTCGGTCGGTCACAGCGCTGTACCTCCTGGCCAAGTGATCATTTCATCACTTTGAAATGAGCGTTACAATAAATGGGGTGCTCGAGCCTGTCAAGGATCCGGATCGAGACCACTACTTCTGTTGGTCAGCGAGTAAACGACCAGTCCGGTAGTAGGCGTGTCTTGGTCATCGATGCCGGAATCGATTGCGGTTAGGGCGATTTCGGTGGGAACGAGCAGCCGCAAGGCGATAGCCGGGTCGCCGACCGTGAGCGGAATCGCGCCGCCCGCTTTTGGCTGTGGGCAAGCGGGTCAAGATGATCTCGCCGGACGAAGGTGGACGCCGAATCGCTTATTTGGCTGCCGATCCGGCTCTGGCGAACGTTACCGGTCGGTACTTCGAGGACAACGAGATTCGCGATAAGGCATGGAGTCGAGATCCTCGACCTGTCGGTGTGATCCGCTGTGACTGTCGGATCCGCAGTTGCCAGGGGATCCGAAGCGGCCGTTCATGGTCGCCTGTCCTTGTGGGTCGGTGGGATACGCTGAGGATGCTCCGACAGTGAACGCGCGTTGCCGATTGCTGGGGATGCGCTGGCGGATGGTTACAGCCAATGAGCAAGGATGATCCGTTCCGGACAGTCCGTGACGTGTTCGAGCTGGTCACGGAGGAGTTGGCCGCGGCCGGATTCGAGGATGCCGAGGAGATCGGGCGGGGTGGGTTCGGCGTGGTGTATCGCTGTACCCAGGTCGGTTTGGATCGGACGGTAGCGGTGAAGGTTCTGACCGGTGAGCTGGAGGAGAATCGGAGCCGGTTCTTTCGCGAGCAGCGCGCGATGGGCCGGTTGACGGGGCATCCGAATGTGGTGGGTGTGTTGCAGGTCGGTGAAACCGAGTCCGGACGGCTGTACCTGGTGATGCCTTACCACAGCTGGGGTTCGCTGGACGCGCGGATTCGTCGTGCTGGTCCGCTGTCGGTGGAGGAGGTGGTTCATCTGGGGGTGAAGCTGGCGGGTGCGTTGGAGGCGGCGCATCGGGCTGGGGTTTTGCATCGGGATATCAAGCCGGGGAACATTCTGTTCACCGATTATGGTGAGTCGACGTTGACGGATTTCGGTATCGCTCATCTGGCTGGTGGGTTCGAGACGGCGACCGGCACGATCACCGGTTCGCCGGCGTATACGGCCCCGGAGGTTCTGGGTGGGGACGGCCCGAGTCGGGCCTCGGACGTGTATGGGCTGGGCGCAACGTTGTTTTGTGCGTTGACCGGGCATGCGGCGTTCGAGCGTGGTAGTGGCGAGCAAGTTGTGGCGCAGTTTTTGCGGATCACGACGCAGCCGGTGCCGGATTTGCGTGAGAGCGGTTTCCCTGAGGATGTATCGGCGGTGATCGTGTCGGCGATGTCTCGTGATCCGCGCGAGCGTCCCACCGCCGAGGTCTTGGGTGAGCAGTTGCAGCAGGTTCAGCGCGCGCACGGTTTCGCGGTCGATGAGATGGCGCTGCGAGGCGAACCGAGCGCCGGGCAGATATCACCCGCGCCGGCCGTCCCCGCAGTACGAAACGGCTACACCGGTGCGGGAACCGATTCGGGCGCGGGTATCGGCAATCTGCCGCTGGAACTCACCAGCTTCGTCGGTCGCCGCACCCAGGTATCGGAGGTGAAGCGCCTGGTGGCCGGTCGGCGTCTGGTGACGTTGACCGGAATCGGCGGAGTCGGTAAGACACGCCTCGCGCTGCGGGTCGCGCACAAAATACAGTGGGATTTTCCGGGTGGGGCATGGCTGGTCGAACTCGGTGAGTTGCGCGACGGAGCATTGTTGGCCGATGTCGTCGCCGTCACCTTCGGTCTGAGGAACCAGGCCGAAAGACCGATACTCGAGGTGCTGGTGGAATTCTTGTCGGCACGCGAGTTGCTGCTGGTGCTGGACAACGGCGAGCATGTGGTGGATGCGGTCGCGAAGCTCGTAGAGACGTTGTTGCGGGCGTGCCCGCAAGTGCGGATTCTGGTGACCAGTCGTGAGGCGTTGGGGATCGGCGGAGAGTCGGTGGTTCCGGTGTCTCCGTTGGGGGTTCCGTCGCCGGAATGCGAGCCGTCGATGCGGAGTCTGGTCAACTACGATGCGGTGACGTTATTCGCCGAGCGGGCCGCCGCGGCGGTGCCGGGTTTCCAGCTGACCGAGAACAACAGGCTCGGCGTGGCCAGGATCTGTGCCCGGTTGGATGGGCTGCCGTTGGCGATCGAGTTGGCGGCCGCGCGGCTGCGGTCGATGTCGGTGCAGCAGATCCTGGAGCGGCTGGACGATCGGTATACGTTGTTGACCCGCGGTCGTCGGAATGCGCCGACGCGGCAGCAGACGTTGCGGTGGTGTATCGGCTGGAGCTATGACTTGTGCACGTCTGCCGAACAGCGGTTGTGGGCTCGGTTGTCGGTGTTCGCCGGTAGCTTCGAGCTCGAGGACGTCGAGAACGTGTGCGGTGGTGACCCGGCCGAGCCGGAATTGCTCGATTCATTGTCCGCGCTTGTCGACAAGTCGATCCTGATCCGTGAGGAAGTCGACGGCGTGGTGCGCTTCCGGTTACTCGAAACCGTGCAGGAATACGGCAAAGACCAGCTCGAGGCTGCTGGTGAGTATCCGGAGCGGTGTCGTCGTCATCGGGACTGGTACAAGCGGATGGCGATCGACGCGGAGGCGGAATGGATGAGTCCGCGCCAGCTGGAGTGGATCGCCCGGCTCGAGCGGGAGCTGCCGAATCTGCGGAAGGCACTGGAGTTCAGCCGGTCCCAGGCCGACGAGGGCGGGTTGCGGATCGCTTCCGCGCTGCATCCATTCTGGTTCTTACGTGGACGGCTCAGCGAGGGGCGGCGCTGGTGCGCCCTCGCGCTCGACCGTTCATCGGGTGGACCGAGTATGGACCGAGCGCGGGCGCTCTTCGCGGCCAGTCTGCTGGCCGCGACTCAGTTCGATCTTGCGGCCGCGGCCCGCTGCGTGGCCGAACTACAGGTCCTTGCCGAGCAGCTCGCCGACACCAGAAGCAACGCCATGCTCGCTCTCGCAGACGGGCTTACCGCTCTTGTCAGCGGTGATCTGGTTCATGCGACCGCCCGCCTGAGCGATGGCGCCGAAGCAATCGAATCCTGTGGTGAGCCCGGAATGCAAGTGTCCGGGCTGATTCAGCTCGGAATGAGCTATAACTTGCAGGGGAATACTACGCGGGCACTGGAATGCCTGGAGAAGGCGCTTGCCGTCACCGAGTCGCACGGCGACACCGTGGTTCGGTCGTATGCGTTGGAAATGATTGGGCTTGCCGACTGGCTGCAGGGTGGGCGCGACCGCGCGACGCACTTGCTGGAGGAGGCCATTCGGCTGTCCGGACTGGTGGCCGATCCGATCGTCGCCGGGACCTGTTCGGAGACTCTGGCCTGGATCGCGGTCGAGCAGCGCGATGCCCGGCGCGCGGCAGTCTTGCTGGGTGCCGCGGAAAGACTGAGCGGCATAGTCGGCGGCTCCAGCATGCCGTTCTCGGATTTGGCCGGCCACCATGAGGAATGTGAGCGTCGTGCCCGTGACGTACTCGGCACGCGGGTATACGAGGCAGCTCACCGCGAGGGCGCCAAGTTGAGTTTCGACGCTCTGGTCGGCTTCGCACTCCGGGAGCAACCTCATGCTGGGGTAACTGCTGATCATGTGTCAACGGAGCTGACCAAGCGCGAGCGCCAAGTCGTCGACCTCGTCGCCGAAGGGTTGACCAACAAGGCGATCGCCGCCAGGTTGGTGATCTCCCAGCGCACGGCGGAGGGACATGTGGAACACATCCTCACCAAGCTGGGGTTCACCTCACGCGCGCAGATCGCGGCTTGGGCCGCACAGCGGGCACACGACAAGCTCGAATGACCGGCAGTCGGAATACGAAACGCACCATCGCGACGGAGGACGTGGTGTTGCCGCGGTCGTCGACGCCGGATTCTGCGGTGTCTGCGCCGGGGACGGGTCAGGGGAACAGGGCCGGAAGCAGGAATGTGCGCAGTCGCGTCCGGATCGTGTCGAGATCCTCGGCCTCGCAGGTCGATCCGCGGGCGATGTAGTACATCTCCAACTCCGAGATCCATTCGCACAGCAGCCGGATGTCGAGATCGGCACGGATCGTGCCGGCGGCCTGTGCTCGGGTGAGGATCGGCTCCCACAGTTCGTAGGTCAGCTCGACGGCCCGGCCGGACTTGGTGAGCAGCCGCGCCGCCAGCACCATCTCCGCGGGCGATACCAGCCGGTGCACCATCGGGTCGCGGCGCCCGCGGCGCACGTCCTCGCAGATGCCCTCGACGATGCTGTCCTCGATGGTCGGGTGACGAGCGATGAACTCGCGCGCGGAATCCATATTCGCGCGGGCGCGGCGCACCACCGATTCGGTCACCAGTGCGTCGCGATCGGCGAAGTAGCGATACACCGTCGCCCGCGAACTCGACGCGGCCTTGGCCACGTCCTCCATCGTGGTACCCGCGATGCCGAGGCGGGCGAAACAGGACTCGGCCGCGGCGAGGATGGCCGATCGCGTATCGGTCGGGCACTCGATCTCCGCGCCGCCTGCAGTCACCCATGCACGGTATCAAGTCGGCGAGCAATCGAAAACCTTTAGATAAGACACTAGACAATATTTGTCTCGTGTGCCACTCTCGGACCATGGAGCGCGACGAGAAGATCAGGCTCACGCAGCGGCTCATCGCCCACGTGGACAACAACACCACCGACTATGCGGAAAACCTGCTCCGCGTGTCCTTTTCGGTATTCGACGACCCCGAGCTGGCGGACAAGGAACGAGCCGTGGTGCGGCGATTCCCGCACATCGTGGCGCACGTCGACGAGCTGCAGAAGGCCGGTGACTTCCTGACCACCGAGCTGATCGGGACACCGCTGCTGGTGGTCAAGCAGAGCGACGGCAGCGTCAAGGCCTTCGCGAATGTCTGTCGCCACCGCGGCGCCAAGGTCGAATTCGCCGAGTCCGGCTGCAAGCGGGTGTTCGCCTGTCCGTATCACAACTGGGCCTACGGCAAGGACGGGTCCCTGCGCGGCATGCCGCATGCCGAGGGCTTCGACGGCATAGATCGCGGCGAGTACGGTCTGGTCGAATTCCCGTGCGAGGTCCGGCACGGCCTGGTCTGGGTGGTGCCGACCGTCGGCGCGAGTCTGGACATCGCCGCGGTCCTGGGGGACAAGCACGACGCGGAGGTCGCCGATACGGGGATGGCGGGTTCGTATCAGGTGCGCAAGGAAACCTGGCGGCTGGATATGAACTGGAAGATCGCCGTGGACGGGGTGCAGGATTCGTATCACCTGTGCCAGCTGCACACCAAAACGGTTTGCAACTACCTCGAGGGCAATATCACCGCCTTCGATCCGGTCGGCCGCTCGTGGCGACTCGTGGTGGCGCGCAAGGCGATCAGCGAGGTGCGTGACGCCGATCCGGATTCGTTCGACGTCCGCGACTACTCGCTGGCCAACTACACGATCTACCCCGGCACCATGCTGGTGACCGAGCCCAACCACTTCGAGATCTGGACGATCGTCCCGGACTCGCAGGATCCGAACGTCAGCTACTGCACCATCCGGCTGCTGTCCCCGGGCAAGCCGCAGACGCCGCGGGAGGAGCGGATCCTGGACAAGAACTGGGATCTGCTGATGGAGACGCTGCACGCCGAAGACTGGTTCGTGACCAAGACGATCACCGACAATGCCGCGCACGGTCAGGTCGGGGAATTGATCTACGGGCGAAACGAGTTGCCGGGCCAGGTTTTCCACAAGATGGTCGCCGATGATGTTGCGCGGCTCGACGCCGAGCGCGGCGCGCGGCCGGTCGCGGTCCAGTAGCCGGTCATGGCCGAGAAGGAACTGCGCCGGGACCGCCCGGCACCCGGCGTACTCCGGCTGACGCTCGATCGCCCGCACGTGCACAACGCCATGCCGATCGCACTGCAGCGCGCGCTGGATACTGCGTTGTCCGATGCCGCGCACGAGGATTCGGTGCGGGTGGTGATCCTGGCCGGGGCCGGTGGGCGGGCTTTCTGCGCCGGCTACGACCTCGAGGAACTCGAGGCGATGCCGCCCGAGGTCGCGCAGTCATCGATGGCCGCGCGCGAGGACATGCTGTGGCGCTATCTGATCTACCCGAAACCGACCGTGGCCGCCGTCGACGGGATCGCCTACGGAGCCGGAACCATGTACGCGGCCTGTTCGGATCTGTGCGTCGGCGGCCCCGCGACCACTATGGCGGTCAGCGCCGCCAAATACGGCGGGGCGAATCTGACCTGGCTACTGGACACCCTGATCGGCGCCGCCCGCGCTCGCGATCTGCTGCTGACCGCACGGGCGGTGCCCGGCGAGGAGGCGTACCGGATGGGCCTGCTCACCCGGTACGAGCCGGACGTGGGCGAGGCGGCGCTGCAGGTGGCGAAGGATATCGCCGCGCAGCCGCCGGAAGGGATACGGCAGATCAAACAACTGCTGCTCGACGGCCCCGGCCGCAGCCTTCGCGCCCGATACGAGCACGAGAACTCGGTCGTGTATTCGACGCTCGAACAGCAGTCGATCACCGACATGTTCTCGACCTTCTTCGCGACCAGACCACCCTCGACGACCACAGGTGAGGTATGAGCCCCGATATCTGGAATCCGACCTGGGAGGACCCGTTCGTCCCGACCGTCGACGCCGACGACGAGTACGCCGAGCTGATCGAGGCGATGCGGGCCGCCCAGGAGGCGGTCACGCGGAGTAAGCCGACTCCGCGCGCCGCCGCGGCGGCAGCGGCGCGGTTACGTGAGATCGCCACGGCCATAGCCGAATTCGAGGTCGACGAGGACGATCAGATCGCCGGCAAGCGCTGGGATTCGGCCGGACACGGTCAGGCGCTGATTCCGCCGATCCATCTGGACCGGATGACCGACACCACGGCGATCGGGCGGGTGACGATCGGGCGTTTCCACTCGGGCCGCTACGCGATGAACGGCGGTGTGGCGCCACTGATCTTCGACGAGATCCTGGCTCGGCTGGCCAATCATCACCGGCCGTGGGCCCGCACGGCACGCCTCGAGGTCGTATTCCGCGCCCCCGCGCCGTTGCACACCGAGCTGACGGTGACCGCACGGCTGGTCGAGCAGCAGGGCCGCAAACGGTTCCTGCACGGGACGCTGCACCACGGCGACGTTCTGCTGGTGGAGGCGGAGGGGCTGTGGATCGAGCTGAAACACGAACAGACACACAATATTTCGAGGGTACTGAAAGAGGTCGCCGGATGAGTGGATTCTCGCTGCTGAACGGCATACGCGTGCTCGAGGTGGCGCAGCTGGCGCCGGCCTCGCTCGGCGGGCATCTGGCCGATCTCGGCGCCGAGGTGATCAAGGTCGAATCCGGCCCGCTGGGCGATCCGGTGCGCGTGGGCGGCAGCCGCGCGGTCGGCGATCCGGACGGCCCGGCGTTCATGCACCTGCGGTGGAACCGCGGGAAGCGGTCGATCGCGCTGGACCTGCGCTCGGCCGAGGGCAAACAGGCGTTCCTGGACCTCGCCCGATCCTGCGACGCGGTGATCGAGGGCATGCGCGGCGGCTACCTGGACTGGCTCGGCATCGGATTCGACCGACTGCGGGAGGTGAACCCGAAGATCGTGCTGTGCACCGTATCCGGGATGGGTACCGATGGCCCCTATCGCGCTCTGGGCACCGGCGGACCGGTCTTCGACGCATACGCCGGTCTGCGCGAGGTCGGCACTCCCGACGAACCGCCGGTTTCGGGAATCGCGGGTTCGACCAGCCCACCCATCGCGATGTACGCCCTGGGCGCCTATGGGGCGATGGGAGTGCTGGCGGCGCTGCACCGCGCGAGCGCCACCGGGGTCGGCGGCCGGGTGGAGGTCTCCGGTATCGATGTGGCGGCGGCATGGATGCCGGATCTGGTCGACGCGGAGTTGAACCGGGAGCGGTCGATCCCGCGTCCGACCTGGCTGCCGGACGGGCGGTTGCCGGACTGGCCGCGGCTCGAGGCGTATCGGACCAGGGACGGCAAGGCGGTGCTGTTCGGCTCGCACGTGGCGAAGTTCTGGCGGAACTTCCTGATCGCGATCGGCCGTGAGGAGCTGGCGGAAGTGGACCTGACCACCGCCGACGAGGACGCGCCGGAGCGGGCGGAGCACGTGTGGCGGGAGCTGAGAGAGATCTTCGCCCAGCGCACCCGCGACGAATGGGTGGAGCTGTTCCTCGCCCACGGTATCGCCGGCGGACCGGTCAACACCGTGGCCGAGATGCTCGACGATCCGCATTTCCGGGCCAGGGACAATACCTACCGCGTCGACTATGCAGGGGGGTGTGAGCTCGAGTTCGTGGTGAGTCCGGTGCGGGTGGCCGGGGAGAAGTTCGCCCCCGCGCTGCCGCCGCGGGCCGGAGCCGATACGGCGCGGGTATTGCGTGAGTTGGCTGGCTACGACGACGCGCGCATCGCCGCAGCGGCCGATCGCCACCTGTATGCGAAGGATGCCGAGCCGACCGGCTGAACCGCCGCGGAGGAGAACGACACTCACGCGGAAACTGTTGTGTGGGTGTCCTTTTCATGCATTCAGGCCGATTGTATCGGGGGCTTTGCGGGGGTATTGCACAATAAATCTAAAGCTGTTAGTTTTGGCGACACGCAGTGAGGGCGGTCACATCCGCCGGTGCTCGCGGCCGAGCAGTCGGCGAACGAGGAGGAATTCGAATGAATCTCGCGGATCTGACGCGTTACTGGGGTAAGACCCGCCCCCATCAGCAGGCGATCGTCTTCGGCGACACTGCCGAGACGTGGGCCGAACTCGATGCGGTCACCGACGCCCTCGCCCGAGGCCTGGCCGCGCGGGGCGTCGGCAAGGGCGACCGCGTCGCGGTCATGATGCTCAATCGGCCCGAGCTGGCCCACGTCATCCTGGCCACGCTCAAGCTCGGTGCCATCAGCGTTCCGCTCAATTTCCGGCTCACGGCCAAGGAATTGGCGCCGATGGTGCTGGATTCCGCACCGCGCGTGGTGATCATCGAGGACGAGTTCACTCCACTGCTGAAGGTCGCGGCGGAGCAGATCCCGATCGAGACCTATGCGATCGGTGGCAGCGCGCACCGGCCTTACGACACCCTGATCGATCCCGGCAGCGCGCCTCGGGTGAACATCGCCGGTGACGACGCGGCGTTCATCTGCTACACCTCCGGCACCACGGGTGTGCAGAAGGGCGCGCTGGTCACCCACCGCAGCGCGATGGCCCCGGGTATCGCGCAGACCGTCAGCCACGGCTTCACCGCCCGCGACCGCGTGTTGTGCGCGGCGCCGCTGGTCTATACCGGGTCGGTGCTGTCGGTCTTCATGCAGCTGGTTGTTGTGCCCGGATCGACAATGGTGCTGCTGCGCGAATACGACCCACAGATTGCCCTCGACACCCTCGAGCGCGAACAGATCACCGCGACCACGGTGGTGCCCGTGATCTGGGAGCGGATGACGACCCTACCCGACTTCGGTGCGCGCAAACTCGCGAAGTTCACCTACGCTGGAACCGGCGGGGCCCCGGTCGGCCTCGATCTGGTGGAGTTCTATCGCGACCACGGCATTCCGCTGACCCAGGCGTACGGGCTGACCGAGGCCTCGGGCATCGTGGCGACATTGAACTATCAGGATGCCCTCTCCCGTCCCGGATTCGCCGGGCTCGCTCTGGTCGGGACCCAGGTCGAGATCGGAGATCCGGGCGTGGACACCCCTGCCGGTGAGGTTGGCGAGATTCTCGTGCGCGGTGAGCACGTGATGCGGGAGTACTGGAACAAGCCTGAGGCGACCGCGGCGACGCTGGTGGACGGCTGGCTGCGCACCGGCGATCTGGGCCTGCAGGACGAGGGCGGGTTCCTCAAGATCGTCGACCGCAGCAAGGACATGCTGATTTCCGGCGGCCTGAACGTCTATCCCGCCGAGATCGAGAAAGTCCTGCACTGTATCGAGGGCGTCGGCGACCTCGCGGTGATCGGCGTGAAGGACGACCGGTGGGGCGAGGTACCCATGGTCATCTTCCATAGCCGGCGTCCGGCGGCGGAGGTGGTCGCCGAGATCGCGCTCCTCGCCGGAGCGAATCTGGCCAAGTTCAAGCGGCCCAAACATGCTGTGGCACTGCGAGAACCACTGCCGCGCACATTCTCCGGCAAGCTGGCCAAACCGCTGCTGCGGCGGCGCTTCCCCGAGGTGCCGTCCGATGCCATCGCGGTGCAGGGGACAGCCGTCACCGCTTAGCGTGGAGGCGAGCTCCGGACCGGCCGCCCGATGGCGAGTGCGAGGTGAAATCCGCAGTGCTGCACAGTGTGCGGGGAACCGAGATCGATACCGCCGGGCCGATGCACCGGTCCGGCAGGCCAACCCCGCTGTGCGAGTCGGGGTGCGGTCTGCTGGTCGAACTGAGCAGTCGCTCGATCGCGGCCGTCGGGCGTACTGCAACCGTCGGCCGACAACCCGCACTGGTCGCCGAGTCGTCGGAAAAACTATAGTAGATAGATTTAATACAGCAGCCTCGGTCGTATGAACTTATCGATAGACCGAAGGTTTGATTGCGCATCATCGCAGGTAGGCGTCCGATTGATCGGCGAAATTGAGTGCAACAAGATATAAATGACGATATCTGTCATTTGTTGACGACAGGGCGTGTGGGCGCTACGGTGGTGTGACGCCATTCACAGCCGCTCGGCGTATCCGGCCAGGCCCACCGTCGCCGAGGACCGGCGCGCACGGTTCAGCTCGACATCCCAGGTATTCCTGCGCCGAACTCGGCGGGCGTTCGGAAAAGTCAGCGAGAGAAGGAATTTCATGAAACGTCTCGAAGGCAAAGTCGCTTTCATCACCGGTGTGGCGCGCGGGCAGGGGCGGTCCCATGCCGTGCGGCTCGCGCAGGAGGGCGCGGCGATCGTCGGAATGGATATCTGCGCGCAGATCCCGTCGGTGTTCTATCCGATGGCCACCGAGGAGGATCTCGCCGAGACCACCCGTCTGGTCAAGGAGGCCGGTGGGCGAATCGTCACCACGATCGGTGACGTGCGCAACCGGGCGGACGTGCAGCGGGCCTACGACGCGGGCGTGGAGCAGTTCGGATTCGTTGACATCATCGCCGCGAACGCGGGCATCATGCCGGTGATCGATCAGGGCAGCGAACCGCAGGCATGGCACGACGCCGTCGACACCATGCTCACCGGCGTGTGGCACACCCTCGAGGTGACCGTCCCACCGATGATCGAGCGCGGTAACGGCGGCTCGATCGCCATCACCAGCTCGGCGGCCGGACTGACCAGCATGGGGCTCAACACCTTTCCGGGGCAGGCGGGTTACTCAGCGGCCAAGCACGGTGTCGTCGGGCTGATGCGGCTGTACTCCAAGCAGCTGGCCAAGCACTCCATCCGGGTCAACACGATCCACCCGACGGGCGTGCACACCCCGATGGTGGCCAACGCCGAATACGGCGCCTTCGTCAACTCCCACCCCGAGGTGGCCAACGACGAGGCGTACAAGAACCCGATGCCGGTCGAGCTGATCGAGGCGATCGACGTCAGCAACGCACTGGCTTTCCTCGCCTCCGACGAGGCCCGATACATCACCGGCGTCACGCTGCCCGTCGATGCCGGCTACAACAATCGCTGAGAAGGGGCTATCTCGATGACCACCACCGACACCGCTGTCACCACGCCGTCGGTCGCCGACCGGGAGCAGGTCTTCATCGGAGGCCGCTGGGTCGACTCGACCGGCGCGGAATGGATCGACCTGATCGACCCGTGGACCGAGCAGCGCGCCGCCCGGATCCGCAGTGCCACAACCGATGACGTCGCCCGTGCGGTCGATGCTGCCCGGCGCAGTTTCGACTCCGGGGTCTGGTCGGCGAAGACCATGACCGAACGGGCCGACGTGATCGACGAGATCGGCGCTCGGCTCGAACAGCGCATCGACGAGCTCACCACCATCGGCGTGCTCGAGGTCGGCGTGCCGGTCACCGTCAGCGGAATGACCCAGCAGATGAGTGCGGGGCTGTTCCACGCGGTGGCCGCCGAGGCCCGCGACTTCGAACAGCGCGAGGACCGCGTCCGTGCTGACGGCGGGGTCTCCCGGATCCTGCGCGAGCCCACCGGCGTCGTCGCCGCGATCATTCCGTGGAACGGCCCGATCGGCACCATCGCCTTCAAGGTCGCTCCGGCCCTGGCCGCGGGATGTTCGGTGATCCTCAAGGGCGCACCCGACGCGCCGCTGTCACCGGCGGTATTCGCCGATGTGATCGCCGAACTCGTCGCGGCGGGCCGCCTGCCCGAGGGCGTGGTCAGCGTGCTCATCGCCGATCGCGAGGTCTCCGAAACCCTGGTCACCAATCCGGGTGTCGACCACATCACCTTTACCGGTTCCACGGCGGCGGGACGGCGTATCGCGGCCCTGGCCGGCGACCGGATCGCCCGCGTCTCACTGGAATTGGGCGGAAAGTCCGCCGCGATCGTCCTCGACGACGCCGACCTGAACCATGTCCTGCAATCGCTACCGATGGGTGGATGCCTGCAGTCCGGTCAGGCATGTATCGCGCTGACCAGGGTTCTGGTGTCGCGGCAGCGGCACGACGAGGTGGTCGCGGCGCTGGCGGCCGCCTACGGGGCGCTACCGATGGGCAATCCGTGGGAGGCGCAGAACTTCCTCGGGCCGCTGGCCGGTGCGCGTCATCGCGATCGGGTCCTCAGTTATATCGACTCGGCGGTCGAGGACGGCGCCCGCCTGGTGGTCGGGGGAGCGGCTCCCGAGGGGGTCTCCCAGGGCTACTTCGTCGCGCCGACCCTGCTCGACGATGTGCGCAACGATATGCGCATCGCCCAGGAGGAGGTGTTCGGTCCGGTCATCTCGGTGATCACCTACGAGGACGAGGACGAGGCCGTCGCGATCGCCAACGACTCGGTCTACGGCCTGTCCGGCGCGGTCTACACCGAGGATCTGGACCGGGGTTACGCTCTGGCGCAACGGATTCGCACCGGAACCGTGAGCGTGAACGGTTCGGTGATCGACTTCACCCTGCCGTTCGGCGGTTACAAGCAGTCCGGTATGGGTCGCGAGGGCGGCGTCGAGGGGCTCGAGGAGTTCTTCGAGATCAAGACAGTGCATATGCCCGCCCCGGCGCAGTAGCTGGTCGGCGGATTCCGCAGCAGATCGTTGGGTCCACTGAGCGTCCAGGCTTAGGCCGACGCGGGTTCTGACTCGTCGGTGACTTGCGAATTGCGCATCACGCGGTGCAGGAAGCTGTCCTCGACCCCACCGCCCACGCCCGACTGGTGGCAGTCGGGCGTGGGCGGATCGTGTTGTCGGCGTTGGTGGTCGATACCGGATCGGTCGGGTGCGGTCGACCGGTCAGATGACCGCGCGACAGCGCCATCCTGCTGCACGGCGGCATCGGCTTCACCTGAAAGCACAACGCCCACCTCTTCTATCGCAACGCGATCGCGAGCAAATCCCTCGCGGGCGGACTCGACTATCAACTCGACCGCCTGGCAGACAAGCTGGCCATCTAGCTCGTTCGGGGCCGCTGTCGCAGTGACGGTGCGGATTCAGTCGGCCGACACCGCCACCCGTGGCGGCGGCCCGCTGGCGGCTTGCTCAACGCCGATGCGCGATAACGAGAACGGGATCGCGGCCGGCCGCTACGACATCGGCGGCGCGACGGGCCTACCCATCACACATGCCATTCATCGAGTCGCCTTCCTTGGCGAGCGGTGTCCTACTCAGGGTAAGTTCACTACTCGCGCAGGATTGCATTTCGGGTGAGCTAGGTGTCGTTCGCTTTCACCACTGGAGAAATAGTCGTTCGCATGGCAATCTCCGGAGCCCGTCGAAGTTGTCGGTGAGCAGTTCGATTGCCTCGCAGTGCCTTCGCTTCCAATCCCGGATGAAGTTCCGTGCCGCTGTGGCGGTCGCGCAGTAGTCGAAGACTTCGCCGCCGAGACGCACTCGAAGGTGTACGTCACCTGCGGTTGGGAGTGGGGATGCGCCAGCCATGCGAAGTCGACCTGCGGGGCGTCAGCGGGGAAGCATTGCCTTCACCATGGCGAGGAAACGAGACGCGGTGAGCTCGTTGTCCTCACGGAGGGCGGCGACAAGGTTGCGGAGAAGTTGGGAAGAGGGATTGGCGCCGAGGAAATCCCTGGTGACGGGAGGTCCCCACTGTGCAAGCCCGTTGACCGACATCGGCGCCCATCCTGTGGGCACCGTGGCGTCGAACAGGTCGCCGTCGGAGAAGTGCTCGACCATTAGATGATCCGGGTCGCGCCAGTAGTCGAACAACTGGCTGCCCTGGATGTGCCGACCGATACCCCAGGCTCGCTGGTAGCCCTCGTCGGCGAGATACTGCCCGCCCGCCGCCATCGCGTCGAGGTCGCTGACCTGGTAGGCGGAATGTACGTAGCCGTTGGAGGGGCCGAGGACCATGGCCAGGGTGTGGTGATCGGCCGGGTCGCCGCCTCGGTCACACCGGACGAAGGCCATGACGGGCCCGCGGTCACGTTGGCTGTCGAGGAACATGAAGTCGCTGACGATCATGCCGAGGGTGTCGAGGTACCAGTCGAGCGACTTGTTGAAGGTGCGTGTCTCCTTCACCAGATGCCCGAGCCGCTGCACGCGGGCCGGTTCGCGCGGGGGGCGCTGGGCGGCATTGATGCGGATGGGATCGACCCCGACGTTGAGTGAAAGGGGCTGCTGTTCGGGCAACGCTGGTAGGTGCTCGGTTCCGTGGACGACGCGGACCGGCATGCCGTTGGGGTCCCACAATGACACGACCTTGCCACCGCCGGGCTGGCGCAGCGGTGACGGCAAGGTTCCTGTCGACCGTGCGAGCCGGTCGAGGTCGCCGGCGTCGGCCGCGTGGAAGGCGGGGCCGACGAAGCGAGACACCGGCCCTTTGTGTATTACCAGACTGTGCGTTCCGGCGAAGGTACCGCGCAGATACAACGCCTGCGGGGTGCGTTCGACCGTCTCGAGGCCGAAGGCGTGAGCGAAGCGCTCGGCCCGGTCGAGGTCGGGTTTCTCGAATTCCAGCCAGGCGAGGTCGCTGACTTTGACCGCTGGGTTCTTCCCGCGGCCTGGACGTTCACCCCGCAACGCGCCTTCGTCGCTGTGCAGATCTTCATGGGCGGTCTTTGCCATCGCGGAGCACCGGCCTGTCGTATTCCGTGACCCGTTGAGGTGCAGGAGCTACTCCGGCCGGGTCTTTCCAACGTGTCCGTGTTCATCATCGAATCAGGCACCAATGTTGTCAAGTGACAACTAAATTGTTGTCATCACTTCGGGTAATATGCTGGTGTGAGCGAGATTGTTCAGCCCAAGTCGGTCGGCCGCCCGAAGGCGGGCGAATCGCCGGTGGCGCTTGAAGAGATCCTGTCGGCGGCGTTGCGTGCGTTCGCGCGCCATGGCTATGACGGCGTGTCGGTGCGAACGCTCCAGCGCGAGCTCGGGGTGAGTCACAACCTGATCAACCAGCGTTTCGGGTCGAAACAGGGGCTCTGGCGCGCGGCAGTCGACTGGGCGTTCGGCAACCTCGTTGCCGAACTCGGTGCGCTGCTGGATCCGACCCTGGAGGACCCGCTCGATCAGCTACATCATGTGATCAGCAGGTTCGTCGAGTTCAGTGGTGGCCATCCGGAGTTGCTCGCGCTGATGAACATCGAGGGCGCATCCGATACCGATCGCCTGGACTACATCTACGACACCTATGTCACCAAGGTCTTTCAGCCGATCGGCCAACTGACCGACCATCTCGTTGCGACCGGCCGAATCCGGCCGATTCCGCTGCGCACCCTGCATTTCCTCATCGCCCATGGCGGCGCTGCCCCATTCAGTCTCGCCCCGCTGGCGCGGCGTTTCGATCCGGTGGACCCCCTGCTGCGAACGCAGATCCGCAAACATGCGCAGCTGGTCGCCGATCTCGTGATCGAAGGTCTGCGAATGCGATGAACCGCAGTGGCGTACGGCAAGATGTTTATTGACAACTGACAACATCAATCCTACGGTTGGTGCATGGTTGAAAACCACGCACCGGTCGTCATCGTCGGGGCCGGTCCGGTGGGGATGGTGCTCGCGCTCGAGCTCGCCCACCACGAGATCGACTCGGTCTTGATCGAGGCTCATGCCAGCACGACGAAATTCCCGAAAATGGACGAGACCAACCCGCGCAGCATGGAATTGCTCGCCCGGTTGGGGCTCGCCGATGACATTCGCGCGGCCGGGGTAGGCCCGGACTTCAGCTTCGATACCGCGTTCTGTTCTTCGCTGCTCGGATACGAGTACGCCCGATGGCCGGAAGCTTCGGTCGCGCAAATGCGCGAGCGGATCGACCGGGCGACCGATGGCACGATGCCGGCCGAGCCCTGGCAGCGAATCTCGCAGGAGTACGCCGAGGCCGTGCTGATGCGGCGGTGCCTGGAGAACACTCGCATCGACGTGCGGCGGCCCTGGCGAGTAACCGCGATCGCCGAACACGGTGATGCGGTCACAGTGGAGATGGCCGATGCCGAAACGGCGGAGGAGCGCACGGTATCGGCCCAGTATGTGGTGGGCTGTGACGGTGCTCGCTCACATGTGCGAGCTTGTCTGGGTATCGAGCAGGACGGGATGGAAAACATCCTCACCATGGCCCTGTTCCATTTCCGCTCCCGCGACCGCAAGCACCTGCATGCGCACGGGCAGTTCTGGCATCTGTATTTCGCCTCGGGGGGCATCCTTATTGCCCAGGACGAGGTCGACACCTGGACGCTGCACGGGCTGGTACCACCGGACACCGAGCCCGATGACATCGACCCGGTCGAATTCATCCGCCGCATCTGCGGGGCGCCGGTGGAGGTCGACGAGATCCTGGCCCAGTCGATTTGGCGGCCGAGCGCGATGCTGGCCGATCATTTCCGCAAGGGCCGTGTCTTCTTGGCCGGTGACGCGTGCCACCAGGTCATTCCGAACGGTGGTTACGGAATGAACACCGGTATCGGCGATGCCGTGGATCTCGGCTGGAAGCTGGCCGCCGTACTCAACGGCTGGGGTGGCGAGGTCCTGCTCGACAGCTACGAGATGGAGCGTCGCCCGGTCGCCGAACGCAATCGTGACTGGTCGTTCCGGCACGTCGGTGCCCAGCTGGAAATCC
>NZ_JBFAWD010000052.1:0-19545 GCF_040680135.1 Nocardia sp. NPDC052112 | reverse complement strand
CGGGCGTGTCCCGCGGCTGCAGCGCGTGTGCTTCGACGGCTCGGACGCGAGACGGGCCGCGAACCTCGCTCGTAAGACTCGCTCCGTGGTGGGCGCTGATGGCGGGGCGTTCGGCACCTGATGTATGCGCGCCGGACCGGGCGTGTCCCGCGGCTGCAGCGCGTGTGCTTCGACGGCTCGGACGCGAGACGGGCCGCGAACCTCGCTCGTAAGACTCGCTCCGTGGTGGGCGAGTCTGCTGGTTAAAGCCCCTCGAATTGGATATGCGCGGCAGGGGTTCCGGTTTTGACGAGCCGGTCCAATGTCACGCGGACCATATTGGGGGAACCGCACACCAGCACCTGGTGGCGGTCGAACGCGCCGTGTGAACCGACGACATCGGCGAGCGTGCCGAAGAGCATATCGTCGAGCGGGAATCCGATATCCACGCGGGATTGCTCGTACCATTCGTCCACCCAGCCCGGATCCTCCGGACCCTCGACCACGGGAATCACGGTGAGCCAAGGCAATTCGTTCGCCAGGAGGAACAGCATGTCATCGGCGTACAGGTCGCGCGGGGAGCGGCCACCGACAAAGAGGTAGGTGGGCGGCGGATCCTCGTGCCGGGCGAGGTCGAGAATCTGGGATCGCATCGGTGCCAGGCCGGTGCCGCCAGCGATCATCACCACCTCGTCGCCGTACGGATCGACCGCGAAAGTGCCCAGGGGAGTACTGATCTGCCATTCGTCGCCGGGCTGGGTATCGGCCACGATGCTGCCACTGCACCAGCCGCCCGGCACCGTGCGCACATGGAATTCCAACTTGCCGTCCAGCGACGGCGGCAGCGCGGGGGAGAGTCGACGGCGCATACCCGGATGCTGCGGCACCCGGACCTCGACCGATTGACCCGCGAGAAACGGGACGTACTCGCCGATCAGGCGGATCACCGCGATGTCATGGCGCAGCCGGTGGTGACCGACAACGGTCGACTTCCATTCGGGCGCCGCACCATTGCCGTGCGGGCTCGGATCAATTGTCATTAATTCTCTCACACGGGATCGGAGCTGATTACCGACTCGGGGGTGCCCACCGCCATCAGGGCGCGGCGGGTGTCGGCGATCATGCGCGCCGAACCGGCGATCTGGATCTGCCGGTCGGCCCATGAGCCGAAGCTGGCGACGACCGCGCCCAGATTTCCGATCAGGCGGCGGTGCATGCCGTACGGCTCATCCTGTGGTGGATGCGGATACCACCACGGGTTGGTCTTCTGTTCGCAGACCGGGACCACGGTGAGCCACGGATTGCTCTGCGAGAGCTGCCACATATTCTCCACGTCGTACAGATCGCAGGGGTAGCGGCCGCCGATGAAGAAGTGGACCCGCGGATTGATGCCGCGCTGTCCCATTTCGATCAGCTGCGCGCGCAGCGGGGCGATGCCGGTGCCGGCACCGATCAGCAGCACGTCACGGCCCCTGTCGCGATCGATGTGCAGACCACCGAGCGGACCCGCGATCATCCACCGATCGCCGACCCTGGTCTCGTTGACGATGGCCGGGCTGACCCAACCGCCGCGGATCTTGCGGACGTGGAATTCGATCTCGCCGTATGGATTCGCGGGAATCGCGGGCGAGAGATAGCGCCACATCTTGGGGCGTTGCGGCAGGGAGACCGGCACGTACTGTCCGGCCTGATACGGAATCGGGCTGTCGGACTGCAGCCGCACAATGGCCAGATCCTCGAGCACCCGGCGATGGCCGACCACGGTCGCATCCCAGTACGGCTGTGATTTGTCGGAGTTGGCGCCGATGGCCATCGAGGCGGAGATGAGGATGGTGATATCGCGCCAGCCCTCCTCGAGCGCGCGACTCCACATCGGACCGTTGAAGACCCGGAAGGCGGCGAGCAGCGCCCGGCCCGCGATGTCGTAGTGCGCGGCGATGACGCCGTATTTGCGGTGATCGCGCGCCAGCTGTTCCAGGAACTTCTGCGCCCGGCCCCAGTCCTCGAGATTGTCGAGCACGTAATGGATGGCGGTCACCACCCGCTTGGCCTGCATCTCCATCGCGGGCGGGAACAATTCCCGCAACTGCGGTTTCTCCGCAAACAGGTGACCATAAAACGCACTGATCAACCGCTCGGGTCCGTTCGGCGACTCGATCACCGATCGGAAGTTGGCGCGGACCAGCGCTGCCGAACGCGCATCCACGACGTGGAGCTTCCTTTCCCTCAAAATCTGCCCAGGGACATGTCCGTAACCGGCGGTCCTCCGCCGACAAGTATCCCTGAAAATCACATGGTCGTGTGGGTATAGCCGATCACGCCCGCGCCAACGGTAATCCGTGGGCAAATCCGGGCTGCTGTAGGCCTGACATGCACGATATCGTGACCTCGGTTGCTCCGGGTTACCGCAGGGTCAACTCGCGACGTTCGCGCGCACCCCGGGCGCGACCAATTCGGCGTAGCGATGTACCTGGTCGACGGGGTCGCCCTCGGTCGGCCAGAAGATGAAGCCGTCGATGCGCTGGTCGCGATGCAGTGCGGACAGATCGTCCACCCAGCGTTCGGGTGGGCCCTCCAGGAAGCCGTGATCGGTGCCGTCGGCGGTAATGGTGCCGGAGAGGTTGTAGACCCGGCGGATGGCACGCGGATCGCGGTGCGCCGCGGCGGCGGCATCGTCGATGCGCTTGCCCGCCTCGGTCAGGAATTCGGGCGGTGCCCAGGCCGCCGAGGGCAGCCAGCCGTCGGCGGCCTGTCCGGTCAGGGCGAGCATCCGTGGCCCCTTCGCGCCGAGCCAGAGGCCCGGATCGTGTTGCGGTCGCGGGCCGGGATGGGCGCCGGCCAGCAGATGGTGGACACCGGGCACCCGGACCGAGCGTTCGTCGCTCCACATCGCCCGGATGACCGCGATGCCCTCGGCCAACGCCTGGACCGATTCGCCCGGACTCAGGTGGTAGCCGCCCATGGCGGCGATGGCCGCCCAGAAGGCGCCGGCGCCGAGTCCGAGGTGGATCCGGCCGCCGGTCATGATGTCGAGAGAAGCAACGGATTTCGCGAGGACAGCCGGGTTGCGCAACGGCAGGTTCGCGACATCGGGAAAGAAGGTGAGTCGCTCGGTCCGCATCGCCAGGCCGGTGATCAGGGTCCAGGTGTCGAGGAAGCGTCGCTGGTAGGGATGGTCCTGGATGCCGATCAGGTCGAGTCCGGCGCCCTCCGCATAGGCCGTCAACTCGGTGAGCTGCGGGTAGTTATCCGCTTCCGGAATCAGGAACAGGCCGAATTCGGGTGGGCGAGTGGCCTTTCGGCGGACGATCACGACTCCGCCTCGCTGGCGCTCGGCTCCGCCGCGACCGCGCTGGGCGCTGTGCCCATGGCTCGCTCGCTACGCTCGTTCACGCGACTGCTCAGATGGCTAGCACGGTCTTGCCGCGCGCGCCCGTCGCGCCGATAACCGAAGGGCCCGCGTTCAGTGGGACGGTCGCGTCGATCGGCACGACCACATCGCCGGCGGCGACCCGATCGAGCAGACGAGTCAATTCCGGTCCACGCCCGAAGGATTCGATATTGCCGCCGCGGATGCCGCGATCGCGCAGCGCGTCCGGATCGGCGGACCAGATGGTGGAGTAGACCGTGCCGCCGTCGCGGACCAACGTGGTCAGTTCGGCCAGTACCCCGGGTGGACTCACCAGATCGAACAGCGCATCGACACCGTCGGGGTGTGCGGCGGCGACCCGTTCGGCGATCGAGCCCCGGGTGTAATCGACGGTCTCGGCCGCGCCGAGCCTGGTCATCTGGTCGGCGGCCGGCCCGCGCGCCGTCGCGATGACGTGCGCCCCGGCGATATTCGCCAATTGCACCAGGAAGGAGCCGACACCGCCGGTGGCGCCGACGATCAACACCCGCTGGTCCGGTTCGATCTTGGTGGCGTCCACAATGTCCTGCGCGGTGACTCCCGCGGTCGGCAGCGCGGCCGCCGTGATGGTGGGCACCCCGTCGGGGATCGAGACCAGGGTGGCGTCCTCGGGCAGTACCGAGTACTCCGCGAAGCTGCCGTGGCCGACGGGCGGGAACAGGAATTTGCCGACGACGCGGTCGCCGACGCCGAATTTGGTGACGCCCGGTCCGACCGCGGCCACCGTGCCCGCCCCGTCGACACCGAGGATCATCGGAAAGTCGTGCGGCAGCTTGCCATCCAGAATGCCGTCGGCCATCTTCCGGTCGAAGGGATTGACACCGGCCGCCTCGACCTGGATCCGGACCGCGCCCGCGCCGGGTTCGGGGGTCGGCATTTCGGCCAGTTCGGGTTTTGCTCCGAAGCTTCGTACCACGATCGCGCGCATCCATCGCTCCTCGAGTCGGGCTGGATTGTGCTGCATCAACCAAAAGCCAAGGCCATCGTAGGCACCGCAAGCCCCAGGACCCGGCGATTGATGCCATTCGGCAGTGTCGCGGCGTAGCGTTCAAGTCGAGTCTGTTCAGGTGCCCAAGAAATCAAAGTTGAGTGGAACAGACTCAACCTTTCTGACGTTGGATAGTGCGAATCGACTAGTAGGAAGGTGACTTGTGGACTCGTTCAATCCCACCACCAAGACCCAGGCGGCCCTGACCGCCGCCCTGCAGGCCGCCTCGGCCGCGGGCAATCCGGAGATTCGTCCGGCGCACTTGCTGGTGGCGTTGCTGGATCAAACCGATGGCATCGCCGCCCCCTTGCTCAAGGCTGTCGCGGTAGATCCGGCGACGATTCGAGGCGAGGCGCAGGACATCGTGGACAAGCTGCCACGAGCGACCGGTGCCACCACCACACCCCAGCTCGGTCGGGAGGCCCTGGCCGCGATTACCGCCGCCCAGCGCCTCGCCACCGAACTCGGTGACGAATATGTCTCGACCGAACACGTCATGGTCGGCTTGGCCGAAGGTGATTCGGACGTGACCATGCTGCTGAAGAAGTACGGCGCCACCCCCGACGCACTGCGCGAGGCATTCACCGCCGTGCGTGGCAGCGCGCGCGTCACCAGTCCGGATCCGGAGGGCAGCTACCAAGCGCTGGAGAAGTATTCGACCGATCTCACCGCGGCGGCCCGCTCGGGCAAGCTCGACCCGGTTATCGGGCGCGATACCGAAATCCGCCGTGTCGTACAGGTTTTGAGCCGTCGCACCAAGAACAACCCGGTGCTCATCGGTGAACCCGGCGTCGGCAAGACCGCGATCGTGGAGGGCTTGGCCCAGCGCATCGTGGCCGGTGACGTTCCGGAATCGTTGCGCGGCAAGTCCGTTGTCTCGCTCGACCTGGGCGCGATGGTGGCCGGTGCGAAGTACCGCGGCGAATTCGAGGAGCGGCTCAAGGCCGTACTCGAAGAGATCAAGAGCAGTGCGGGACAGATCATCACATTCATCGATGAGCTGCACACCATCGTCGGCGCCGGTGCGACCGGTGAATCGGCGATGGATGCGGGCAATATGATCAAGCCGATGCTCGCCCGCGGTGAGCTGCGCCTGGTCGGTGCCACCACGCTGGAGGAATACCGCAAATTCATCGAGAAGGATGCCGCCCTGGAGCGCCGCTTCCAGCAGGTACTGGTCGGCGAGCCGTCGGTGGAGGACACCATCGGCATCCTGCGCGGCATCAAGGAGCGCTACGAGGTCCATCACGGTGTGCGCATCACCGACTCCGCACTGGTGGCCGCCGCCACCCTCAGCGACCGCTACATCACCTCCCGGTTCCTCCCGGACAAGGCGATCGACCTGGTCGACGAGTCGGCGTCGCGGCTGCGCATGGAAATCGACTCGCGCCCGGTGGAAATCGATGAGGTCGAGCGCGCGGTACGGCGGCTGGAGATCGAAGAGGTCGCGCTGGAGAAGGAGACCGACGCGGCATCCAGGCAGCGCCTGGACAAGTTGCGCCAGGAACTCGCCGACGACCGCGAGAAGCTCAACCAGCTGATGACCCGCTGGCAGAACGAGAAGAGCGCCATCGATCAGGTCCGGGTCCTCAAGGAGGAGCTGGAATCCCTGCGCGGTGAATCCGAACGTGCCGAGCGCGACGGTGACCTGGGCAAGGCCGCCGAACTGCGCTACGGGCGCATTCCGGCGCTGGAGAAGCAGCTCGCCGAGGCCGAGAAGGCCTCTGCGACAGCCGGTGACGGCGAAGTGATGCTGAAGGAGGAGGTCGGCCCCGACGATATCGCCGAGGTGGTTTCGTCCTGGACCGGTATTCCGGTCGGCCGGATGATGGAGGGCGAAACCCAGAAGCTGCTGCGGATGGAGCAGGAGCTGGGCAAGCGCGTGGTCGGTCAGACCGAGGCGGTACAGGCGGTATCCGATGCGGTGCGCCGGGCGCGCGCCGGTGTCGCCGATCCGAATCGGCCGACGGGCTCGTTCATGTTCGTCGGCCCGACCGGTGTCGGTAAGACCGAGCTGGCAAAGGCATTGGCGGACTTCCTGTTCGACGACGAACGCGCCATGGTCCGCATCGATATGAGCGAGTACAGCGAAAAGCACGCCGTCGCTCGGCTGGTCGGTGCCCCGCCCGGCTATGTCGGCTACGACCAGGGCGGTCAGCTGACCGAGGCGGTGCGGCGTCGGCCGTATACCGTCGTGCTCTTCGACGAGATCGAGAAGGCGCATCCGGATGTCTTCGACATCCTGCTCGCCGTACTCGACGAGGGCCGCCTGACCGACGGTCAAGGCCGCACGGTCGACTTCCGCAACACCATCCTCATCCTGACCTCCAATCTGGGTGCGGGTGGCGATCGGGACTTCGTCATGAACGCGGTGCGCTCGGCCTTCAAACCGGAGTTCCTGAACCGCCTCGACGATGTGGTCATGTTCCACGCCCTCGACGAGGAACAGCTGGAATCCATCGTCGACATCCAGCTCGACCAGCTGCAGAAGCGGCTGTCGCAGCGCAGGCTGAAGCTTGACGTCAGCGATTCGGCCCGGTTCTGGCTCGCCGTGCGCGGCTACGACCCGGTCTACGGCGCCCGCCCGCTGCGCAGGCTGATCCAGCAGTCCATCGGCGATACCCTCGCCAAGGAACTGCTCGCGGGCGAGGTCACCGACGGCGACACCGTCGCGGTCAACGTGACCCCGAACGGCGAAGGCCTGATAGTCGGCCGCGGCTGAGTCAACCGCCCGACGCGTCGGCTCTGCGGCCCGGCTTGCGATCAACCCGCAGCCGGGCCGCCTGGCGACTTCAACAGAGTGGGTCCTACGAGCGAGGAGCTCGCGGCTCATCTCGCGTCCGCGCCAAAAGCGTGGCAAGTCGTCGAAGCGCACGCACCGCAGCCGCGAGTTCGCCTCGCGCGCATCAGGCGCCGAGCGACCGTGCATGAGTGGCTACCGCGGAGCGAGTTTTACGAGCGACCCGTTCGCGGCCCGTCTCGTGTCCGAGTCGTTGAAGCACATGCGCCGCAGGCTCGGGGATCTGCCCGTCCGGCGCGTGTACATCAGGTGCCGAACGCCCGACCATCACTGACCACCGCGAACACGCCGCGCCGCAGGCGCGGCAAAACCAGCAGAGCCTACCCTGGAAGCCATGACTAGTCCCAACGATCCCTGGGCACAGCGACCGGAGGATGCGCCGACGGAACATATCGGTCCGCCGGGTAAGTCGGGATTTCAGCAGCCCTCGCGTACGGCGGAATACACCGAGGCGTATGACCACGGCGACCCGACCTCGGTCTACCCGTCCACCGAACAATACGAGCCGTGGGGGCCGCCGCCGGTCAATGCCACCAAGGAGTTCCCGCCGTACGAAAGCCAGGTCCAGTGGGGCGGGCCGGACAGCGGCGCGTGGCAGGACCCGACCCAGGTGGGTGCGTACCCCCAGCCTGGCGCGCAATATCCGCCCGGACCACCGGGTGCGCCGCTACCCCCGGATCAGCAGCCACCGCGCAAGCGCAATACGGGCCTCTGGATCGCCCTGGGGCTCGGGGTGCTCCTGCTGATCGGCGCGGTCGGTGCGGTCGCGGGTCTACTGCTGGGCGGTAAGGACACCTCGTCGAGTTCCGCCGCGAGCACCTCGGCCTTCCCGACGACGGGCCGCTCCACCGGCATCCCGCCCTCGGGCAGCCCGTCCTCTCCCCGTGTCCTCCCGAGCATTCCGGGGCTCGGCGACATCGATAGCCTCGGCGCGACCATGGGCACCATCACCGCCAATGCCGGTGGCCAGTTGACCCTCGACACCATGGGGGGATCTCCCGTGACGGTGCGCACCACCGATAAGACCCAGGTGATTTCGTTGACCGGGACCAAGGCATCCGATCTTCGGGTCGGCGACATGGTCCTGGTGCAGGGCGATAAGGGCGCGGACGGTTCGATCGACGCGAAGATCATCATCAGCACCGCACTGCCCGGGGGCACGCGGTGAAATATCAACGGGCAGTGATGCGCAATCGCCCCGTCGGCTCTATAGGGTAGGCGACGATGACGGCAATATGGTTCGGGTTGGCGGCGATCGCGCTCGTTGGTGCGATCGTGCTGCTGTATTTCGATCGGGTCCAGCGACAGCGGACCGGTCATGCGCGCCAGGTGTGGGCGAAGGCGCAGGGCTACACCTATGTGTCGGTGGAACCGGCGCTCGCGTCCACCTGGCGACGTGGTGCGTTGGCCAAGCTCGGCTACCTATCCGCGGTGGACGTGGTGTCCGGCATCCGCAAGGGCGAGAAATTCGTCCTCTTCGATCTGGAAGATGCCGCGACGCTGGTCGCGGTGCGCAGGCAGATCGGCTCCGATATCGATGTGGATATGCGGCTCAAGACCGCGTCCCCGCCCAAGGATGCCGATCTGGAACTGCTCGGCGCGATCGGTGACCGCGTGGTGTTCGCGACCAATCCGGAGATCGCCAGGCACGCCGTCGACCAGCGCATGGTTGCCTTCATCGAATCGCTGGCCGATACCGTGCAGATGCTGTGGAGTGAGGGCAACTGGACCCTCGGCATGCTGAATGTCGGGACGGCGGCCAAGGATTGGGAGACCGCCATCGACGCGGTGCTTCGCCTGTCCGGTCTGCTGCATGTGCTGCCGCCGGTGAGCGATGTGCGCGGGGTGGATTCCGGTGGTCACGATCCGGGCCGACCGCATCCGCGCAAGTCGCGCTCGGGTGACCGGGAAGAGGCCGAAGGTCCGGTGGCCGCGCGGGTCGCGTCGGCGGATCTGCGCAGGGGCGCGGACTTCGACGACGAGGACGCCGCCTACGACGAATCGTCTTATGACGAAGACGATTTCGACCGGCCGAAGTACCGGGAGTATTCCGACGACTACTACGAGGACGAACCGGCCGCGGACCCGGTAACCCCGGAGCCGCCGCGCCGACCCAGTCTGGCCGTTGTTCCGGATTCCCGCTCGCGGGCCCGCGATGAGCGTTGGGCCGCGGAACCGGAGGACGACTGGTCGTCGGAGGACCGTCCGGCCCAGCGCAAACCCGCCGAACCCGAGCCGGATGCGGACGAGTGGCCCTCGGCCGAGCACACACCGGAACCGCCAGGCGGTCCGTTCCACCCGGGATTCCGCCCATATCAGGGACCCGTGCCGCAGTGAGCGGGCATGGCGCCCCTTCGAGCCGGAATGCCATGAATGCTGAGACGAGTGGGCACGACAGTCCCGCGCGCCTGCCCGGTGCCACCCGCCCCGTCGCGCTGATCACCGGACCGACTTCCGGCATCGGGCACGGATTCGCCGTGCGTTTGGCCACACTCGGCTATGACCTGGTGCTCGTCGCCCGCGACGAGGAACGGCTGAACGCACTAGCGGCGGAGCTGGAGCGGAAATTCGCGACCCGTTCGGAGGTGCTCGTCGCCGATCTGGCCGATACCGATAGTCGGGATCGGGTGCTGGCACGTGCCGCCGACGGCGTCGAATTCCTGGTCAACAATGCTGGATTCGGTCAGTCGGGGGAGTTCTGGACGCAGCCGCCCGCAGCGGTCCAGGCGCAACTCGATGTCAACGTGACGGCAGTGGTGCAGCTCACCAGGGCCGCGTTGCCGTCGATGATCGCGGCCGCGAAGGGGTCGATCGTCAATGTGGCCAGTGTCGCGGGTCTGATCCCCGGACGCGGCTCGACCTATTCGGCCTCCAAGGCCTACGTCGTATCCTTCACGGAAGGGCTGGCGGGCGGACTGGCCGGAACCGGAGTGCGGGTCCAGGCGCTGTGCCCGGGATTCGTACATACCGAATTCCATGAGCGGGCCGGCATCGAGATGTCCTCGCTGCCGAAACAGTTGTGGCTGAGCGTCGACCAGGTGGTCGCCGGTTCGCTACGTGATCTGGAGAAGGACCGGGTGCTCAGCGTGCCCGGTGTGCAGTACAAGGTGCTCACCACCGCCGCCGGGATGATCCCGCGAGCCCTGGCGGCCCGACTCAATCGCGGCATATTCAACGCACGCGGAAGGACTTGACAGACATGATCGACCAGGTGAACAAGGCCGCCGTTTCGACGGACGATCGCGACAGATTGGCCGCGCTCGTGCGCGAGCTCGCCGTCGTGCACGGCCGGGTCACGCTGTCCTCGGGCAAGGAGGCCGACTATTACGTCGACCTGCGCCGCGCCACCCTGCACCACGGTGCGGGACCGCTGATCGGCAAGCTGCTGCGCGAGCTGGTGGCGGATTGGGATTTCGAGGCCGTCGGCGGGCTCACCATGGGGGCGGATCCGGTCGCGCTGGCCGTGATGCACGCACCCGGCCGACCGATCGACGCGTTCGTGGTGCGTAAAGCCGCCAAGACCCACGGTATGCAACGCCAGATCGAGGGCCCGGACATCGTCGGCAAGCGGGTGCTCGTCGTCGAGGACACCACGACCACCGGAAATTCGCCGCTGACCGCCGTGCGCGCACTGCGCGAGGCCGGTGCGACCGTCGTCGGCGTCGCTACCGTGGTGGACCGGGAGACCGGTGCCGATCAGGTAATTGCCGCCGAGGGCTTGGAGTACCGGTCCATCCTGGGATTGAAGGATCTGGCCCTCGGCTAAGCTGCGAATGCGGTCCTGGGTCGCAATCGCTGGTGGTCGGAACTTCGCGTTGCTTTGAAACGTCGACAGCGGTGCGACTCGATATAAGGACGTGTACGTCGAGCGCAGCGCGGCGTTCGAGACAGTGAAGGGTCGTGTGAGTTACCTGTGGTGAGCATTGCAGTCAATAAGAGCCGTGCGAATGTCGCGATGCTCGGCATCGGTGCTTACCGTCCGAAACGCCTGGTCAGCAATGAAGAGGTGTGCGAGGTTCTCGACTCGACCCCGGAGTGGATCTACGAGCGCACCGGTGTGCGCAACCGTCGGTGGATCAGCGGTGACGAAACGCTGCAGTCGATCTCGGCGGCCGCGGGCGAGCGGGCGATCGTCAACAGCGGCATCGACCGGTCCAAGATCGGCGCGCTGATCCTGGCCACCTCGAGCTGGTTGACGCTGACCCCGCACGGCGCCCCCAAGGTTGCCAACGACCTGGGAATGAACGGGATCGCGGCCTTCGATCTGACCTCCGGCTGCGGCGGTTTCGGCTACGGCCTCGGCGTCGCCGCCGATCTGATCCGCTCCGGATCGGCCGAATATGTGCTGCTCATCGGTGCCGAGACGATGACAGTCGGACTCGATCCGACCGATCGTGGCACCGCGATGATCTTCGGCGACGGTGCGGGCGCGGTGGTGGTCGGTCCGAGCGAGGAGAACGGCATCTCCCCGACGGTGTGGGGCAGTGACGGGGAGAATGCCTCGGCGATCGAGCAGGATGTCAACTTCCTCGAATACATGGAAAAGGCACAGCGGCTGCAGGGCATCGATCCGGCCGTCGAGCCCATCGGCCGGATGTCGCTGCGGATGGAGGGGCCGCGGGTATTCCGGTGGGCGGCGGTCACTTTGCCGCGCGCACTGGCCTCGGCGCTCGAGGTCTCCGGCGTCTCCAAGGACGATATCGAGGTCTTCATTCCGCATCAGGCCAATGCGCGCATCAACGATTTGATGAAGAAGAACCTCGGGTTGGCCGACGACATCCCGGTGGCCAATGACATCGAGAACACGGGCAATACCTCCGCCGCCTCCATCCCGCTGGCGATGGAGGAGATGTTGGTGACCGGTAAGGCCAAGGGCGGCCAGGTGGCCTTGCTGCTCGGCTTCGGTGCGGGTCTGAGTTATGCGGGCCAGGTGGTCACGTTGCCGCCCGCCCCGAAAGAGCCGAGCTTTTGACGGTGTCTGATTTGCGTCCGTTCCGAGCCGCATTCCTCGCGGCCGCGGCGGCTACCGTGTACGGCGCGGTTTCCGGGCGTGCGAAGGTGCAGTGGGTTGCGAAGCCGATGCTGATGCCCCTGTTGGCGGCGGATGTGGCAACCGATCGGTCGGTATCGGATCCGGTCGATCGGACGGTGTTGCTGGGTTCCCTCGGTGCCGCGACCGTCGGTGATGTGCTGCTGATCGAGCCGGACAATGATCGACGGCTGATCGCTGGCGCGTCCTCGTTCGCGGTGATGCAGGCCGGATATTCGGTGCTGTGGTGGCGCCGCGGTGGGCGGCCGCGTCCGGAGATCGCCGTCCCTCGGGTGCTGGCGTGGCTGGGTGCCGCGGCGCTGATGCGGGTCAAGGCGCCGACTGTCGCGACTCCGCTGACGGCCTATGGTGCGTCGCTGGGCAGTGCGGCGGTGCTCGCGTCCGATCCTGGACTGGCGCCGGGCGCGAAAAATATTGCCGGACTGAATATTCCGAGTGCCGATCCGCGCAGTCGGCTCGGCCTCGGTGCGTTGCTGTTCACCGTTTCCGATGGGTTGATCGTGTTGCGGCGGCTGTTCGCGCGCAGCGAGCGTTCGCGGCGGATCGCGGAGGGTGTCATTCTGGCTACCTACGCGGCGGCGCAGTACTTGTTGGCCGATCCGCGCGCACACGCGAAAGCTATCGCCCCAGAACGAGTATGATCCGATCGCGATTCTGTGGGTCGACCCGGATGGAAATGGTCTCGCCGACCGCGAGCCGTGGCTTATCGGCCGGGGTGACATCGAAAACGATGGTGCCACGGTAACTTTCGGATCCCGGCACGACGAGTTCCAGATCGAATTCGGTCAGCTCGGTGTGATGATCGGTGCGCTCGAGCGTGTGCGCGCCCTCGATGGTCGCCCACCCCTCCAACCCGTGCCGCCACAGCTGCCGATCCGCGCGCGAGGGCCGAGCGGCCAACAGCATGCCGATGCCGACACACGATCCGAACAGACCGACCAGCGCGACGATCTGGAATGCCTCGGTCCCCGGCGGCGTATGCGGTAGTAGCCAGCCCAGCCAGAATCCGAGCACGATCAAATACCCGGCGGTCACCCCGAGCACCGTGCGGAGAATGCGTGCGTGGTCCATGCCAGCCTCCACCCGACTGCCTGCACCTCAAGAATAGGACCGGCAACTGCGGCGTGAACGCGCCTTATCCGCAACCGCAACGCATTCGAGTCTCTGATCGAACCGCTTACCGCACGAGCGGTGCCGATACCTACAGCCCGGCGGCGCTGACCTGGTAGGCCGCTTCCATCAGCAGCCAGCCCGACAGTTGTACCGACATATCGCGTTCCGGCACCCGCGACGAGGTCACCGAACCGCCCGCGGTGAAATGTCCGGCGCCGGATCGGCCGCCGGGCAACTGGGCGGGTTTGCTCCAATCGTGCCCGAACAGCGGCTCGCCCTCGACCTCGAGCCGATTCGCCCAGGCGGCCGCGGCGCTGGCGCGGACGATGGCCGCCGCGGTCCGCCGATCGGCCACCTGTTCGCGCTCATCGCCGGGCAGCATCAGTGCGACCACGGCGAGATAGCGGGCCAGGATTCCGTTGAACAGGCCGCCGTCGCCGCCACCGCCGCCATTGATCACCCCATTGGTGGTCATCTGCTCCTCGACCGCGGTGAGCAGACGGTGCACCCGTTCGCGGTGGCGCGGCTCGCCGGTGTGCATCGCGAGCCCCGCCTCCAAACCGAGCACCACGCCCTGGCAGTAGGTGAAGGTGGGGCGCTCGATCTCGCCGGAGGGCAGGTGGATGCCGTCCAGGATCAGGCCGGATTCCTTGTCGCACAATGTCGCATCGATCCAGTCCGCCATTTCCTGTGCGCGGATATGGCGGCCGAGGCGCAGCAGCGCGATCGCGGCCGGCCCGTTGGCGGGGGCATTGAAATAGTCGGAGCCGACCCGCCACGGCACACCGCCGCCACGCGCCGGATCCCAAGCGCCGTACAGCTCCTTCTCGAGCGCGATCAGACCGCCGCGCGCCTCGGTGATGCCCTGGGTTCGCTCGGCCCGCTCCAAAGCGATTGCCAGCCAGGCCATATCGTCGTAGTAGTTATTGGTCCACCCGGTGATATTGCGCAGCCGATGGGCCCGCGCGATGGCGGCGATACGGTTACGTCGCGTCGGCGTCGGTACCCGGTTGGCGGCATCGACCGCGCAGTCGATCAGATGCGCCTGCCACCAGTAGTGCCAGGTTGCGAAGGCCCGCTCACGACGGGTCGCCGGCCAGCCGACGACACCCAATTCGGTACCCGGCACGCCCAATAGCGCGCGTAGGTGCCGAGAGACGATCGCGGATTCGGCCATATCCGCGCGCTCGGACCACAGCGCGGGCGTGGGGGCTGCATCGCGCCCGGTATCCGGGCTCCGCGAGGTCATGGATCAATGGTGCCAGCTTCAACCTGATTAATACCGATCTTTTCGTTACCAAGCTGAGGTCAAATCGGCATGTTGCCGGATCCATGCGTGCATTGCGATGCCGGCCGCGACTCCGGCATTGATACTGCGGGTCGAACCGAACTGCGCGATCGAAACCGTCAACGCGGCCGCACCCTTGGCATGTTCGGTGACACCCGGCCCTTCCTGCCCGAACAACAGCAGGCAGCGGCGCGGCAACTCGACGGTTTCCAGCGGAACCGAGCCCGGCACATTGTCCACGGCGACCACGGTCAGATCTTCCCGCTCGGCGAACGCGAGTAGCTCGCCGATATCGGAGTGGTGTTCGATGTGCTGATAGCGGTCGGTGACCATGGCGCCCCGGCGATTCCAGCGTCGCCTGCCGACGATGTGCACCGCGGCCGCGGCGAAGGCGTTGGCGGTGCGCACCACGGTTCCGATATTCGCATCGTGGCCGAAGTTCTCGATGGCGACGTGGAACGGATGCCGGCGGCGGTCGATATCGGCGATGATCGCTTCGCGGCGCCAGTAGCGATAGGCATCGACGACATTGCGGCGGTCACCGCCCGCGAGCAGCTCCGGGTCGTAGCGGGGATCGTCGGGCGGGGCTTGCCCGTACTCCTGCGTCCATGGTCCGACACCGTGCGGATGCTCGCCCCATTCGGTGGGGCCTGGCTGCTCGGCCGTATCCGGCGCGGGGTGATTCACCCCGACGATGCTAATTCCGGCCTTACCTCCACCATCGGGTGGCCGGAATCCGGCGACTTCTAGTACGTCGAGGACGAAGAGCCGAGGACGCCGATAGCGGCGAGGACCACCATCAGGACGATGAACAGAATGGTCAGGATCAGCAGTATCGAGGCGATGATGCCGCAGATATATCCGGCCTGGACGCTGCCGCGACCACCGATGGCACCACCGGACGCGTCGATCTCGTTGAGCGCCTTCCTCCCCATCACCCACGCGACCGGACCCAGGAACTGACACAGCAGCAGGCCGAGAATGCCGAGGATCATGATCGTGATGGCCTGCGGATGATCCTGCGGCGGACCATAGGCTGGATAGCCATACGGCGAACCGTACGGCGGTGGCGGCGGATAGTTCATGCGCAGGATGGTAATTGGTGGTGTGGCTGGCCACACCTCGGATTCGGCGGTCAGCTCGATCGAATGCCGCCGTGATCGCGACAACCATGGAGTCCATGACCGAGACACAAACCCTCGTGCTCGACGCGCCGACCGGTACGACCGGTCCGGACGCGCGAAAGGTGCTGCGCGCGGTGCTGCGGGCGCCGATCCAGGCCCGGACCTGGAAGCAACTCGTCTACATATTCACGGTCTTCGCGATCGGTATGCTCGCCGTCTGCTATTTGTTCTTCGGTCTCGGCGGTGGTCTATACGCCTCGATCTTGCTCATCGGCATCCCGATCCTGGCGCTGGTGATTCTGGGCGCGCGGATCTGGGCGAAGGTGTATCGCGCGCTGGCCAGGGATCTGTTGGATACGCCGGTGCAGGCGCCGCCGCCGTACGTCTCGCAGCCGGGCTTCTTCGGATTCTTGAAGAGCGCGTTCACCGATCGCGCGAGTTGGCGGGCCGTGCTGTTCCTGTTCGCGCAGGCGGTACTCGGTGTGGTCGGCGGTTATCTGGTGCTGGTCGTGGTGGCCGTAACGGTATTCACGGCGCTTTCGCCGATCCCGTGGGTGCTGTTCAACCCGACGAATATCGATGACAACGGCGTCGAGCATCATTCGCTGGCCCAGTTCGGATCCCTCTATATCGACACCTGGCCGCGAGTGCTGCTGATTTCCGCCGTCGGCATTATCGGCTGCTTCGCACTGCCGTGGCTGCTGCGCGCGGTGTGTTGGGTGCACGGGCTGCTCACCATCGCCTTGCTCTCGGCTACGGAGCGGGACCGGCAACTGGTCGAGTTGCGTGCGAGTCGGCGTGCGGCGGTCGAGGATTCGGCGGCGACGCTGCGCCGCGTGGAGCGCGATCTGCACGATGGCACGCAAGCGCGCCTGGTCACCATCGCCATGGCCCTTGGCCGGGCCGAGGAGCGGATCGCCCTCGGCGGCGATGCGCACGACCTGATCGCCGACGCACATGCCAATGCCAAGGAGGCGCTGACCGAATTGCGCGAAGTGGTGCGGGGAATCCATCCGCCCGCACTCGAACTGGGGCTCGAGCCCGCGCTCGAGACGCTGGCTTCGCGCTGTGCCGTTCCGGTGGAGCTGCGGGTGCATTTGCCGCGGCGGCCGAATCCGGCCATCGAGGCGATAGCCTACTTCTCGGTCGCCGAACTGCTCACCAATGTGGTCAAACATGCGAATGCCGCCAGCGCCTGGGTGTCGGTGGTGCCGACCGATGCGCGCACCATCGCGGTCTCGGTGCGTGACAACGGAATCGGCGGCGTACTGCCGCCGGCGGAAGGGGAACACGTTGCGGGCAGCGGACTTTCCGGACTCGCGGCGCGGGCGCATGCGGTGGACGGCACGCTGACGGTGCAGAGTCCGACCGGCGGGCCGACCGTGGTGACCATCCTGCTGCCGATGGCTGGGCCGCGATGAGTACGCCGTTGCGAGTGGTCATCGCCGAGGACAATGTGATCCTGCGCGACGGGCTGGCCGGGCTGCTGACCGAGCGTGGCCACGAGGTCGTCGCGATCGTCGGCGACGCCACCACCTTGAGCGATGTGGTCGGCACGCACAATCCCGACGTGGCCGTGGTGGATGTGCGGATGCCGCCGACCTTCACCGACGAGGGGCTGCTCGCGGCAATCGAGTTGCGCCGCAAATATCCGCTCACCGGTGTGCTGGTGTTCTCCCAGTGGATCGAAACCCGCTACGCCACCGAACTTCTCGCCGGTGGCGCCAGCGGCGTCGGCTATCTGCTCAAGGATCGGGTGGCTGATGTCCGCGATTTCGTCGACGCCTTGGATCGCGTCGCCACCGGTGGCACCGCACTCGATCCGGAGGTGGTGAGTCAGTTGATGGGGGCCGCTCGCCAACAGGATTCGCTCGCCCGGCTCACACCCCGAGAGCGCGAGGTCCTCGAGCTGATGGCACAGGGCCTGACGAACAACGCGATCGCGACCGCGCTCACGGTCACCGAACGCGCGGTCGAGAAGCACATCGGCAACATCTTCACCAAACTCGACCTGCCCCCCTCGGACACCCACCACCGCCGAGTCCTCGCCGTCCTACGCCTGAAGGGTTGAACCGGCAAGTACGAGCGGCTTCGCCGGTCGGCGGGTCAGATGGTGGCTGTTTTCGTGTCGTCGCCGCAGTTGGGTGCGGTTTCGAGATCGAAATCCTCGGCGGGTTTGGCGATCTCCTGACGGTAGTGCCGGATACCGACGGCGGTTCCGATGATCAGGCCGACCACCAGGGTGCCGATCACTCCCGGCATCAGCCACGGCACCCGGTCCAGGAAACTGCCCGCGTAGTAGCCGATGAGCAGCAGCACCGGTGCCCAGATGACGGCGCCGACACTGCTGGCCAGGGTGTATTTGCGGTGATCCATCCGTGCCGCGCCCGCGACCATCGGGCACAGCGTGCGCACCCAGGGGATCCAGCGCGAAACGAGTACCGCGAGGAAACCGTGCCGCTGCAGCAGTTCGGTGATGCGCGCCAGGTTGCGGGTGTTGATGTAGCGGCCGTTCTTCCTGGCCACCAGATGATGGCCGGTGCGGTGCCCGATGACGTAGCCGACCTGGTTGCCCGCGATGGCCGCGACCATCGCGCCGATGGACAGCGCCCAGACATGGGCTTCGCCCGCGGCGTTGGAGGCCATCACGATGCCAGCCGTGATCAGCATCGAGTCACCGGGCAGGAACAACCCGATGATCAACGCGCATTCCAGGAAGACGAAGGTCAGCACCACCGTCCAGACGAGCGCGGGCCCCGCCGAGGTCAGCGGATCGAAACTGCCCACTGCTAGGGGCAACTGCGCCGTGGACACCGGCTCAGTGGGTCGGCTCGTTCGTCGAGGCGGTCAGCGCGGCGTCGCGCTGACCGGCCTCGTCCGCACCGCGGTTGAGCACCTTCTTGGCGACCGTGATGATGCCGGGCAGGATCGAGATAAGGACGATGAGCAGGAAGATCGGCTCGATGTTCTTGCGGATGAATTCGATATTGCCGAGGAAGTAGCCGAGCACCGTGACACCGCCGCCCCACAGGATGGCGCCGACGATGTCGAAGGTGACGAACTTGCGGTAGTCCATCTTGGACACACCGGCCAGCACCGGCATGAACGTGCGCACGATAGGCACGAAGCGGGCCAGGATGATCGTCTTCGGCCCGTGCTTTTCGAAGAAGGCATGCGTCTCGGTGACGTAATGCTTCTTGAAGAACCGGGTGTCTTCCTTGTGGAACAGTGCGGGCCCGATCGCCCTGCCGATCCAATAGGCGCATTGATCACCGGCGAAGGCGGTCACCATGACTGCGGGCAACAGCACCCAGATCGAAACCGGCGGATTGTCCGTCGCGGACAGCAGGCCGCCGGTGAACAGCAGCGAATCGCCCGGCAGGATCGGGAACAGCAGGCCGGTCTCGATGAAGACGATCACCAGGATCGCCGGGAGTACCGCGTTCTTGAGCCACGTCTCCGTGAGCAGGTGCATCGGGTCCAGCAACTGGGTCAATGCGACGTTGCTCGTCACCGATTCGGTCGCTGCCAGCAGAATCACGCGGCCTCCTGTCCGGGTACGGCTGGCCTACATTGCTTGCCACCGCATCGGAAGCTGCCAGCGCAATTACGCGGCCAACAGTACCGGGTTCTGCGTTTGATTGCGCCGCTGTGTCTATTTGCAGCGCCTGCGGCGCTGCGTGTTCGCGGGCCCCTACTGTCTCGCGTCCGAGCCGTCGAGACTCGCGCCTGCGGCGCCTGCGCTTCGACGGCTCGGACGCGAGACGGGCCGCGAACGTCGCTCGTAAGACTCG
>NZ_JBFAWD010000051.1:0-22049 GCF_040680135.1 Nocardia sp. NPDC052112 | reverse complement strand
CCAGCACAACTGAAGACTGAAACCACCAACACAACCGACCAAATGGTCCAAATTGACCTGCCGTCAGATGGTCCGGATTGGCGTGCTGTTGACAATCCGGAACATTCCTATATGGCATAGCTCGCCCCGATACCAGGGTGCGGCGGAACTATTGGGGCGCGGAGACTCCAGCCGGGTGTCGAAATCTGACCAAACTTCGGCGAGATCCGAACTTTCACTGAAAATCTAGCGCTCCAGAAATGGTGACCGGTCAGTTCGCGGCCCGCATTGCATTCCAAAGCTTCGATCACGAATCCCACCGAGATGCGACGAATTCCCATTGTGAACTAGACGAGCCGACAAGCGTCACCGGATTCGGTGGCGGCCGGGTCGATTTCAGCGGCGCCTCGAACTCGCATGCAACTGGATGGACCAGGCATGGACATCTACCTCCTCGCCTTTCAATGCTTGTTGGCTATTGGCCAACAAGCTATCAGTTTTATTGTCAGTTGTCAATATTGCACATTGGCGCCACGGACGTGCCATGTGCAGCTAGCAAGGCTGATGGACTTCCAAATATAAAAGTGTCGTATGTCAAGTTGTTTATTGACAGTAGCCAACATCACACCTACGGTTTGCGAGTGCTCGGACTCGGCCAGGGTCCAGCTCGGATGCGGTGACCGGCTCGCCGTACGCCGATGCTGAATCTTCCGATCTCCCAGCGCTTCTCACCATCTCGAAATTGGTCAACTACCCGTCCACCGGACGCCGCTCCCCCAGAAGGACACCGTCATATGCAAGGCTCCCGAACCGCATTCGTCGCATCACCAGTGCAGCGGACATCCATGGCGCTCACACTGACCGTGCTGATGGCGCCATGTTTCATCGGTCAGGCACAAGCTCAGCCGAATGGCTGCGGGAATGGGACTGCCACGGTGTACTCGGTGACTGGATCGACATGCCCATCGAGTTCTCCCGATCCGTCGGCGCCGACGGGCACCATCAGCAGATGGAACCAGCTGACGACGACGTCAGACCGAGCCCGGCGCAACGACTATCCGATGCCGAGATCGCCACCATGTCGGCAGCCGAGCGGCGCGAGCTCATCCGACGCCTGCGGGCGTTGGACGAACGGGTGCTGCCGCGGCCTGAACTGCTGCGGCTGTATCGGCGAATCCGGTTGGGGGCGATGGCAGGCGGCTCGCTCGCGATGATCCCATGGATCGTTTATCTCGCGTTGACGCTGCCGACCCAGTATCACGCACGGAACTGGTCGACGGTGTGGGTAGGTTTCGACGTCCTGTTGGTCGCGATGATGGCGGCAACGGCCTACCTCGGAGGACGGCATCGTCAGCTGGTGATGCTGCCGGCATTCGGCACCGGCCTGCTGCTGTTGGTCGATGCGTGGTTCGACATCATGACCGCCGACGCGAGGGACGTCTGGATATCAGTCGGCACCGCGGTGCTCGCTGAGATTCCGCTCGGCATCCTGCAGATCGGGAGCGCACTACTGCTTTTCCGATTCCTCATACTCGCTCATCCGCTGCACGATCCCGCAAGAAGCCCGTGGCGTATGAAGGTGCCGTTCTGAATTGGCGCGGCATCCGGTGGAGACCCACCTGCCTGCCTGCGCGTTTGACGCTCGGACCGCTGCCGTCAACCGTCAGCTCTGCGGTTGCGAGAAGAGGGCACCCGCATCAGCGGCGACGGCTGGTTGGCGGAGGCGTTGCAGGATCTGCCACGCGGTCGCCGTCGCTGCGGTGATGACCGGAACACCAAGGGCCGCTTGAACTTCGGAGATCGCCTCCAGTGACGGCATCTGCACACACGCCGAGAGCACCACGACATCGACCCCACGGAGGTCCAAGCCCGCAGCGATTCCTTTCAGACCCGCCGGGTCGAGCCTGCCGACTGCAAGGTTGTCGTCGACCTCGAGGCTGACCGTGTCATGGACCTCTATGCCTTCGGCTTCGATATAGTCGGCGACCTTCGCCGTGAGGTGCTTGACGTAGGGCGTGACGATAGCCGTTTTCTTTGCACCGAGATGGTGCAAGCCTTCGATCAGTGCGCCTGCGCTCGAAACAACGCCTCCGGCTTGATGTTCGACGAGTTCGGTGAGTCGGCGTTCGATGCCACGGTGTACGCCGGGCCCCTGGGACATGATCGCGACCAGGCACGCGTAGGCCATGACATCCACCTCGGCGTCGGCCAACTCAATAGTGGCCCGGTCGGCGTCGGCGTTCATCGCCGCGAGTTCCTCGGGCGTCACGGTCTTCATTCGCATCCGGTTGGAATGGAAGCTGAACCGTTGCCCCGTCAGATGGGCCACACGTCGCAGGACCTCCGGCACCTCGGTCTCCATGGTGGTGTTCGAGCTGGGAACCAGCAGGCCGATTCGGTGGTTGGACATCTTTCCTCCGCAGCGTTCGAGAGGGCGGGCGGCAGCCGCGGGTCGGGTTGCCGGTCACCCCGAGCTTAGGCACGAATTCATTGACGATCAATAGTTCACATGTGATTATGGGATTTAGCGAGGTCGAGGTCACGCCAGACGGCTGGCGAACAGGGATCGGCCCCATAGACAAGGAGGTCTTTCATGGTCAGTACGGCGAAACTTCCTGCGACGCCGGTGCCGGCGTTCATGCAACCACCGATGTTCGTGGCGTCCGAACGGCTGGTGCGGGGGAACATCAACGCCTACAACGTCGATTCCTTGCCCACCGGCACCCAGCGGGAGCTGGTCGACATCTTGGCGTCCGATCGCGCGTTCTCTTTCGGAATCCTGCATCTGCCGCCCGGCCCGCAGCCGAAGGTGGTCGCGGTGTTCATGCATCCACGGGAGAACCAGACCCGGCAGTACCTCACGCCGTATCTGCTGGCTGCGGGGTACGCGGTGTGGGGACAGACCAGCCGCGCCCTCAACAACGACTCCGACATGGTGCACGAAGAGGTAGTGCGCGACACCGCGGCAGGTATCCGATTCCTGAAGAGCCGGGGTTTCGAGAAAATCATCCTGATCGGCAGCAGTGGCGGCACCTCATTGCTGTCCTACTACCAGTGGCAGGCCACGCTGGCACCGAGCGATCGAATCACAGTCGCACCCCATGGTGAGCAGACGAAGTTCGCCGACGAGGACATGCCCGCCGCGGATCTGTTCATCGCCGTCGCACCCCACGCCGGTGAGGGCATGATCATGCTGAACATGCTCGATCCGGCCGTGGTCGACGAGTCCAACCCGCTGGCGATCGATCCAGAGCTGGATATGTTCAATCCGGACAACGGATACCGGCCCTATCCGGAACCGAGCAGCTACGACCACGAGTGGCTGGCGCAGTATCGCCGAGCGCAACAAGCTCGAGCGCGACGGCTGGACCTGCTCGCGCGCACGTCCATCGCCGACTATCAGGACGCCAGGGCTGCGGTCGATCCAGAGCGGATCAGCACGCCGACCGCACGCCGTGCCCTGATGAGCCCATATATGAGTATCTACGGCACGGTTGCCAATCCCGCGCATCTGGATCCCTCGATCGATCCGAATCATCGGATGCTGGGATCGATTTTCGCGCAAGGTCATCCGCTGCGCGGCTCGTATGGTCCGGTCGCACTCGGCCGTATCCTCACCGCTCGCGCATGGCTGTCGACCTGGAGCGGACTGTCCGCACAGGCCGAGTGGACCCATGCCGCGGAACATCTGACCGTGCCGAGCCTCGTCATCGCCCCCCTGGGCGACACCGACGCCCTGCCACAGGAGCAACGCGAGATCTTCTCCCGCATCCCGGTCGAGGACAAGACGATGGTCGAACTCGATTACGCCCATCACTATCTGATGCTGCTGCCCGAGGCCCCTGTTTCCTATGACCCGCGCGAGAAGGCCGGCGAAATCATCGTCGACTGGCTGAAAAACAGGTTCTAACAACGTATTCGGAGATCAGCCATGCCTTTCTATCGTTCGGTGGGCGAGGTCCCACACAAGCGGCACACGCAATTCCACCAGCCCGACGGCTCCCTCTATCGCGAGGAGCTGATGGGCACGGAGGGCTTCTCCTCCGATTCGGCCCTGCTCTACCACCGCCATTCCCCTTCCGACGCGGTATCCGCGCAGGTGTGGGAGATCGGCAGAGACCACACCGAGCCGAATCACCCGCTGCTGCCTCGTCTGTTGCACACGCACAAACTCGATACCGGTGGCGATGCGGTCACCGGGCGGCGTCTGCTCGCCGCGAACGCCGATGTCCGGATCTCCTACGTCGCCGCCGACCGGCCCAGCCCGCTATATCGCAACGCCATCGGCGATGAGCTCTACTTCGTCGAATCCGGCACCGCGCGTTGTGAATCGGTCTTCGGCGTACTCGAGGTCGGCGCGGGTGACTATGTCGTCATGCCCACCTCGGCGACGCACCGGTGGGTACCGACCTCGGACGCGGAACCGACCCGCCTGCTGATCGTGGAGTCGACAGGAACGATCCACGCCCCTCGCCGATATATGTCCCAGCGAGGCCAGTTCCTCGAACACTCCCCCTATTGCGAACGCGACCTGCGTGCCCCCACACAACCCCTGCTGGTCGAGGGCGACAACGTCGAGGTGCTCGTCCGGCACCGCACCGGCGGAACACGATACGTCTATGCTCACCACCCCTTCGACGTTGTCGGATGGGACGGCTGCTTGTACCCGTATGCCTTCAACGTGGCGGATTTCGAACCGATCACCGGCCGCGTCCACCAGCCGCCGCCGACCTTCCAGACCTTCGAGGGCCCCAACTTCGTGATCTGTTCGTTCGTGCCGCACAAGTCCGAATACCACCCCGAGGCCGTCATCGTGCCGTACCACCACGCCAATGTCGACTCCGACGAGCTGATGTTCTACGGCGATGGCGGGCGAGGCGGGCACGGCATCACCGAGGGATCAATCACCTGGCACCCGGCCGGATTCATCCACGGACCCCACACCGGTGAACTCGAAATGTCGGTCGCGATGTTCAACGACGGCTTGGTCGACATCAAACCCCTCAATGCCGTCATGATCGACACCTTCCGGCCGCTCGACGTCGGCGGCGACGCGCTGGACATCGAAGACCCCGATTACCTGTCCACCTGGCGAACCGCCTGATCTCTCGAACGCAAGGACCCGCATGAAACGCGATCAAGTTCTCACCCACCTGGCCACCCCGCTGGGCGCACCACCGTATCCGCTAGCCGCCAACCGTTTCTACGACCGCGAATATCTCAACATCGTCTACCGCACCGACTTCGACACGTTGCGCGCGATCGTCCCCGAACCGCTCGAGATCGACGAACCCCTCGTGCGATTCGAAATCATGCATATGGGCGACATCGGCGGCCTCGGCCCCTACACCGAGGCCGGTATCGCGGTGAAAGTCCGCCTCGGTGACGAGGAGGGTGAATACCTGCACGCGATGTACCTCGACAACTTCCCGGCAACCGTGGGCGGGCGCGAGCTGTCGGCATATCCCAAAGTCCTTGGCGCACCGCGCCTCTACGTCGATCACGGTGCACTGGTCGGGACACTCGACATCGGCACGCTGCGCGTCGCCACTGCCACCATGGGCTACAAGCACTTCCCGCTCGACCCGGTCCAGGCGAAAGCACAGATCACCGTGCCGACGTACATGATCAAACTCGTTCCCGGCTACGACTTCCGACCGCGGGTGGCGGATCTGGTACGCACCCAGATCACCGACGTCACGGTCAAGGAAGCCTGGACGGCCCCCGGACGGCTACAACTGTTCGACCACGCGCTGGCACCGTTGGCCGACCTTCCGGTCCGCGGCGTCGAGTCGGTCAGCCACATCGTCACCGATCTCAACCTTGCCCCGGCCGTCCCAGTTCACGACTATCTCAGCGACAACGGCCGAGGAAGCGAATAGGGCATGCCGAGCCCAATCGAATCCGGTCCCTATCTCCGCCGCGGCGGCACGACGGGAACCGGCCCTACCTTGCTGCTGCTGCACGGGCTCGGCCAGACGGCCGACCTGTGGACCGGCGTGCTCGAACTCCTCGACAAGCACAGGTCCGGTCGATGGATTGTGATCGATCTGCCCGGTCACGGGCGATCCGCACGTCTTCCCGACTACTCCTACGAGTCGATGACCCGAGCCGTGGCGGAAGTTCTGGATCCAGACGAACCGCTCATTATCCTCGGGCACTCCCTGGGTGGAGTCATCGCAATCATGCTCGGAAGCGGGCGGTACGGCCTCGACATCCAGGCTGTGTGTGCCCTCGGCGTCAAACCCGATCCCTGGCCCGAGGGAGCCGACGACGTGGCGCGAGCGATGGCGACCACGCCACCGCAAGCCTTTCCCTCCAAGGCGGTTGCAACAGATCACCTCCTGAGCCTCATCTCGGCGCAGGCGGCCACCGACGCGGCTACGCCGACCGTCCGGCGCTGGTGGGATACGGCCACAGCCGAACACGACGGCGCGTGGACCCTCTGCCTCGACCAGCAGGTCTACGCCGTCGGCACACATGACATGCAGAAGGTCGTATCGCAGTGCCGCGCACCGCTGATCCTGGCGGCCGGTACCCTCGATCCGCTCGGCTCGCCCGAGCACCTGCTCGAACTCGATCGGCACGCAGTCCTGCTCGACGGCGAAGACCACTATCCCCACCTGCACAACCCCGAGTCGCTGACCCCGCTGATCGAACTGCTGTCGATCCACGCCACCGACAATACGTAGCGCCATCGGTCTTGGGCCCACACGGTCAATTCCGTGTGGGCCCAAGCGATCTCTGCTACAGAGCCCGAAATCGGAAATCAGGGGAAGCCGATGACTTATCGCGCCTCGGTGAGGTCGATGACTTCTTCGGAGATGGGCCGGTCAGGCGGACCGTAAGCCCGCATCCACTCGATCGTTTCGCCCTCGGCATCTTCGAGCCTGACCACAATCATCAGCGCCGGGCTGTTGGCGGCCAAGCCGAGATGGTGTGCTGTTATCGGAGGTGCCGCGGCAGCCTGGGTCTGACGAAACAGTTTCGCTACCCTGACTCCCTCCGATTCCAGCAGCGGAATCATATGCATTGTCCGCAGGTCGCTTTTGCGGTGGCGTTCACCGATCTCGGGCAGCTGAACATGGTGGGTGACCACCTGCGCCGCACCGCGATACGAAATCACCCGCAGCGCCTGCCAGAGACGAGAGCCCGGTTCGCGACCGAACGCTCGGCACGCCGCCGCAGGCGCGACATCCACCGACGCAGTGATCAGTTCGTACCGTAATTTCGAATCCCGATCCGGGGGAAAGAATTGGAGAGCGGGTTCGACAGCAGGGTCGGGTGGAGCGACGAAAGTAGCGCGGCTTCGACGCCCGCGGCCCCGGTCGACGAGCCCCTCACGCGCCAGTCTTTCCAGCGCATTCCGAGAGGTGATGACACTCACTCCGAACCGAGCGGCCAAATCACGTTCACCCGGAAAATCGTCACGACCTATCCAGAGCCCGTCGAGAATCTCGGCTCGCAACTGCCGGTAGATCTGGACCTGCACCGGCACATCGGAATCGGTTAATTCGACGTTGTCGCCGACATTCGAGGCTAGTGGACGTGCGGACATGGCTCTATCCTCGCATTTACCGACCGCCGACGGGCATTTGCCGCCCCATCGGGGACCCTGCCACGAGGGTTCGATCAGAACCGAATCTGCACATAGGCCGCGAGACGTGCGACGTGTCGTTCAGCGCATCTGGATGAGCAGTAGCCCCGCGGGGAATCTACCGCGAAGAACAGAGCCAGACCGCAGGATCGGCAGAACAGCGATCGTGCGCCGGTCTTGGCCCGCAGGCGCCATACGATCTGCCGGAAGATTTTTCTCATTCGCCTGTCCTCAATATTGTTCTCTGGCAAAAGGATCGGCGGCTGAGCAGCATTGAAAACGCCTGGCCTCACTTCACCGGGAGCGCGGCGTCCATGCCGCCGACGTCGGAGATCTGCCAGTTGTCGTTGCCGTCGACGGTGACGGTGTAGGTGACGGTGGTTTGCCCGCCGTTGGGTGTCTGGGCGTTGGTCGAGGACACGTTCAAGAAGACGTTGACCTTGTATATCCCGCCATTGTCCGAAGTGACCACAGCGGCAATGGGATTGGCGGTCGAGGTCCACTGCAGTGGGATCAGGATGTCCTTCAGCTTCGGTGCGGTGGCATCGAACTTGTTGGCCAGCGGTGGGTTGGTGTGGGCCTTCAGCTTGGCCTGCCACGTCCCGAGGTCGTGGAAGTCGATGGTGGAGGCGCCGATGGCGTAGTCGGTGGCGACCTGTTCGGCGTGTTTGTGATCGGCGGCAGCGTTGTCTCGGTCGGACAAATCGCGCTGAGCCGAAACCAGCAGCCAGGCCAGTACGCCCACAATGAGCGTCATGATCACCGCGACCGCCACGCTGATCACGGTCGACAGCGGAAGGGCAATGGTGGCTCGGTGTCGTGCTGCGGTGGGCGGGGCCGGTGGCGGGTCCACCGAACCGGTCTGTTGGCTGTCGGTGAGGTCCTTTTCGACTGTCTCGGTTGACATGTCACTCCAATCTTCGTGGTGGGGGGTTATTTGATATGTATTCGCAGGGGTATGGAGCCGTCGGCGGTGGTGGCGTCGAGCGCTTGGGAGATGAGAGCGCTGATATCGATGCGCGGGACCGCGTTCGTGGCGGTCGTAGCCAGCGGCGCGATGGCGGGTGCGAGCGTTTTCAGGTCGGGGCCGATCTTGTCGAGGTAGGCCGAGACGTAGTTGAGGAACGGGACCAAGCCGTCGCCGTCGGTGTATTGGCCGGGGATCTGGCTGTGCCGGACGAAGTTGGCGATCACTTGGGTGAGTCCGTCGATTCGAGTGCCGAGCTGCCCCCACAGCGGTCCGGCGGCGGCCATCGATGGGCCGGTCCAGTCCATATCGCCGCCCATTGTCTGCAGGTCGGTGAGCAGGCCGCGGATCTGTGGGGTGCGGCTGAGGATGGTTGCGGCCAGCAGGTCGGTCGAGCGGGCCAGCGGCGCAACGATCGCCTCGGTTCCCGCCAGAGCCTGAGCGATGGTGTTGATCAATGAGGCGATGGCGGCGGGATCGAGCTGGTTCAGCAGCTTCGTCACGGTGCGCGCGACCTGGGGTATCGACGTCGGCATGCGAATGGCCTGTGTATCGATGACCTGACCATCGCGCAGGTATGGCCCGCCACCGGCAGTGGGGGTGAATTCGATATAGGGCTCGCCCAGCGCGGACAGGCCTTCGATGCGGGCGGTGCTGGCAGCGGGGATGTGGAAAGTGTCGGCGATCCGAAGCCGTACTTGCACGCCGGTCGCCGTGTTGTCCACATTCATGACCCGGCCGACCGGTATGCCGGACAGCAGTACCGGTGAGCCATCGGTGAGGCCGCCGGAGTCGGTGAGGGTCATGGTCGCTGTGGTGTAGCCGTGGAACCAGTCGACGCGGGCGACACCGAATGTCAGATAGGACGCACCGAGGATGAATACCGCGGCGATGGCGCCCAGGGAAGCAATCGTGGCGGTCTTCATCGCACCGCTCCGATCATGCGCAGCGTCTCGATGATTCGATCCACCTGATCGGAAGCGGCAACCGGAGCAGCAACCGACGCCGCCGCGTTTACTCCGGCGATGTTGACCTTCGGGTTCGCGGCGAAGGGGATGATCTTGTCGCGAAGCAATGCCACGAGTTTGTTCAGGTTCGACGGAGCGCTCAGATCCAGTGGCCGACTGCCGAGTACCAGGGGCACGAATGCGCTGGCCGCTGCGTCGCCGGAGGCTGTAAGGGGTGCCGCCCACACCCAGTCGTGGGCGACGACTCCGAGGTCGCTCAGGATTGTGAAGACTTCGACGATGGAGGTGATCGCCCCGGTGACATGCGCTGCGCCCTGCTCCGTGAGCAGTCCGCTCAACGCTTCGCCATTGTCGAGGAAGACCGCGCTGTCGGCCGAGAGCGCATCGAGGAAGCAGTCGACCTGTTCGAGGTTTTTGGATACATCGGTGAGATCGGAGCCGATGACGTCGAAGGTGTGTGCGGTATTCGCGGGATCCGCCGGCAGGATCCGGTTCATCCGGTCGATGATGTTCTGGAACTGATTGACGGCACCGCTGTTGAAGAAGGTCGCCATCCCAGCCATCAGATCCTCGATCTGCAGTGCCGGGCTGGTATGCGACAGCGGAATTGTCGCGCCTGGCTCCATGGTTCGCGAGGCGCTGCCCGGTGGAGTCGTGAGGGCGATGTAGACGTCGCCGAGCACGGTGTTCTGCCGTAATTGCGCGGTGGTGTCGACCGACAGTTTCACCGAGTCGCTGATGCGAACCTGCGCGGTGACGTATCCGGGCCGGGTGGCGGACGCGTCGATGACGTTCACTCGGGACAGATCGCCGATCTGCGCCCCGCCGGCAACGACCTTGGCACGGGCGGGCAGATTGAGTGCGCTCGCGAACTCGATCAGTACCGGATAGGTCTGGCCGGACACCGACGTACCGGGCACTGGCACCGACGACGGGTCGAAACTGCAGGCGCTGCCACCGCTGATCATCCCCACGGCCAACGCGGCGGCGATCACGCCGCGGCACTTCCGGATGCGGTTCGGCGGCCTCGTAATGCCGAGTCTCGGTGTCATCGTGCACCCGCCGTTCCGAGTACGAGCTGAAGCAGTTGAACGTCGACCAATCCGTTCGCGGCTTCGGTGCAGCGGCCCGGTGCGTCAGCATTGATCGCATCGCACACTTGTTGCGAATCCTCCACGGGGACAGCGACTTTCGGCGGCGCGTAGGTGACCGAGGCGACACCGGTGTCCGGATCGATCGACTTGGTGAAAGCAGCCGTGATCGGCGGGATCATCGTGATGATGTCCTGCAGGGTGGCGACATTGGCGCCGAGGAACCGCACCAGCGGCACCGTCGCGTCCAGGCCACGGCGCAGCACGCTCCCGTAGCGCACGGTGATCTCGTTGAAGATCGGCAGGAACCGGAACAGCGAATCGAGGATGCTGATCACCGGCGTGAAGAGTTCGTTGTTGACCTGGTCCAAGACCGGAGCGAATCGGGTCAGCATCGACTTGATATCGCCCCACCCGCCCGCGGTGCTGGCGGCCAGGTCGGTCAGCGCGTCGACAATGTCGCCGATGTGCCCGATCGCCGCATCCGGCGAGGCCAGCGCGACACTTAGTTTCTTGATGATGGCGTTGATTCGGGGGCCGAGGTCGGTCGTGGAATTGTTCAGCGCGGCGATACCTCCGCCGATCTGATTCTGGTGAGCTGGATCGTCGCCATTGAGTTCGTCGGCGAGCTTGTTGAGCGCGTCGAGGGTTTCGCTGATGCTCTTGGGCGTCAGGGTGTTGGTGATGCAGTGGTCGGGGTCCCAGTGGCCTGCGGCGCTGCGATCGCCGAGCACCGCGAGGTCACGATCGGCCACCAGCGTCTGCGCCACGGTGGTCGCGGCAGCGTCGGCGGGGAGCCGGTAGCGTGCGTCGACGGTGAAATCGACTTGCACGCGAGTGCCCTGCGGCGCGATCGAGGTCACGGTGCCGACCGGGGTACCGAGCAGCGTGACGTGATTTCCGACGTAGAGACCGACCGAGTCCGGCATGACCGCGCAGTAGGACATCGTCCTGTGGATCGGATGCAGCACCAGCAGGTAGGCGGCTGTGATCACTGCGGTGAGCACCGCGACGGTGGTCACCGACATGAAGCCGCGGGAGGCGAGGATCCTGTGCCACATCAGCATGCCCGCCCCGGCACCGGGATACAGAGCCCAGAGCCTTGGACGACTGCGGCGGACTGGTCGACGGTAGGGTCACCATCACCGGAGGTGTGGGCGCGCAGTTGTTCGCCCAGCGCGTGGACACCGTTGATGACGGCGCCGAGGCGGTCGAGGAGCTGTTCGAGGTCGGGGATGGCATCGGCGAGTCGTTGAGCCATCGGTTGCAGCGTGTCCTGCCAGGGGGTTTCGATCGCGGCGATCCGGGAGAACAGTGTGTCGGTGTGATCGACCGCTAGTTGAATTTCGGCACGTTTGTCGATCAGCACGGTCTCGACGAGATCGATGTTGTGGATCAAGCGGCCGAAGACAGATTTCGCGTTGTTGATCGAGGTGAGGTATTCGTCGGCGAGCGCCAATGTTCGGGAGATGTCATTGTTCTGTTGCACCATGATGTCGACCAGGGAATCTATGGCCGAGCCCATCTCGCGCAGACCGTCCGGAGTGTCGGTCAGTGCGGTCTCGACGGCGGCAAAGTTCTTGCGCAGGGTGTCTCCATTGACATCGTGGATGGGCTGGACCGCGTCCTGGAAGACTTGCATCAGGCCGTAGGGCAGCCGGACATGGTCCGCGGGAATCGTTGCGCCGCCGAGTGATCGGGTTCCAGCGGGTGTGAGTGCGACATAGTGGCCGCCGACAAAAGTCAGCATGCGGACATCGAGGGTGCTCTGATCACCGACGAAGGTCTCGTCGGCGACAGTGAAGGCCATGTCGACGTGATCGGTCCGAAGGGTCAGCTCGGTGACGGTGCCGACCGGAACGCCCGCGACACGGACATCGTCGCCCACTCGAACCGCACCCGCTTCCGGCAGGCGAGCACGATAGGTCGTCTTGCCAAGGGGGAGAACATAGATCAGGCCGGCGGCGATGAGTACCACGACGGCGACAACGACTCCGACGACACCTAAACGCAGGTCCGACCAGACGGCGTTCGTGGCACCGCGCCTGCGAAAGATCATGGCCGACTTGCAGATCCGGTTCCGAATCAACGGTTGCATATCGAGATCCTTTGCCCGCGAAGCAGCACCTGCATGATTCCTGGCACGGGGGCATCTCCGTGTGAGCAGGCCGAATTGACATCCGGTCCGGGCGCGGCGACCAGCGCGTTCAGCGACTGCAGCAGTCCCGGTAAACGATCGAGAACGTCGAGCGCCTGCTTCGGATCGGGAAAAGCATTGTGCACCAGAGTGTTCAAGTCGGTATTCGGGTCGGGAGCAAGTCCGAGGGTGGCGGCGAGGTGGTCCAGCGGCAGCAGGACCGGTGGCACGGTGAGGGCGTAGTCGACCATGCCGTCGAGCTTCTGTTGCAGGGCGGTGAAAACGTCGGCGAGACCGGTGATGAGGGTGATCAGCTGGGGCGAGCGGCCGCTGAGCTGGTCGGAAATGGTTTGCAGGTTGTGCACCAGCGCGGAGATCACGTGCTGGCGGTCGGTGACGTAGCGGCTCAGCCCCTGGATCGCTTCCATAGCGGGGCCGATGCCGTTTCCGTTGCCCTCGATCACCGCGAGCATGCTCTCGGCGAACTGGTTCAGTGCGCCTGGGGAGAACTCCGAGAGCACGGGCTGCAGTCCGTTGAACAGCGTGGTGATGTCGAACGACGGCAGCGTGTGGCGGGTGTCGATCGTGGCACCCGCCGCCACCGCGCCACCGGCTTGCTGTGGTTGCTGGATATCGACGTAGCGTTGGCCGGTCAGATTCTGGTAGCGGATGGCCAGCATGGTGTTGTCGAAAATTGGATGCCCGCGTCCAACGGTGAGCCGAACCGCCGCGGTGCTTGCGTCGAGAGTGACGGCGCCGACCTTGCCGACCGCGACTCCGTACATGCGCACGTCATCGCCGGTTTTCAGACCGCTGGCATCCGTGAACCGAGCCGTGTAGCTGTCGGTTGCGCCAGCGACCGGACGGGTGATCGCCTGGATGATCACGACGAACATCACCGCGATAACGACGATGAACGCCGCGAGACGCATCAGAGTCCGGATCATCGCGCTCCCCCCTGCGCAGGCTCTGGACCGAGCAGCGGGACAGCGATGGCGGGAACATCGTGCAGGACAATCCGCAGGTTCACCGCGGGGCCACCGGACGCATCCGTGAAATCCTGGTTGAGGCGATCGAGAAGCTGCGACAGCTCGGCACTCGAGCGCTGCGGCGCCGGCACCGTTTGCGCGATGGTGGCCAATAACGGTGCCAGCATGGTGGTGTAGTCGCCGAGGTTGCGGTGCATCGACAAGCCGAGTTCGCCCAGAGCGGGCCACACGTTCTCGACGATCATGGCCACACCGGCGTCGAACAGCGGCTTGTCGGTCTGCAGGACCTCGATGCGGTTGATGCGGTCGAGCAAATTGATCGTTCCGTCGATCATCGGTGCGGCCCCCTCCAGCGTGGAGCTGTATTGCTGGATGAGATAGGACGCCGCGTATTTCTGGGTGTCGGCGATCGACTGTGCGGCAACGACGATGGTCTGCAGGATCGGGGTGAACGCGCGCAGATCGGTGGCGACCTGGCGCAGCACCTCGGCGAACTGCGGGGTCAGTACCTGAGTGGCGGTCTGGGTCAGGGACCGGATGAGGCTGCCCATAGTGGCGTCGTCGACCCGGGCGGCGTGGCGACCGGTCAGATCGATGGTGGCGTTGTCGGCCAGCGGGGCTCCGCCCGGTCCGTAGCGCAGTTCGATGACGCTGATGCCGAAGGTGTTGGCCGGGACGTTATCGACGTCGAGGCTGTCGTCGAGTCCGTACAGCTGGGAGCGGTTCAGGCTCAGCGTGATCCGTTGCCGGTCACCGCCGAGGGGCTCGATGGTGGCGACCTGCCCGACTTCGACACCACGCACCCGTACCCGCGTTCCGGTATCGACGCCGTCGCCGATCTGCTGCGTTTGCAAGGTCACGTGCAGTTGATCCTCGCCCTGCAGGCGATCCATGGCGGTCCAACCGGCGGCGACGAGTACGACTGCGGTGATCGCGGCCGCTCCCGTCCGCATCGACCGCCGACGATCACCGGTCACCCCGGGCAATCCATAGTTCTTCACTGATTACCCCGTGAACTCGATCGGTGAGTTGAATCCCCACAACGCCAGAGTGAGCACCATGTCCACAGCGATGATCGCCACGAAGCTGGCCCGCACGGCCCGGCCGGAGGCGATACCGACTCCCTCGGGGCCGCCGTGGGCGAAAAAGCCTTGATAGCAATGGATCAGGATCACGACGACCGCCAGGACGAGGATCTTGATCGCCGCAGCGATCATGTCGCCACCGCTGACGAACTGGAAGAAGTAATGGTCGTAGACACCGCGCGCTTGGCCGTGAATGGTGACGATCACCGTGGCACACGACAGGTAGCTCAGGATCAAAGCGACCAGGAAGGTCGGGACGATCGCGACCGCCCCCGCGATCATCCTGGTGGTGACAACGAACGGAATCGAGCGCAGGCCAAGCGATTCCAGTGCGTCGATCTCCTCGGAGATCCGCATCGACCCGATCTCCGCGGTCATCCGGCACCCGGCCTGCGAGGCGAAGCCGATCGCCGCCGCGATCGGCGCGAGTTCGCGGGTGGTGGCGAAGGCCGACACGATGCCGGTCAGCGGGCCGAGCCCGATCATATCCAGAGTTGCGAACGACTCGATCCCCACCAGCGTCCCCATGGCCGCACCGAGGACGATCAACATCGGGACCGTGCCGCCGCCGACGATCAATGACCCTCTCCCCCAGGTCATATCGGTGATCCGTCGCATGGTCTCAGCCCGGTAGCGATAGATCGTCTCGGGGATGGCCGACAGCACCTGCCAGACGAATCCGAGCACAAATCCGGTAGCTTCCACCGGAGCGATTACCCAGCGAACAAGCCGGGACAGCCGTCGAAGACCATACGGAGCATAGGTAGACGGTGTCATCACGCCACCTTCACGGGCAGGAACATATCCGCCAGCTGCGAGATCACCAGGTTGACCAGAACGATCGAGACAACCGACAGCACGACCGCGGCGTTGACACCGTCGGCGACACCACGGGGACCACCACGGGCCTCCATCCCGCGCTGGCAGGCGAGCACCACCACCAGGAACCCGAATATGATCGACTTGCCCAGTGACACACCGACATCGGCGACGACGGTGAACGATCCGAAGGTGGCCCAATAACTTCCGGAGGTCACGCCCTGCGACACGACCGCGACCAGATATCCGGCGACAACCCCGGCGAACATGATCAAGACATTCAGCAGCGGGGCCACGATCACCATGGCGGCCATCCGCGGGACGACCAAACGGTGGATCGGATCGACGCCCATCACCCGCAGCGCGTCGATCTCCTCGCGGATCGTGCGGGCTCCCAGGTCGGCAGCGATAGCGGCGGCACCCGCACCGCCCAGCAGCAGCCCGGTCGCGATCGGCGCGCCTTGTTTGATGATGCCCAGTCCACTGGCCGCGCCGAGCAGTGCATCGGCCCCGAGGTTCTTGATCAGGTTGCCGACCTGCACGGAGACGATGACACCGAACGGGACGGCCATCAAGATGGCGGGCAATGCTGTCACGGCGATGAGAAACCAGCCGGTTTGCAGCATTTCTCGCCATTGGAAGCGCAAACGGACGGTGTCGGTCGCGATGCCACGCACCGCGTCGAGCCCGAGTCGCACGACCCGCCCGAAGGTTTCCACGCCCGATACGACCGTGTCGGTGAAATTCGCGCGCACGATCTGCAGCGCCGACGGTGGTGATCCATCGATTAGTTCGGACATGATGAGGCCTCCGCGGGCTACTTCGGCCTGTGGGACAACCGGTTTCGCGGTTGGCCGGAACCGGTGATGTTCGTGGGGTAGATCCTGTTCACCGTTGAACAGCCTTCGATCGTGACGGTCAGGGGGAACTCACCAGGTTGCGCTGGGTGCCGAGGTCGAGCGCGCCGTCGGCGGTGGAGATACCGGCGGTGACGAGGTCCCCGGGCTGCAGATATCCGCTGGTGCGCAGCTGGCTTTTGACGAACAGCGGCCATCGGCGCGCTTCCGGCAGGAGACCGGCCACACGCTGGGCGATGGCGCTGGGCAGCTTCAGAGCCACACCACTGGGGGTACCGGTGATCAGCAGGTCACCGACGTCGAGATCTTCGATCTGCGACAGCTCGGTCAGGGTCTCGGCCGGGCCGAACAGCATATCCGAGGCCTGTTCGTTCTGACGCAGCTCGCCATTGACCTCGAGATGCAGCTGCAGCTCCGACCACCGCGACGCCTCCCCCGGATCCGGCACCGTCAGGTACGGCCCGACCGGGCAGAATGTGCGATAGCTCTTGCCCTTGTACCACTGGTTCTCGCTGAGCTGGACGTCGCGGGCGCTGACGTCGTTGGCGATGACGAACGCTCCGATATAGTCGTCCAGCTCGTCCGGTGTCACGGTCACGGGTCCCGTAATCGGTTTGCCGAGCACGATGCCCAGTTCGACCTCGTAGTCGAGCAGCTGTACGTTCGCCGGTCGGACGATGTCATCGGTCGGACCGGACATCGACGCGGTGGATTTTGTGAAGAACACGTTGAACGACCGATTCGGGTCCATCTTGTTTTCGATCAGATGGGTCTTGAAATTGGCCCCTTGGGCCACGATCCGGCACGGACGCGTCACCGGGCTGAGCAGGCGTAGCGCTCGCAACGGTAGCGGTGACGGCTTGGATTCCCCGGCGAGCAGGCGACGGGCCACCTTGACGCCTTCGCCCAAAATCTCCGCGGTTGTGCTGTATTCGGTCGGCAGCGGCAGCACATCGTCGCCGGAGACCACGCCCCAGGCCGCATCCTGTAGCGATGGCTGTTGGTAGCGAACCAGATTGATGCTCATGAATGGCGCTCCTTCGGGCCTATGCCGGGACGGTGCCGGTACCCAATCGGGCGTTGATGAATTCACCTTCGGCATCGAGCCGTTCGCTGGCCTGGTCGACCATCATCTTCTCGATCTTGGGACCGACGAACGGGATCTTGACCTCGGCTGTTCCGACGATCGACAGGAGAGACCCGGTCGCGGTGGCCGAAAGGGTGGCCTCGGCCACGACTGTGGCGGGGGCACCGGTGACGGCGATCTCGATCTCCGCGCAATAGCCACCCGCGGTCGATGTCCATGTCTCCGACTTTGTGCCACGTGCGTTGGACGGCAGCATGTTTCGCATCGGACCGGGCAGAATCGAGGCCGGAACCGGACTTTCGGAGAGCACGATCAGCCGAGTCTCGAAGACCTCGTGCGCGACTACGAGGGCATCGGGTCCATTCACCGATTGCACACATGCCGTGACGAACTCACGGTCGCGCAGCAGATCGAGTACCGCCTCCGGCGGAGCCGGAAACGATTGTGTGACAGTCAGTTGCGTTGCCATCAGGTCCTTCCTTGGTAATTCGGTGCCGCTCGGTGATGCGCCGAGCGGCACCGTCGAGCTACTGCGTCACTGCGGTTACGCGGGGCATTGCAGGATGAGCGTCCCCTGGTTGTCGACCGGTTTGGAACCCAGTCCCGTCGCCTCGATTCCGCCTGCCACACACAGGGTTCCGACCCGGCTGTGCGGACCGACGAGAACGGTGGATGTCCCCGGAGCGGTGGTGCGCAGCGGTCCGGTGACGGTTGCGGTGTCGACATTGCCGCCTTCGGCGACGTGCAGCGCGTCCGATGGCAGCACGGTGAAGTTGCCGAGTACCAGGCTCGGGCCGGGCAGGCCGTTGGCTGTGACACGGCCGTCGACGCCCAGGTCGTCGATATCGGCGAAGACATCGATCGCGGGGCTGCCCGGGCCGTCGGTCGAGATGTCGTGCATTCGAACGGTGTCGATGTGACCGGCGTAGACATTCAATCCGCGAGCGCCGAGACCGTGCGTGGTCACCGGCCCGTTGGCGGTCAGCATTCCGACATGCGGCCAGCTGACGATGGCGATTCCGGTCGGACCGAAGGTTTCGATGGGCCCGTCGAAGGTGACGGAGTTGATATCGGAGAAGAGGTCGACGCCGCCGGCGTTCAGCCCGCGGGTGGTAATCGGACCGCCGACATGCATCCGGTCAATGGGAGCCTGCGCGCCGATGAATACCGCGCCGGATCCGACCTGTGCGCGGTCCGTCCCGAGCGGATTCAATCCGCCGTCGGTGTGCAAAGCGCCGGTCTCGAGGGTGGACACACGGACGCTACCGGAGGTGGGGTGCTGGCTGCGATCGTGCAGAACATCACCGATCGGCGTGCCGTCGGGGGTCGGCACAGTGATCGGGGTCGCCCCGAAAATCGACACACCGCTGCCGACCACTGGCGCATCGGGCCGCCCGACGGAGATGCCGCGCAGGTCGGCCGTAATGACCGAATCCGCATCGGGCTGCCGGTTCCACAGCTGGAAAGCGCCCTCCCTGGATTCCAGGGGGCTGCCGTAGAAGACGTAGCGCGGCTTTTCCTGGCTCGACGTATCGGCGGCGACGATGTCGAGGCCGTCCACCGTGACATTACCGCTGCGGACCTGGTCTTTTGCCAGCAATTGCACTTGGCCGGTGGTGGTGAGCCCGACCAACTTCACCGTGCCGAGGCCAGCCGCTGCGGTGTCGTTGAAGATGGCCCGCTTAGCCGGATCAGCCTGGATCCGTAGTTTCGATACGGTGTTGTCGCTGGTCAGTTGTATGCCGTCGACCGCTGGCGGAAAAGTGATCGCGGCGTCATCGGTGACACCGACGAGTCGCTGACCGGGCGCGAGACGAATCGTGCCTACGCTGGATACGACCCCGCGGACACCGATCTCATGCGGACAGGTATCGGCGAGGGCCGCCGACAGTTCGTCGGCATTGGAGATCTCCACGACACCTGCCGCGCAGCCGCCGGGTGCGGACTCGGCATACGCCTGAGAGGTGGCATAGGCCCCAGCCAATACGGCAGCCGCGAGCACGATGTGCGCACGTGTCGTCGGTGACAGGGCCGTTGTGGCCGTGCCTCGTTTCATTTACTTCCTCCTGGTCGGAGTGCCAACCGCCGCGGGGCGGTCGGCGTTCGAGTGTCGAATAATCAGAGGGTGAGCACGCGAGTAGCGATGAATGCCGCGGCGATCAGCCCCAGAATCAGCGCTGGGACCATGGCTTTCACCGGATCCTTCGCACGCGCGTGAGTGACAAGTGCACCGAGCATGAGCGCGAGTAGTCCGCTTCCCGCAGCCACACCCAGCCATCCCCACACAATTCCGGCCAATACCCCGGCAGCGCCGAGGATTTCGAGTGCACCGATCACCCGATACTGGGCGTGTGGCACGCGGAGGTGATCGGCCGTGGCCATGGCCTGCTCGGCGCCGATGGCCTTTGAAATCCCTGCCGCGAAGTACGCCAGCGCGAGCAGGATCGCAAGAATAACAACGGCGATATACATGGAATTCTCCTTTCTGTGCCTATATCCGAGCCGGAACAAGGCCACGGTTCATCACGCGTAAAGCGCTTCGATTTCTGCGGCGTATTTCTGCGCGATCGGACGGCGTTTCAATTTCGAGGTCGGTGTCATCTCGTCGCTGTCGGGCTGCCATTCGACGGGCAGGATTGTGAAGCGTTTGATCTGTTCCACTCGTGCCAGACCCGCGTTGGCTCGATCTATGGCCGATTGCACCGCCGTGTGCAGAACGGGATCGTTTGCCAATTGCTGGATCATAGTGTCCGACAAGTCATTTTCCTTTGCGAACACGCTGACGGCATCGCCATCGAGCACGATCAGGGCAACGTTGTAGGGCCTGCCATCCCCGATGGCGCACGCCTGCCCGATCAGCGGGCTGCTTTCTTTGATGCGGGCCTCGATATTCGCCGGAGACATATTCTTTCCGGCGGCGTTGATGATGAGTTCTTTCTTGCGGTCGACGACGTGGAGATATCCGTCGTCCGCCAATTCTCCGATGTCTCCGGTGTGCAGCCAGCCATCGGTGTCGATGATTTCGGCGGTGGCCGTCGGCCGATTGCGGTAACCGGCCATGATCAGCGGTCCGCGGGCGAGGATCTCCCCGTCGTCGGCGAGGCGGATCTCCATACCGGGCAGCGCGCGGCCGACAGACCCCAGCTTCACCTCGTCGGCGCGGGTCATTGTGATCAGACCTGTGGTCTCGGACAGTCCGTAGATCTCCTGCAGCGGGATGCCGAGGGCGTGGAAGAACTCGATGACCTGCGGTGGGACCGGCGCCGCTCCGACGATGGCGACCACAATCTCGTCCAAACCCAGGCCGGCGCGGATCGCGGCGCGCAGCGGGGCGGTCTGATTCAATTCTGTCGCAAGCGAATCGCTCGGCTCGCGCCCGGCCTGTCGTTCACGCACCGCCTCGGCGCCGACCTCGATCGCACGCGTGAGCTGTGCCCGCAATTCGACGTTTACCTCGGCGGCGATCTTTGCCTGGATGGCCGCGCGCAGCTTCTCCCACAGCCGCGGCGGCGAGAAGAACATGTGCGGGTGGAACTTCGGCAGCGCGGCGCCGACCTGGTTCAGCACCGGGATGCTGATGATCGAGTAGCCGACGACTAGCGGCATGTAGTGGCTGCAGACCCGTTCGGCGACGTGCGCCATCGGCAGGTACGACAGCATCCGGTACTCGGCATCTACGGCCATCACCTGCAGAACCGAATCGGCCATTGCCAGCAGATTCCGATGGGTGAGCTGAACGCCTTTGGGAGCGCCCGTGGTTCCCGAGGTATAACTGATGACGGCGATGTCGTCGGGTGCGACCGCCTCGATCAAGGCATCGAGATCGATGGTGGTGGAATCGGTCTCGATCACCGTCGACCATGGGGTCGTGCCTTCGACAGGTTCACCGATTACGACGATCGTGTCGACGGCTGTGCTCTCGAAGTCGCGGGCAGCCAGCACTCCTGGCAGCAGGGCGGGTTCGGTGATCACGACCCGGGCACCGGTATCGGTCAGTAGGTGAGCCAATTGCTCAGGCGGATAGGTGTTGTACATCGAGAACGGTGTCGCCCCGATCAACAGCGCACCGGCGTCGGCGAGGTGGAACTCCGGTCGGTTGCTCAGTAACAGCCCGACCGTGTCGCCGCGCCGGATTCCGAGTCCGACCAGCCCGGCCGCGGCCCGGCGCGCGTGCTCGCCGTATTCGCGCCAGGTGTAGGCCAGCGTGCCGTCTTCGGCGGCCAGGGCCGGTTTGTCGCCGCGCACGGCGGCGGTCGCAAGCAGGGCTTCGCCGAGGGTGCGCATCGACAATGCGTCGCGAACAGTTGCGGAGGTCGGGGTGCTCATCGAGTTACCTCTTCCTGAGGTGCGGCGGCGGGAACGATGACATGTCCGGTAACGGTGGCCAGGATCGCGGCGGGGTCGTCGTCGACGGAATCGCCGCGCCAGGCGACATGACCATCCGGGCGGACCAAGACCAGCGCGCGTTCGTAG
>NZ_JBFAWD010000050.1:0-24454 GCF_040680135.1 Nocardia sp. NPDC052112 | reverse complement strand
CTCGCGAACGCCACCGCGTCCGCGAGCAGCCCCGAATCGAGTCCAACCTGTTCCGGCGCCGCCCGTTCCGGCTCGCGCCCGGATGACACCGCACACGACAGCTGCTCGGCGGGAGCGGCCTGGGCACCCCCGGCGAAAACGCTCCCTACAACCAGCGATACCGCCGCGGTTCCGGCCAGGAATCTGTAGATGCGCCCCATAGCTCGAGGCTATCGCGCCTAACCGCGCCAGAGCGGGCAACAGGCTGAATACGGTTCAGCCGAATGCAAACCGGGCGTGCCACTAGACGTCGAACATGCCACGATTCATCTTGGCGGACAGCACCGGCGTCCTCGTATTGCGAAGCACTCTCTTCCCGAGGCGAGGATTGCGAGTCCGGTCAGTGCCGACGCTGGGGGCATCGGCAATCCGGCGACCACATCGGGCGGCGTCGATCGAGGACATCAGTGGCGTGTTCGTATTGCGAGCCATCCACCGCCCGGGGCGAGGATCGTGAGTCCGGTCAGCACCGATGCCGTGGGCAATAACAACCCGACGACCACACATCCGGCCGCGCCGACGAGCGGGACCCAGCGCGTCCTCTGCCTCAGCTCAATGTCGCAGCCGAAACCGTGGCCATCAGGTAGTACACGAGCACCGTGAATGACGAAAGCCGATATCCGCTGTCGGATCGAGGGTCCCGGCCACCACCGCGCCGACCGCCGGTTTCGGCGCCAGGAACCGACTCCTCGACACACGGCCCTTCAGTCGTGTGTGGACCAACCACGTGCGGCGTACCAGCAGCCGCCAATGGCCAGGACCGCCAGCCCGGCCAGTACGGAGCCGATCGGGAGCGAAAACCCGACGACCACACATCCGGCCGCGCCGACGAGCGGCACCCAGCGTGCCGGACGATCCTCTGCCTCAGTCAGTGTCGCCGCCGAAGCATTGGCGATCAGGTAGTACACGAGCACGGTGAATGACGAAAAGCCGATGGCCGCACGCAGATCGAAGGTTCCGGCCACTATCGCCACCACCGCGCCGACCGCCGATTCCGCCCGATGCGGGACGCCGAAGCGCGGATGCACCGCGGCCAGCGCTCCCGGCAGATATCTGTCGCGTGCCATCGCGAGCACCGTGCGCGAAACCCCGAGTATCAGTGCGAGCAGCGTTCCGGCCGCCGCGAGCACCGCGCCGACCCGGACCGCCGGTGCCAAGCCAGGTATTCCGGCCAGCGAAATGACCCTGGCCAGCGGGGCGATCGCATGCGCGAGACCCGCGGACCCGAGCACTGCCAGCGCTGCCACCGCCACCAGCGCATACACCGTGAGCGCGAGCCCGAGCGCGATCATGATGGCCCGCGGAATCGTGCGGCGGGGATCGCGCACCTCCTCGCCGAGGGTGGCGATGCGGGCGTATCCCGCGAAGGCGAAGAACAGCAATCCCGCTGCCTCCAATACCCCACGCGGCCCGATCCGGTCCGGCAGAGCTGTCGCCGCGGAATGGTTTCCGAACAATCCCACCCCGACGACCACCGCGAGCACGGCCAGCACCGCCGCCACTACGATCCGGGTGGCCAGCGCCGACTTCTGCACCCCCGCGTAGTTGATCCCGGTGATCGCGACCACTGCCGCGACCGCGACGACCCGCGAATATTCCGGCCACGCGTAACCGCCGACCGTCAGCGCCATTGCCGCACACGACGCGGTCTTGCCCGCGACGAACCCCCACCCGGCGAGATATCCCCAGAACGCACCCAGGCGCTCGCGTCCGTATACGTAGGTGCCGCCCGACACCGGGTACCGCGCCGCCAACCGCGCCGAAGACATCGCATTGCAGTACGCGAGCAGCGCTGCGACCGCCAACGCGAGCAGCAGCCAACTGCCCGCCGCTGCCGCTGCGGGTGCGAGCGCCGCGAAGATGCCAGCGCCGACCATCGAGCCGAGCCCGATGATCACCGAGTCCCCGAGTCCGAGCCGGCGTCTCAGGGCGTCGCCGTGCGTTGCCATGGCTGCATCATCGACCACGCCACCGTGGACCACGAGTCGAGCCGCCCCGGAAACGCAAAACGCCGCCAGGTCGGTAAACCTGGCGGCGCAAAGCCGCCGGACGCCACGCCAACGTCACGACTCGAGTGCCGACGTCCCACAAGCGCCTCTCGGCGGGTGGTCGCTCGTAGCGACAAATGGGGTGAGGCCCGGGGCTGTCCGGACGCCGACAGAGATGGTCAACCGTCCGGCTTCCGGATCTATTCCACAACGCCGAATGTGACGCACACAACCCAAATCCCCTGGTCGGGCCAGTTGGCAATTGTTCAGCGGCACCGAGCGCAGCCAGCCCGACAAGGGGAGCCATGACCGAACCCGTCGAATTCAGCCACCGGCAGCCCCGACACCTGGCTCACCGGACGCCGCCCGCCAGCAGCCGGCAGGCATGCCGACCGTGGAGCCGGACAATGTCGAGCGCTCGCGATACCGGTCCGACTCCGCACGCTCGGACCTGCGACTGTGTTGGTACCGAATCGGCAGTCTCGGTGGCCCGTGCGGACCGGCGCAGTGCTCTTGCTCACGCATTGCTGAGTGGGCGCAGCGGACCCGAATCAGCGTCCGATTACGAACGCCCATTACGCCGGCGGCCGCCGCCATGAGTGCTGCTGTCATCGGCCCTCCTCAGCCCCATTGTTCCCCTGACTGGGCACATGTCGTATGGATACGCCGCACACGCGGGTGTGCCGAGGTCGGCATGAACACTGCCGGGCAAGGGGTTTCGATGCATTGTCGGTGCCGCGTCGCATGATGTCCCGGCATTGTTGTCGGCTACCCGTGGGTGGCGGTTCGGGCGGGTACCGACCTGCTTACCGCGATCTAGAATCAACGAGCTCACCAGCTGAAGAGGGGGGTCGGCGTGTCCGATGATCTGGTACTGACCGAAATGCTGGCCGCGCTCGAGCGCAGTCCGGAGGTACTTGCGCTGCGGGTGCGAGTGATCGAGCTGCTGGTCGACCGTGCGCGCTACGCCGAAGCACTGGCCCAGTGTGCGACTGCGCTCGCCCAAGAGCCGGGACACGCCCGTGTCCTGGAGTTGTTGCAACAGTGCACGATTGCGCTCGCCGGTGGTGCCGCGCCCCCTGCCGCACCGAGCCAACTACCGTCGAGCGCATCGATGTCGGGGCAGCTCACGCCCGGTCAGCCGATGCCGGGCCAGCCCACGCCGGGCCAGCCCACGCCGGGCCAGCCGATGTCGGGGCAGCTCACGCCGGGCCAGCCGATGTCGGGCCAGCCCACGCCGAGCGCGCCCACACAGGGGCAGCCGGCGCCCGGCCAGGCCACGCCCGGTCAGCCGATGCCGGGCCAGCTCACGCCGGGCGAGTCGACACAGGGGCAGCCGGCGCCCGGCCAGGCCACGCCCGGTCAGCCGATGCCGGGGCAGCTCACGCCGGGCGAGTCGACACAGGGGCAGCCGGCGCCCGGCCAGGCCACGCCCGGTCAGCCGATGCCGGGGCAGCCGATGCCGGGGCAGCCGATGCCGGGGCAGCTCACGCCGGGGCAGCCCACGCCGGGCGAGTCGACGCTCGGCCGACCCACGCCCAGCCAGCCCGCGCTGGGCAAGCTCACACCGGATCAGCTCACGCCGGGGCAGTCGGTACCGGGTCAGCTCACGCCGGGGCAGTCGACGCCGAGCGTGCCGGTGTCCGGTCAGCCGGCGTCTGGTCAGTCGCCGTCCGGCGGACCGGCGTCTGGTCAACCGACGCCGGGTCAGCCTTCAAGCGAACCCACACCACGCGAGCCGACGCCGGATGATGCGAAAGACGAATCACCGCAATATGATTGGGCGGCTGCGGAAGAGCAGCTCGGCGACATAATTGCGCCCGCGTTCGTCAATGAGGGTTCGCGCGAATTCGTTACCGACTCCGATGTCGGGGTGTTCGAAAGGCCCACGGTCAAGTTGGCCGATGTCGGTGGCATGCAGGATGTGAAGCGTCAGCTCGAACTCACGCTGCTCGGGCCGATTCGTAATCCCGGATTCGCCAAGGCTTTCGGCACTTCCGCGCGCGGTGGACTGCTGCTGTACGGGCCGCCCGGCTGCGGTAAGACCTTCATCGCGTCGGCAGTCGCCGGTGAGCTCGGCGCGAATTTCTATCCGATCGAAATCGCCGACATCCTCGATATCTATCACGGTGCCGGTGAGCGCAACATGCACGAGGTCTTCGAAATGGCCCGCCGCAATGCGCCCTGTGTGCTGTTCCTCGACGAGGTAGATGCTCTCGGGCACAAGCGCAGTCAGATGTCGGGTTCGGCCTGGATGCGCAATGTGGTGAATCAGCTGCTCAACGAAATGGATTCGGCCACCAAGAGCAATGACGGCGTCTACATCCTTGGCGCCACCAATCACCCGTGGGATCTCGATGTCGCCCTGCGCCGCCCTGGCCGGTTCGACCGCATGATCCTGGTCGGATTGCCGGATCCGGAAGCGCGCCGGGCGATCCTGCACTACCACCTGAAGGATCGTCCCGTCGCGGGCATCGATCTCCCGGCCATTGTGCGCCGCACCGACGGCTTCTCGGGTGCCGATCTGGCTCATATCTGCACCTCCGCAACACAATTGGCGATGGCGGATTCGATCAGCACCGGCACCGTGCGCCCGATCGGGATGCCCGATATCGAGGTCGCGCTGAGCCGGATCAAGCCCAGCACAGGCCCCTGGTTCGAATCCGCACGCAACGTAATCGAATTCGCCAATAGCGACGGCACCTACGACGAACTCGCCAAGTACATGCGGGCCAAGAAGTTCCGCTCCTGACAACGAGTCGGCGTGCCTCGCGACTCGGCCGATGCCATCGCACGCCGCCGGGCGCAGGCTGCAGACCAAGGTGTCGCGGACAATCGGTGGCTGTCGTGGGCGGATGTCATCGGTGGCCGGGGCCGGATCGATATGCGTGGGCCCGCCGCCCGCCATGACCACCGGCGAATCCGCGCCGTCGACCCGCACTACCCGTGGCGCAGCCGCAGGTCATTGGCGGGCTGGGGCGCGTTCGGGCCGGCCGCCCGCCGTAACCACCGTGGCAACCTGCCGCCAGCCTTTTCTTGACTAATTCCAGAAAAGGCGTAAACATCGGATGTATGCACATCAACGTCACCGATCCACGCGAGCAGTTGCGCGCGGCCGGTCTGCGGATTACCGCTCCGCGGATCGCAGTGCTGGCTGCGGTCGCGGCTCGACCGCATTCGGATGCCGATCGAGTGGCCGCCACCGTCCGCGAAACCCTGGGCTCGGTATCCACGCAGGCCGTCTATGACGTGCTCCGGGCCTGCGTAAACGCCGGAATCCTGCGGCGCATCGAACCGGCCGGTTCGTCCGCGCTGTACGAGACCAGGGCCGGGGACAACCACCACCACCTGGTGTGCCGAAGCTGCGACACGGTCGTCGACATCGACTGTGTCGTTGGTGCAGCCCCCTGTCTCGAACCCGAGGACGCGCACGGGTTCGTCGTCGACGAGGCCGAGGTCGTCTTCTGGGGTCTGTGCCCGACCTGCCGTACATCCCGCCCCGGGACGTAGCCATTCAGCGAAGGAGGCTGCCGATGACCAAGCCGACAACCACCAACACCGGGACGCCGGTACCGAGCGATAGCGAATCGCTCACCGCGGGCACGCAGGGCCCGATCCTGCTGCACGACCACTACCTCATCGAAAAGCTCGCCCAATTCAACCGGGAGCGGGTGCCGGAGCGGATCGTGCACGCCAAGGGTGCGGGCGGGTACGGCGAGCTGGTGGTGACCAATGACGTGAGTCGCTACACCAAGGCCAAGCTCTTCCAGCCCGGCGCGCGCACCGAATCGTTGGCCCGGTTCTCCACCGTCGCGGGCGAACAGGGCAGTCCGGATACTTGGCGCGACCCGCGCGGATTCGCGGTGAAGTTCTACACCGAGGACGGCAACTACGACCTCGTCGGCAACAACACCCCGATCTTCTTCATCAAGGACCCGCTCGAGTTCCCCGACTTCATCCGTTCGCAGAAGCGCCTGCCCGGCAGCGGACTGCGCGATCACACTATGCAGTGGGACTTCTGGACCCTGCGTCCGGAGACCGCCCACCAGGTGACCTGGCTGATGGGCGACCGCGGCATCCCGAAGACCTACCGGCACATGAACGGCTACGGTTCGCACACCTATCAGTGGATCAATGTCGCGGGCGAGCGCTTCTGGGTGAAATACCACTTCAAGACCGATCAGGGCATCGACTACCTGACCCAGGCCGAGGCCGATCGCCTCGCCGGTGCCGACGCCGACTACCACCGCCGCGACCTGCACGAGGCGATCGAACGCGGTGAGTTCCCGAGCTGGACGGTGTATGTGCAGGTCATGCCGGTCGCCGAGGCTGAGGGGTACCGCTTCAACCCGTTCGACCTGACCAAGGTGTGGTCGCATCGGGACTACCCGCTGATCGAGGTCGGCAAATGGACCCTGAACCGCAATCCTGGCAACTATTTCGTCGATATCGAGCAGGCGGCCTTCGAACCCTCGAATGTCGTTCCCGGTATCGGCTTTTCGCCCGACAAGATGTTGCTCGGCCGGGTATTCGCCTACACGGACGCGCACCGCTACCGCATCGGCACCAACTACGCGCTACTGCCGCCGAATCGCGCGCGGGCCGCGGAGGTCAACTCCTATGCCAAGGAGGGGGCGATGCGCTACGACTACAACGACGCGAATGTGCCTGTCTACGCACCGAATTCGTTCGGCGGCCCGCATGCGGACCCGGACCGGGCACCCGATGGCGGTAGCTGGGAGTTCGACCCGACCTTCGAACGCGCGGGCTATCTCGAGCACGCCGAGGACGGCGACTTCACCCAGGCGGGCACCCTGGTCCGTGAGGTCTTCGACGACGAGCAGCGAGATCGCCTGGTGGACAATATCGTCGGCCATGTGCTCGGCGGCGTGCGCGAGCCGGTGCTGTCCCGCGTCTTCGAGTACTGGCAGAACGTGGACGCCGAACTCGGCAAGCGCGTCGAGGAAAGTGTCCGCGCCGGACTGGACGGCTGACCGCTCGGCCCCGAAAACAGCTCCGCCCCTGACCATTTCGGTCGGAGGCGGAGCTTTTCGTTATTTGGGGGCTGGATTCCACGGGCCCCAGACCTCGCCGACTACAGCAGACCCCACCAATAGAGCAGGGTGGCCAGCACCCAGACAATCACGGTTTCCATCGCCGCTCCATTCTCCTTCGCGCCCTCATCCTCTATCATCCGCCGATTCGTGCCAACGCGCCGCAAACTCCGGAGGAACTTCCGCAAATAGTGCGGCTGCCTGCGGTTTTGTCCCTGCAAGGTCTTCTTAAGTGCCCAACAAGCCCGCACCGGCATTGTTTGTGTCAACACCGCAACACAAGCCACCACCGGGGTGGGGAACCGGGCTCGACCTGTTCACGAGGGGTAACAGGTCGCGTCACGGGGGTAGCGCCAGCCGGACCGGTCCACGAGGGGTGACCGGCCCGGCTGGCGCTTTATCGGTGGCAACCACTTCGGATGGCTCTTCCCGGAGCTGACCGGCGCACGTAGTCGCCGCTGCCGAAGGTAACCATTCGGTGCGCGCCGGCGATCCCATCCAAAGATGTATGTGGCCGGGCCGGTTCACGAGGGGTGACCGGCCCGGCCGGGCCGCGAGCGGTCAGGCGACCGTCTGGATCGAGTAGTCGGGCAATTCGTAGCTCTCGGTCTTGGTGAGCATCTTCATCATGAGCGGCTTCATGATCTTGGTGGTCATCAGCTTGCTCACGAACAGGCCCGCGCGGATGCCGAACCGGGATTCCGGCGTCATCGACCGCAGGCCACCGGGTGGCAGTTCCTGCGCGGTGGTGACGAACGGCCGCAGCACCTCTTCATAGCGGGCCAGCGCCTTTTCGGGATCGGTTGCGTGCGTGACGATTTCACCGGCCAAGGCGTAGGCGCCGACCAGGGCCATAGCGGTGCCCTGCCCGGTGAGCGGCGAACCGCAGTAGCCCGCGTCGCCGAGCAGCACCACGCGGCCCTTGGACCAGTTCGGGACATCGATGCGGGCCAGTTCGTCGAAGTAGAAGTCCTCGGCGGTGGCCATGGCCTCGCTCACGGTGCTCGCGATCGTGCCGCCGTCGGCCAGCCGCTCGCGGATGAGCTGCTGCTGGGCCGCGACATCCCGACGCAGCGCCGGATTCGCGGCATCGCGGATGACTACCAGCGCTTTGCAGGTGGTCGGGTCGAAATCGGGACGCAGGCCCACACCGGTCGCGCCGACCAGCGAGTTCATCGCGATCCAGTGCGGCTGCGCGTACTCGGGTGTCGGCAGCGTGAAGAAGGACATATAGCCGCCGAGGTAGGTGGAGAAATCCTCTTCCGGGCCGAAGACCAGGCGCCGGGTCGAGGAATGCAGTCCGTCCGCGCCGATCACGATGTCGAACCGCTCGGTGCCGCCGGAGGCGAAGGTGACATCCGCGCCCGTGCCGTCCTGGCTGATCTCGGTAACCCATTCGCCGTAGCGGTAGTCCACGCCACCCGCCTCGTCGAGCAGATCGAGCAGTACCTGGTTCAGGTCGCCGCGGGTGATCTCGATCTCGGCGACCGCGCCCTTGCCCTCGAAGACCTCCGCGGCCAGGCGCAGCAGTTCCTTACCCTCGCTGTCTACGAAAACCATGCCGCGCTCGTCCAACTGGGACTTGCGGATGCCGGGCATCAGCCCCATTCGCTCCGCCACCTCGACGCTCGGACCGCGCAGATCCACGGCCTGACCGCCGGGGCGGGGCGTGGCTGCCCGCTCGACCACGGTGGCCCGGATCCCGGCCCGGAGCAGTTGCAGGGCAACGGCATTGCCGCCGATGCCGCCGCCGCAGACGAGGACCCGCGGGCTGATGGCGGCGGGGTTGGTGTTGCTCATGATCTGTTCCTCACTGGCTCGAATGTCTTGCACATATGTCTAACAGACGCGTTGCACGTTTGTCTAGCACAAATGTATAAGACGTTTGAGTCAGCGGTCAGTTCTGGTTCTGCAGATAGGCCTTCCACCCCCCGTACGAGGTGATATCTGTGGCGGCACCCGCGGAGTCGTAGGTACAGGCGAAGCCGATAACCGCACGTCCGTCGGATAGTTCGATACTGGTCAGCGCCATCGGTGCGGGCAGCGCGGCGAGGAAGCGGCCGAGTCCCGCCGCCGATACCCGGAACAGCTCGCCGACAATCGGCGCACCGAGTCCAGGGCCGTGGCGCACCAGTCCCGGTTTCGGGGGTGTGGTGTCGAGTGCGGTCAGGCGGTAGGCGTCGGTGGTGCGGATCTCGCCGGTGAACCGCGCGCCGATCTCCTCGAGTTGCCAGTGCAACGGCTGACCGCGCAGGTGCGCGCCGAAGACGGCCAGTTCGACACCCTCCTCGACGAGTGTCGGGGCGTTGTCCGCGCCGATGATGCGTGCGGCGATATCGATGGCGATCTGATCGGCGAAGGCGGGGGTCACGACCATCACCCCGAACGGCGCACCGGTCGCGGTGGGTAGGCCGGGGACGGCCACGGCCGCCATATCCAAGAGATTGCAGAAGTTCGTGTATGTGCCCATTCGACGATTGATGCCGAACGGATCCGCTTGTACCGCAGCGATACTCGGATGCTCCGTGGTCGTCGGCAACAGCAGTCCAGCGAAACCTTGCAAGGTCACCGCCGCCGCTGCCTTGGACTTCGCCAGCGTGTCCAGATCCGCCGCGAATCCGGGGCCGGTCGTGGCTGCCGCGGCATTGATGATGGCCGTCACGGTGGGATCAGCGCTCGCCGGTGCGGTATCGAGGAATGTGCCGACGGCCGCATAGCGTTCCGCCACGATCGCGCCGTCGTAGAGCAGGAGTGCGGCATCGAGCATCCCCGAGATATCGATCTCTTCGATCATGATCCCGGCGCGCACCACCGCGGATACGGTGCGGGCGAACGCATCTCGGTACGGTGCGCTGAGCGCGACGAGATCCGCGGCGCGCGGGACCGCGAGCCGGATGTTCTGCGGTGCGGCGAGCGGCACATCCGCGGGCCAGAATCGGCTGCGCGGATCCCGCGGCTCCGGTCCGGCCATGACCGCGGCCGCCGCGACCGCGCGGTCGAGGTCGGTGGCGAAGACCGTCACGGCGTCGAAGTCCGCACACGCCGGGACCACACCGTGCGCCGGGATGATCCCCAAAGTGGCCTTGATGCCGACGATTCCGTGCAGTGCGGCCGGGACGCGTCCGGAACCCGCAGTGTCGGTGCCGATTCCGATATCCGCGATACCCAGGGCCACGGCGACCGCCGAACCGGAACTGGAACCTCCGGAGATCAACTCCGGATCATGCGCGTTGCGAACCGCGCCATACGGGCTGCGGGTACCGACGAGCCCGGTGGCGAACTGGTCCAGATTGGTTTTGCCGAGGACCAGTGCCCCCGCCGCGACCAGGCGTTCGATCGCCGCCGCGGTGCTCTCGGCGGTGTAGGCGAATTCCGGACAGGCCGCCGTCGTCGACAGTCCCGCGACATCGATATTGTCCTTGACCGCGACCAATACCCCGGCCAGCGGCAAGGATTCACCCGCGGCGAGCCGTTGTTCGACGGCCGTGGCGTCGGCGGCGACATCGGCCTCGGCACGCAGTGTGATCCACACCTCCGGCCGGTCGACCTCGGCAACCCGCCGATACGCGGCGGCCACCCGTGCGGTCGGTGTGCCATGGACTTCGGTATTGCCTAGGACGCCTGAGGTCATTCGGCGGCTCCGATCACTGCTAGTGGGGTTCCCGGTTCCACCTTGGCGCCGGGGGTGGCCAGCACCTTCAGTACCGTGCCGGTGCCCGGGCTGTGCACCGGTAGTTCGAGTTTCATCGCCTCCAGGATGGCCACCGGGTCGCCCGCGCCGAGCCGCTGGCCCACCTCGATCTCCACCCGCCAGACATTGCCGATCATCGGTGCGGTGACCACCGTCGCGTCCGGTGGTAATCCATCCAGCGGATCGGTCATTGGTTCCGGCACGCTCGCCACGCTCGAGCTCTGCTCGAATTCCCCTCCGGCGCGCCATGCCCGCTTCTCCGCTTCGAAGGCAATGGCCTGCTCGGACTCGAATTGCGCTATGGATTCGGCATTTTCGGTGAGCAGCCGCAGATAGTCGGCGAGGGCGAAGCTGCCATCACTGACCTCGGCGTCGAACCGGCCCGCCGCGGCGGCCGCGCGTTGTTCGAGCAGCTGCTCGGGCGTCACCGGCTCCCAGATGATGCGGTCGAAGAATCGGAACAGCCACGGGGTGCCCGCCTCGAACGGCGGGGATTGCCGGTAGCTGGACCAGATCGGCACCGTCCGGCCGATCAGCTGATAGCCGCCCGGTGATGCCATGCCGTATACGCAGAGGTACTTGCCACCGATACCGACCGCATCCGATGGGGTCCAGGTGCGCGCCGGGTTGTACTTGGTGGTGACCAACCGGTGTCGCGGATCGAGCGGAACCGCGAGCGGCGCACCGAGATAGACGTCACCCAGGCCAAGCACCAGGTATTCGGCGTCGAAGACCGCGGCCCGCACATCCTCGACGCTGTCGAGTCCATTGATGCGGCGGATGAATTCGGTATTCGAGGGCAGCCACGGCGCGGTATCGCGGACCCCGCTGCGGTAGCGATCGATGGCCTCGGCGATCGAGGGATCGTCGAACGACAGTGGCAATCGAATGGTGCGACTCGGCACCACTAGATCATTGGTTGCGGGCAGTTCGGACTCGAGATCGGTCAGCACACCGAGCAGCCGATACTGCGGCAGCACTTCGGGATCGAAATGGATATGCAGTGAACGCACGCCCGGCGTCACATCGATGATGCCCGGCAGGCCCGTGTCCGCGAGTGCCTCGGCGAGTGCGTGCACCCGCATACGCAGGCCGAGATCCAGCACCATCTCGCCGTATTCGACCAGGATATTGTCGTCGCCGCCGCGCAGATAGGCGACGTGCGGGCGATCCGTGCCCGCCGCGACAGTACCGAGAATGCCGCGATCATCCAGTCCGGCCGACTCGCGGCAACCGGAGCGCAGGCGCAGCGGCGCGGCGAGATCCATTGGGACCTCTGGTATCTCGGCCTTGGCTCGGGCGACATTCGAACGACGCAGTGCGGTGGCCCGGTCATCGTCGACGGGCACGAAGCGGACGGTATCGCCGGGACGCAACTGGCCGAGTTTCCAGCGATGCGCCGAGATCACGGTGAGCGGGCAGGCGAAGCCGCCGAGGCTCGGACCGTCCGGGCCGAGCAGGATCGGGGTATCACCGGAGACGTTCAATGTTCCGATGCTGTAGGGGTTGTCGTGCAGATTCGACGGATGCAATCCCGCATCGCCACCGTCGGTGCGCGACCAGGTCGGCTTGGGACCCTCCAGACGGATGCCGGTGCGATTCGCGTGACTCCCGACCTTCCAAGGGTGCGAATAGAATTGGTCCATATCCGCATCGATGAAATAGGCCGGTGCGGTCTGCGGTCCGATGTTGACGGCCAGTTGCCAGACATGTGTGAACCCGGGCCGCTCGTCGAGCGGAACCTCGTGTGGCTCAGTGAGTTCGGGCCGATTCCTGACGACACCCAGGACATCACCCGCGACAACGGCCTTGCCGGTGCTGCCACCGAAACCACCGAGGGTGAAGGTGGCGGCGCTGCCGTGATAGAGCGGTGCATCGATGCCGCCGCGCACTGCCAGGTAGGTACGCAATCCGGCATCCGACGGTGCGCCGATATCGAGCACCGACCCGGCCGGAACGGTGACCGGCTGCCACATCGGGACCGGCTGTCCATCCACCGTGACTGGCGTCCGCGCACCCGTCACGCACACCATGGTGTCATCGGCGAAACGCAGCCGTGGCCCCTGGAGTGTGCATTCCAGTGCGGGCACACCTGCGGGGTTGCCGAGGGCGGTATTGGCCAGGGTGAACGACAGATCGTCCATCGGACCCGACGGCGGAATTCCGACCTGCCACAAGCCGATTCGACCCGGATGATCCTGGATCGTGGTCATCGTCCCAGCGCGCAACACATCGATGCGATGGCTGGCGGGCCGGATATCGGCCAGTGTGGTCGTGACGTGCTCCGCGCCGAGCACCACGGGATCGGCGCTCGCGGCCCGCAACTGGGGCAGATTCGTCTGAACCCCGTAAATCCTGGTCGCCGCCAGCGCATCGCGCAATTCCGCGAAGGCGGCGTCGCGGGTGGTCCCCGCCGCGATCACCTTGGCGAGCAGCGGGTCATAATACGGACTTACCTCGGTGCCCGTCGCGACCCAGGTATCGATCCGAATTCCCGTATCCATCGGAAAGGTCGCCGCGGTGATCAGCCCGGCACTCGGCCGGTAATCATGTCCCGGATCCTCGGCGTAGACCCGTGCCTCCACGGCCGATCCGCTGATCGCCGGTCCGGTCTCGGGCAGTTCGTCGACCATCGAGCTGTCTCCGCCCGCCAGCCGCAGCATCCATGCGACCAGATCGACACCGGTCACCGCCTCGGTCACCGGATGCTCGACCTGCAGCCGGGTATTCATCTCCAGGAACGAGGCCGCACCGCGCTCGACGTCGTAAACGAATTCCACGGTGCCCGCCGATCGGTATCCGACCGACCTGGCCAGCTCCCGCGACGCCGCGAGCAACTGCTCCGACAGTTCCGGCGCGAGTCCCGGTGCGGGCGCCTCCTCGATGACCTTCTGATTGCGCCGCTGCAGCGAACAATCCCTGGTGCCGAGACTCACCACCCGTCCGTGACCGTCACCGAACAATTGCACCTCGATATGCCTGGCCCGCGCCACGAACCGCTCCAGGAAGACCCCGGTCGAGGAGAAATTCGTCGCGGCCAAACGCTGCACGCGCAGATATGCCGACCGCAGCTCATCGGCGTCACCGCAGGCCTGCATGCCGATACCGCCGCCGCCACCGACCGCCTTGAGCATTACCGGATAACCGATGCGATCGGCCTCGGCCACCGCGTGCTCGGCCGATTCGAGCAGTCCGGTACCCGGAATGAGCGGTACCCCAACGGCTTTGGCCGCTTCCCGGGCGGTGTGCTTATCGCCGAAGATGCGCAATTGCTCCGGCGTCGGCCCGACGAACGCGATCCCGGCATCGGTCACCGCCGTAGCGAAATCCGCATTCTCCGAGAGGAAACCGTATCCGGGATGAATAGCGCCCGCACCCGCCGACAGCGCCGCCTCGATCACCCGGTCCCCGCGCAGATACGATTCGGCCGCTGAACTCCCTCCCAAATGCACGGCAACGTCCGCGATTTCGACATGGGCCGCACCCACATCGGCGTCGGAATACACCGCGACGGTCTTCAGACCGAGCTCACGTGCCGTCCGTATGATCCGGCAGGCGATTTCGCCGCGATTGGCGATCAGAACCGTATCGAACCCCAATGTCACCGGAAGACTCCCTATTCAGTTGCCAAGGACATCGCGGCGATGGCCCGCGTGACCCGATCGAGAACGACATCGAGCGATTCGCCGATATGGGTGTGCAGCAGCCGATATGCCAGCGGAAGATCTTGTGCCAGAACCGCATCCAGAATTCCCAGATGCTCGGCGATGGTGGTCTCGATCCGATTGTTGACCATGAAGTCGTACATCCGCACATGCCGGATCCGCGAATTCACCGCCTTCAGCGAGCGCACCAGCTCGGCATTGCCCGCCGCCGTCAGCAGCGTGACGTGGAACTCCTCGTCCCGCACCACGAAACCGGGCTCCTGCTCGGGCGGATCCGCCCGCAGCGCCAGCCAGGCCGCGCGCTCGGCGGTCAGCAGCGCATGATCATGCACGACCGCGGGATTGTCGATGGCGCGCTGAATTCCACCGAGCTCCAAGGTGATTCGCAGCTCGTACAGGTCCCGGATCAAGGGGATGCTCGGCCGCACCGGAGTGAAGCCGTACTCCTCCCGCAGTAAAAGCCCGTCCGAGCACAGCATGGTCAGTGCTTCTCGGACCGGCGTCCGCGAGATTCCGAACCGAGTCGACAGCTTGGGCTCGGTCAGGCGTTCGCCGAACCGGATATCACCGTTCATCAACTCGCCGCGCAAGGTCGTATAGACAACGTCCCGCAACGGTCGTCCCGCCGCGTCCGCCAGTGTGGCCACCCGTGTCGACATGCGTGTATACGCTATGGACCTCGCGTTTCGTCGAGATGACCGCACGTTAGCAAGCGGTAAGAGTCTGCTCACCGCCCATATGGGACGACCGCGGACATATCGGAACCGTCGCGCATCCCTCCGGCGTGCCGCCTTCCGGAATTTCGCACCGGCGGTGCACAGTGTGGGGGAGCAGACAGCAACACTTGGCAACGTCGCCGCACCACCGCAGGAAACAGGTCCGCGCCAGGCTGAGGACAGCCGGGCACGCGGTAGCGGAGTTTGTCGAGCGATCCGCCGACCGCCCAACGCGTCGCCGGTCGGTGCCGATCCGTCGCGATGCCGGGTGCACCTACGAGAAGTCTCGGGAGGTATGGATGGATGCGTTCGTGATCGTTTGCTTGCTCGCCCTGGTCTGCGGGCTACTAGCGGTCATTGCCTATGCGGTGTGGTGGCCCACCCCGGACCGTCGGGCCAACCAGCGCAAACAGCTCCGCCCCCGGCCTGTGCGGGCCGGGGGCGGAACCATTCGTCTCAACCACGAGTCGGGGTGACAGGATTTGAACCTGCGACCTCTTCGTCCCGAACGAAGCGCGCTACCAAGCTGCGCCACACCCCGTGAAGCGAACCTGCAGTAGCTTACAACAGCTCACGTCCAGACGTTAAACCAGCAGGTCAATCACCCTTCATGGGGTCGAATGCTGGTGAAGATGCGCTTGGCGGTTACCGCGTCTACGGCATTGGGGACACCGGTGTCGGCCGCGATCACCATGACGAAATTGCCGCTATCGGTGGGGGTGGCGAAGGTATAGACCGAGTACTCCGTCGCGCAGCCCGGATTGACGTTGGTCGCGGTGCCCTTGGTCTCCACGAACATGCCCTGCTGGGAGCCGTCGAGTGAGCGCAGCGGCTCCGCGGCCCCGGCTGTGCCGCCCGGTGAATTGGTATACGCGATCTTGGCGGTCCGGGTGCCGAGTTCGATTGCGGCGGTGGCCGAATCGGTGTCCTTGGAGCCGGTCAGGAAGGCTACGGTACGGGTCGAGCCGGGGCAGTAACTCTTCCCCTCGGTGGCCAGCCCCTTACCGGTGACGGCATTGGGCGGTTCCCCGAAGCCGCCGACCTTGCCGTCGGGCGCGACGATCCAGTCCGCGGGTACGTCATAGGCGGCCCCGAGGTCCGAGGCAACCACAACCTGGTAGCCGGGTACGACCGGGGCCTCATGATTGGCGGGGACATCCTGGGTGGTGCTCGGCCGGGTCGAGGTGTGCGAACCCGTCGGGGTGAGTGCGCTCACCATCGATGGAACCGGATCCTGCGCCGCGGTGTCATCCGATCCGTGGTCGGTCGTGACGATGGCCGCCGTCGCGCCGCCTGCGACCACGAGCGCGGCGACCGCGGCGGCAATCCATGCGGTGCGACGCCCGCGGCTCGGCCGGTTCACGCTCGACGCGGCGGCCAAATCCGATGCGAATCGGTCACCGAAGAGCGCATTGGAACCGTTGGGCGTTTGCATCCCGCCGTGCGGCCCGGATGGTGTTGCGCCGGGCTGGAATTGCGTCGTCGAGCCGGCTTGCCAAGACGAAACGAGTTGCTGCGGCTGCGGCGTCCACTGCAGTGTCGGATCGAATTGCCCAGGCGCACTTGCCGTTTGCTGCTGGGGCTGCCATGGCATCGGCAGCGCAGATGCGGCACCGCCGTTCCACGGTGTTGCCGTCGGTTCGGGGCCGAACGGCGACAGCGCGGCCGGATCGAGCTGGACCGGCGCGCCGAATGTGCTTTGCGACGCGTCGGCTTCCGACTTGGCGGGATCGGGTTGCCCGGATTCGGGCTGTCCGAGCGCAGGACCGAATTGCCCTGCGCCGTAAGACTGTTGCTGGTTCACTCGCTACGCTCGCTCACACTATCCCCTGCCTGACGTCAGTCTCGGCAAAGGACCTTAGCGGAACTCAGCGTGCGATGGCTTCCGAGGGTGAAACGCCCTGGCCGCTATCGGCATGGGGACGCTTCGGCGGTGCGGCGACCAGGGTCAGCAGCGTCGCCTCGGGGCGGCAGCAGAAGCGGTACGGCGCCCAGGGCGAGGTGCCGAGACCCGCGGAAACGTGCAGTTGGGTGTGCGCACCCCACTTGGACGAGCCCTTCACCCGCGAACGATCGATACCGCAGTTGGTGACCAGCGCACCGTATCCGGGCAGGCACAGCTGGCCGCCGTGCGTATGACCCGCCATGACCAGGTCGTAGCCGTCCTGGGCGAAACGGTCCAGCACCCGGGGTTCGGGCGAGTGGGTCAGGCCGATGCTCAGCACGGCGAGCGGATTGGGCGCACCCGCGACGGTGTCGTACCGGTCGCGCTGCAGATGAGGATCGTCGACGCCCGCGCTCGCGATGCGAATGCCAGCGACCTCGACGTCACGGCGTACATGGGTCAGATCGAGCCAGCCGCGCTCGGTGAAGGCCGCGCGCAGGTCCTTCCACGGCAGCGGCGCGCCGTACACGCGGCGGTGATCCTTCTTGAAGTATTTCGCCGGATTCTTCGGCACCGGCGCGAAGTAGTCATTACTGCCGAAAACGAAAAGGCCTGGGCGGGAAAGCAATCCGCCGAGGGCCTGGACCACCGCCGGCACCGACTTCTGGTGCGAAAGATTGTCACCGGTATTGACGACCAGATCCGGCTCCAGCCGATCCAGCTCCCGCAGCCACTGCTGCTTGAGCTTTTGACCAGGCATCATGTGCAGATCGCTGATGTGCAGCACCCGAAGTGACGACGAGCCCGGCTGTAGGACGGGCATCGTGGCCTCGCGCAGTACGAAGGCATTTCGTTCGATCAGCGAGGCGTAGCCGATACCGGCCACCGCGGCCCCGGCGGCTCCCAACGCGGTTCGTCGGATGGCGGAGGTCGAGATTACGGGCATTTGCCCAGCATAGGTGACCCGGGTGCGGAACGCTGAGTGTGTTTCCGCACAAGCAGTCGGCCGGCTGTTTCGAGCGACCTGCGAGCAGCCGCTGCTGCCCCTTCGAGCGACCTGCGAGCAGTCGCTGCGGCGAGCATGTGTGGAATTCCGGTCGAGTGCCAAATGTAGTGGGCCGGGAACGGGGAAAGGGCTACCGTGTGGCACATGTCGGAACTCAAATCGCAGCTGCGTGCGGATATGACCGCCGCGATGAAAGCAAAGGACACGCTGCGCCTCGCCACCCTCAGGATGCTGCTCGCCGCCATCCAGACCGCGGAGGTCGCGGGCTCGCAGGCACGTGAGCTCTCCGACGCCGAGGTCATCGCGGTACTGCAGAAAGAGGCGAAAAAGCGCAGTGAGTCGGCGGAGGTCTACGCCCAGGCCGGGCGTGGTGAACTGGCCGCCAACGAACATGCCGAGGCGCGGATCATCGATGAATATTTGCCGACACAGCTGACCGACGCCGAGGTCGCCGATGTCGCGGATACCGCGATCGCGCAGATCGCCCAGGAACTCGGCGAGCGGCCGGGCATGCGCCAGATGGGCCAGGTCATGAAGGCCGCCACCGCGATCGCCGCCGGTAAAGCCGACGGCTCTCGGCTCTCGGCTGCCGTGAAGTCGCGCCTGTAGCCACCGATAGCCGAAAGCCGCCGATCCTGGATCCGGGTCGGCGGCTTTCGTATTGTCGAGACCTTATCGAGGTGCTGCGTTATCGAGGTGCTGGGAATCCCGGAATACTCGGCAGTCCCGGAATGCCGGGAATACCCGGAATCGGAAGACCTGGCGCTGGCGCCGGTCCGGGTGCCGGTGCTGGCGCGCGTTCCGTCCCATCGCTGATATATATCGTGATCACCGATCCGGGGATCGCCGAACCATTCGGCGCGGTCCCCATCACCGTCCCCTTCGGCGGCGCACCGGTGCCATTCACCGGCGAGACCTGGAAGCCAGCGGCCACCAGCGCGGCGGTTGCCTGACCTTGAGTCATGCCCGCGACATCGGGCACCTGAGCCTGATTGGATCCGCGCACATACTTGTCGTCCAGCGGTGGCAGTCCGGGCGGCGGGAAGTTCCCGAGCACCGGTTTGATCGCATTGAACCAGGTGCGAGCGGGTTCATTACCGCCGAAGAGATTGCCGTCGCCACAGCCGCGCAGCGGGAACGAGCAGATCTCACCGGGCGTCGGGCTGTCACCGTAGACATAGGCCGCGGCCGCCAGCGAGTTGGTGAAGCCGAGGAACGCCGAGGAGCGGTGGCTCTCGGTGGTTCCCGTCTTGGCCGACAGCGGCTGGTTCCAGCCGGTCGCCCGCGCCGCACCTGCCGCGGTACCGCTGATGTCGTCCTGACTCATCGCATTGGCCAGCGTGTTCGCCAGTCCGGGATCGACGACCTGTTCACAGGCCTGCTGCGTGAGCGGTACCGGCTTGTTGTTGCGGTCGAGCACTTCCTTGATCGGCGACGGCGGGCACCACTTGCCGCCGGAACCCAGGGTGGCGGCCACATTCGACAACTCGAGCGGGTTGATCGCGACCGGGCCGAGGGTGAACGAGCCGAGGTTCTGGTCCTTGATCATGTCCGCCAGGCTCTGGTTGCCGTGGCCCGAGCTGCCCGCCTCGGTATAGGAGCGCATGCCGAGGCGTACCGCCATATCGACGGTCGGGGTAACCCCGACGGCCTGGATCAGCTTGACAAACGCGGTATTCGGCGAGGTGGCCAGCGCCTCGGTCACCGACATCGGCGACTTGTAGTTACCCGCGTTCTGCACGCAATAGGTGGCGGGCGGGCAGCCGCGCGCACCACCGTTACCCATGCCCTTCGCCTCGAACCGCCCGGGCACGTCGAGTTGGGCGTTGGTGCCGAGGCCCTTTTCCATGGCCGCGGCCGTGGTGAAGAGCTTGAAGATCGAGCCCGCGCCGTCACCGACCATCGAATACGGCTGTGGCTGCACCGTTTCGTTGGCCTCGCGGTTCAGGCCGTAGGTGCGGCTACTGGCCATGGCGAGTACCGGATGCGAATCCTGGCCGGGGCCGACCACCGACATCACCTGCGCGATGTCGTCGAGGTTCGGGTTCGCGGCCTCGGTGACCGAACGTTTCACCGAATCCTGCAGAGCCGGATCGAGCGTGGTCTTGATCGTGTAGCCACCGGTATTGATCTGCTCACGGCTGATACCGGCATTGGCCAGATACTGCATCGCGTAGTCGCAGAAGAACCCGCGATCGTTGGCGGCGATGCAGCCGCGCGGCAGCCCCTTCGGCTCGGGAAGCACGCCGAGCGGTTCGGACTTGGCCTTGCGGAATTCCTCGGCCCGGCTGGGGATGTTCTGGATCATGGTGTCCAGCACGGTATTGCGACGTTGCAGCACGCCCTCGGGATTGGTGTAGGGATTCAGCTTCGAGCTGGACTGCACCATCCCGGCCAGCATCGCCGACTGTGGCACATTCAGATGGATCGCGTCGATGCCGAAATAGGTCTGCGCCGCATCCTGGATGCCGTAGGAGGAGTTGCCGAACGGGACGAGATTCAGATACCTGGTGAGGATCTCGTCCTTGGTCAACTCCCGGTCCAGGGTGAGTGCCATCCGGATTTCGCGCAGCTTGCGCGCGGGGGTGGTCTCGATGGCGGCCCGGCGCTCGGCGTCGGTCTTCGCGACGACCAGCAGCTGGAAGTTCTTCACATACTGCTGATCGAGGGTGGACGCACCCTGCTGCACTTCACCGCTGGACGTATTGGTGAGGAATGCGCGAAGCGTGCCCTGCCAGTCCACACCCTCGTGCACGCCGAAGCGACGGTCCTCGATGGAGACGATCGCCAACTTCATATTGTTGGCGATCTGGTCGCTGGGGACTTCCTGGCGGCGCTGCTCGTAGAGCCAGGCGATCGGTGTTCCATTCGCGTCGAGCATGGTCGAGACGAGAGGGACGGTGCCCTCGACCAATTCCGCGGACACGTTGTCGACGGCGTCGGCGGCGCGGTTGGACACGAACCCGAAACCGCCTGCGAGAGGGAACAGCAACCCGGCGACGAGCACCGAGGCCAGCGCGCAGCTGCCGGCCAGCCTCGCGAGCGTATGTGTGATCGGCACGAGCCCAGACTACGGGGTGCCGATCCGGGGCTCTCGGGTGTGTTTGTGAGTAGCGCGGATCCTGGGGTTCGGGTGACCGATTGGGCGTGTCGCACGCTGGATTCCGGCGTGTCGCGGAGGGGCGGGCCGTGGGTCGGGTCGACCGCCCGGTTCTGGATCACGCTTGCAGGGACGGACGTACCAAAAAGTCTCGGGACGGTCTTGCGCAGAGGCCATACCTTTACCTAGATTGAGAACCCAGTGTGATAGAGCTAACACTCAAAGTGGAATGTGGTGCAGTTCGCAGCGGGGTTTGGGTTGCTGCGACACTGGCACGCGATTCTGGAGCGCCGTTGACCCGGTGTTCGGACTGCAAAGGGGCACACCAAATGCACATGACAACCCCCATCGCTCGATTGGACGTAGAGCAGGCCGAAGCGAGGATCGCCTGGGTAGCCCAGGCCCGATGCAAGGAAGTAGACCCTGATCAACTGTTCGTCCGCGGCGCGGCTCAGCGCAAGGCGGCGACGATCTGCAGGCACTGCCCGGTGCTGATGCAGTGTGGGGCCGATGCGCTCGACAATCGAGTCGAGTTCGGCGTGTGGGGCGGAATGACCGAACGGCAGCGTCGTGCGCTGCTCAAGCAGCACCCGGAGGTGACGTCCTGGGCGGACTTTTTCCAAGCCCAGCGTCAACATCAGATCGCAATCTGAACCTGGAACTGAAACCGAGCCCGCGATTGCGGGCTCGGTTTCGTTAACGGGTCTATATCAAACCGACATCAGAATGACACGGTGGCACAGTCGATTTCGCGGCCGATCACGCGTCAGGCGGTCACCTCGACCGGGTGCGCATCGGTGAGTTGCGCAGCGACGGCACGTAGCGCCTCCAGATCGGAAACCTCGAAGGGCAGCGCGGTCACCGACGCGATCGGCACCCGCGGGTGCGCACCGGTGAACCGGTGCAGCAGATGCTGTTCGCGCTTCGCGGTGGCGACCCGCTGAGCGTGGATGCGCAGCACCGCGGCGGTCAGCGGATCGGATTCGGCCAGCTGATCGGCGGCGGTGAGCGCGTGATCGGCGGATAGTGCGCTGAGCACCGGATGGGTACGGTTCAAGATCAGTCCGGCCAGCGGCATGCGTTCGGTCGAGAGGCGGTCGACGAAGAAGGACGCCTCGCGTAAAGCATCCGGCTCGGCGGCCGCGACCACGAGAAAGTGTGTGCCCGGCTTGGACAACATCGCGTAGGTGCGGTCCGCGCGATCCTGGAACCCCCCGAACAGCGATTCCAGCGACTGCAGGAAATTCGATGCGTCCTTGAGCATCTGGCCACCGACAATCGTCGATACACCGCGCACTGCCAGGCTCATCGCACCGGTCACCAACCGGGTGACACCGCGACCGGGAGCCATGATGACCCGGATCATCCTGCCGTTCAAGAAGTTCCCGAGCCGCTTCGGCGCATCGAGGAAATCGAGGGCATTTCGGGACGGAGGAGTGTCGACCACGATCAGGTCCCACTCCTTGTGCCCGGCCAGCTGACCGAGCTTCTCCATCGCCATGTACTCCTGCGTACCGCCGAAGGAGGAGGCGACCGTCTGATAGAAGGGGTTGGCGAAAATCTGCTCCGCCTTCTCCGGACTGGTGTGCTCTAGCACCATATCGTCGAAGGTGCGCCGCATATTGAGCATCATCGCGTGCAATTCGCCCTTGGCCTCCGGACCGAGCGCGACCCGCTGCGGGGTGTTGTCCAGATCGGCGACACCGAGTGACTGGGCCAGCCGACGTGCCGGGTCGATGGTGAGCACCACGACCTTGCGACCCTGCTCGGCCGCGCGCAATCCGATTGCCGCCGCGGTGGTCGTCTTACCGACGCCGCCCGACCCGCAGCAGACCACCACTCGCGCGCTGCGATCGGCGATAATGCTCGAAATATCCAGTGGCGTGGCCACATTCGGATTACTCATCGAACCCCCTGCTTGCTCAGATATTCGGCAAGTTCATAGATGCCACCGAGATCCATGCCATCGGCGAGCGCGGGCAGATACATCCGCGATACATCCACTTTCGCGAGTTCGGCGGCGCTTTCGTCCTGTGCCCGCAAAGTGGCCGAATGCTCGAAGGTTTCGGTGATCAAGCCCTGGAAGTCCTGGTCCGACAGGGAAATTCCAGCTGCGGTGAGTCCGGCGCGAATGGCGTCGTGGTCGATATCGCCCTGCGCGGCCTTATTGCGTACGTCGGCGGGGAGCTGGCCCTTGGTCGCCCGGTTCACGATGACGGTGCCGATCCGCAGGTCGTTGGCGGTGAGTTCGGCGATCGCGTCGGCGGTTTCCTGCACCGGTAGCGCCTCGAGCAGCGTGACCAGGTGGATCATCGTCTGATCGGAATGCAGCAGATTCGAGACACCCTCGGCTTGGGAGGCGATCGGTCCGCCCTTGGCCACCTCGACCATGGCCTGGGTGACATCGAGGAAGCTGGCGATCCGTCCGGTCGGCGGTGCGTCGACAACGATTTCGTCGAATACGGGTTTGCCGAGCTTATCCACCCGGACCGCGCATTCCTTGATCTTGCCGGTCAGGATGACATCGCGCAGACCCGGTGCGATCGTGGTGACGAATTCGATGGCGCCGACCCGGCGCATCGCCCGCCCGGCGAAGCCCAAGTTGTAGAACATATCGAGGTATTCGAGGAAGGCGTGCTCGATATCGAGTGCGAGCGCGACCACCTCACCGCCACCGTCCGCGGTGGCGATCCTGGTCTCGGTGGGCGGCAGCGGCGGCAGATCGAACAGCTGGGCAATGGACTGTCTGCTTTCCACCTCGACCAACAGCACCCGCCGACCGCCCGCGGCCAGCGCGAGTGCCAGCGCTGCGGCGACCGTCGACTTGCCGGTTCCCCCTTTGCCGGAGACATAGTGCAGGCGGGCCTTATCCGCGCGCTCCGGCCAACCCGTTTCCGGCCCCGGCTCCGCCGAAATAGGCACTGCTGTTGGTACTCCCACGATCGCGAGCCTATAACCCGTTATGGGAACGCGCCCCAGCGATATGGTCAGTGCCTCATTTTTCAGGGAATCTGCCTGAGACAGTCCAAGCAGAGTTTGCCGCAAGGCGAGATACCCGCTCTATCGACCGCCACGGGAGCGAGCTTACGAGCGAGGAGTTCGCGGCCCGTCTCGCGTCCGAGTCGTCGAAGCGCGTGCGCCGCAGGCGCGAGCTCACCCGTCTGGCGCGTGTACCGAACGTCCCACCATCCGGGACTACCACGGAGCGAGTCTTTCGAGCGACGTTCGCGGCCCGTCTCGCGTCCGAGTCGTCGAAGCGCATGCGCCGCAGGCGCGAGTCTCGACGGCTCGGACGCGAGACACAAGGGGG
>NZ_JBFAWD010000049.1:0-24571 GCF_040680135.1 Nocardia sp. NPDC052112 | reverse complement strand
GTGGCGGGTGTGTTGTCGCTCGGGGATGCGGTGCGTTTGGTGACTGCTCGTGGTCGGTTGATGGCTGGGCTTGCGGTGGGTGGGGCCATGCTGGCGGTCGAGCTCGGTAGGAACGGTGAGGTCGGCGACCTGCCGGACGGGGTTTCGGTGGCCGCGATCAATGCGCCGGGTTCGGTCGTGGTGTCCGGCCCGGAAGCCGGGATCACAGTACTCGAGGCACGGTGGTCGGATCGGCGCACCCGTCGGCTGAAGGTGAGTCACGCGTTTCATTCGGTGTTGATGGAGCCGATGCTCGACGAGTTCGCCGCGGTGTGTGCGGAAGTCCGGTGGCAATACCCGCGGATTCCGATTGCGTCGAATGTGACCGGCCGGCTCGAGTCGGATCTACTGGCGGATCCGCGATATTGGGTGCGGCAGGTGCGCGAGCCGGTCCGGTTCGCCGACGGCATCGCCGCGTTGCGACAGGCGGGCGCAGCCCGGTTCCTGGAGGTAGGGCCGGACGCGGTGTTCTCAGCCGCTCTCGACGGAGTTCCCACGCAGCGGCGTGGCCGCCCGCAGGTGGCGACATTGGTGCGGTTCGTAGCGGATGCGCACAGCCACGGCGTAGACGTGGATTGGGCGAGGTTCTATGCCGGGACCGGTGCGCGGCAGGTGGATTTGCCGACGTATGCGTTTCAGCGGCAACGCTACTGGCTGTCGCCGTCGTCAACCATCGGCGACGTCGGCGGACTCGGACTCGAACGCGTCGATCATCCGTTGCTGTCGGCGGTGGTGTCGTTGGCCGGGTCCGGCGACCATGTCGCGACCGGTCGGTTGTCGGTGGCATCGCAGCCTTGGCTGGCCGATCACGTCGTATTCGGTTCGGTGCTGTTGCCTGGAACCGGGCTGGTCGAATTGGTGTCGGCGGCTGGTCGTTTGGTGGACTGCGCCCATATCGAGGAACTGGTGCTCGAATCGCCACTGGTCTTCGACACCGGGGTGGCGGTCACGGTCCAGATCCACATCACCGCACCGGACAAGCGCGGCCACTGCGCGGTGGTGGCCTACTCGAGGCCCGACATCGATGGCGCACCAGCATCCTGGACCCGCCACGCGGCCGGCTCCGTCGCACCGGCCGATCCGTTGGGAGTGCCACTGCTGGAGGCGAATTGGCCTCCGCCCGATGCGACGCCGGTGTCGGTGGGGGATCTCTACGCCGAGCTGGCCGACCTCGGATACGAGTACGGCCCCGCGTTCCAAGGCGTCCGCGCCGCGTGGCACCGCGACACCCAGATCATGCTCGAGGTCGCGCTGCCGGCAGGAGCCGACGCTTCGGGGTTCGCCGTCCATCCCGCACTGTTCGACGCGGCGTTCCACGTCGCGATCGCTGGCGCAGGTGACCGGATCGAATCGGGAAAAGTGCTGCTGCCGTTCGTATTCCGCAATGTGCAAGCACACCGTGCCGGTGCATCGGCAGCCCGCGTGACCATGCGCGTGGGCGCGGAAGGCATGCGTGAGCTCGTCGCCACCGACGAAACCGGCCGCCTGGTATGGACGATGGGCACGCTGGACTCCCGCCCGGCGGACGCCGCGGCGCTGCGTTCCGCCGGTGCCGCCGATGTCCTGCTGAGGCCCACATGGGAGCCGATATCGCGGCCAACGGAGACCGATCGGCCGACCCCGGTGGTCGCGCTCCTCGGTCACGTAGTTGTCGACGGCACCGTCGAGGTGCAGGGCACGTACGCTGATCTCGCCGAACTCGTGTCGGCGGCCGATAGCGGCACGGCATGGCCACCGGTCGTGGTCTGCGCCGCGCCGCGCGGTGACATCGCAGCTGATCCGGGTGCCGTGCGCGCGGGCGTCACGTCGATGCTTCGACTGTTGCAGATCTGGCTGGCCGAACCACGCACGGCGAGTTCGCGCTTGGTGGTGACAACCCGTGATGCGGCCGTGGTCGACGACAACGAGCCGGTCGATCTCGTCGGTGCGGCGGTGTCGGGCTTGCTGCGCAGCGCGCAGGCCGAGCACCCGGGCAAGTTCCTGAGCGTCGACCTGACCGGCTCGGATCGCGTCGATTGGCCGATGCTGCTCGCGACCGTCGAGCCGCGGCTCGCGGTGCGCCGCGACACGGTCTACGCGCAGCGATTGACGAAGTCCGCGATACGCGACGTTCCGCCATCCTTCGGCGACGGTGCGGTATTGATCACCGGCGGTACCGCCGGGTTGGGCGCGGTCCTGGCCCGCCATCTCGTCGCCGAGTACGGTGTGCGGACATTGGTGCTGGTATCGCGGCGTGGACCTGCGACCGACGGTGTCGCCGACCTGCGGAACGAGCTCGAAAACCTCGGTGCCACAGTCGATATCGTCGCGACCGATGTCGCCGACCGCGCGGCCGTCCAGGAGTTGATCGGTTCGATACCTCGGCTGACCGCGGTCGTGCATGCCGCAGGCATCCTGGCGGACGCCACAATCGAATCGCTTACTGCCGAACAGCTCGACCGAGTCATGCGGCCGAAGGTCGATGCGGCGCTGTACCTGCACGAGGCGACCCGAGAACGTGCGTTGTCGGCATTCATCCTGTTCTCTTCCGCGGCACCGCTGCTCGGCGGCGCCGGACAGGGCAACTACGCGGCCGCGAACGCAGTGCTCGACACCTTGGCACGTACGCGCCGCGCACAGGGGCTTGCAGGCATTGCGCTCGCCTGGGGCCTGTGGGACCGAACCGCGGGCATGGCGGGCGCGGCCGACCCGGCGACATTCGCGCGGATGGCTCGGGTGATCCGGGATCGGCTCGGCATGCACGCCATGACCGTTCCCGAGGGGCTGGCCTTGTTCGACGCCGCGATCGCGACCGGCGAGCCGGTGGTCGCGCCGGTGAAGCTCGATTTTCCCGGGCTGCGCGCCACCGCACGTGCGGGTCGGTTGCCTCCCATGCTGCACAGCCTGATCAACGTGCCGTCCGCCACGGCAGGCGACCTCTTGACAAAGGCGTCACTTGCCAAGGACTTGGCGCCGCTCACCGAGGCCCAGCGACATGCGTATGTCCTCGACCTGGTGCGTTCGCGGACCGCCACGGCCCTCGGCCATCCCGGTCCCGAAGCGGTCGATCCCGAATTGTCGTTTCAGAACCTCGGGTTCGACTCGCTGGCAGGCATAGAACTCCGCAACGGCCTCGCCCACGCTACGGGGATCACATTGTCCGCCACGGTCGTCTTCGATTACCCGACGCCCGCCGCGATCGCGACGTATCTGCTGGGTCGGATCGTCGTGGAACCGAACGCGGGTCATGCCACCGTCAGCGACGACGAACTCCGGCGGGCGCTGCGGACCGTTCCGATCGACCGCATCCGCGAGGCCGGTATCGCCGACCTCATCGCCGACCTCGCCGCCGACGCCGAAGAGCAGGCCGGCGATGAGCCGCAGGACGCCGTCGCGATCGCCGATATGGACGCCGCTCAGTTGATCGAACTCGCCTCCCGATACGGAAGCTGACCGCGATGAACCCACAGGATCCGCTGATCGAAGCGCTCAGGAAGTCGATCACCGAAGCCGAACGGCTCCGCGCGGAAAATCATAGACTCGCAGCGGAACTGACCGAACCGATCGCGATCGTCGGTATCGGATGTCGATTCCCAGGTGGCGTCGAATCACGGAATGCCTTGTGGCAGTTGGTGGCCGAGGGGCGCGACGTCGTCGGCGAGTTTCCGGCAGATCGTGGCTGGGACGGGCAGTTGTTCGATCCGGACCCGGAAGCGCGCGGCAAGTCCTACACCCGCTCCGGCGCATTCCTCGACGAGCCCGGCGGCTTCGACGCTGGATTCTTCGGCATAGGTCCGCGCGAGGCGTTGGCGATGGACCCGCAGCAGCGCGTGCTGCTCGAGGTGGCATGGGAGGCGCTGGAGGATGCGCGCGTCGACCCGATGTCGTTGCGGGGCAGCGATACCGGTGTATTCGCCGGTGTCATGTACCACGACTACGGGTTCGCCGCCGCGATCAGCGACCACCGCGACGAGCTGGAGGGTTACCTGAGTTCGGGCGGGATGGCGAGTGTGGTCTCGGGGCGGGTCGCGTATTCGCTGGGGCTGGTCGGCCCGGCGGTCTCGGTGGACACCGCGTGCTCGTCGTCATTGGTCGCGATCCATCAGGCGTGCCAGTCGTTGCGGGCGCGCGACTGTGGCATGGCCCTCGCGGGCGGCGTGACCGTATTGGCGACGCCGGCTGTGTTCGTGGAGTTTTCGCGTCAGCGGGGTCTCGCGCCGGATGGTCGGTGTAAGTCGTTTGCCGCGGCGGCTGATGGTGTGGGTTGGGGTGAGGGCGCGGGTGTGCTCGTGTTGCAGCGTCTTTCGGACGCACAGCGAGACGGTCGTCGGGTTCTCGGTGTGGTTCGTGGTAGTGCGGTGAATCAGGATGGTGCGTCGAATGGTTTGACGGCGCCGAATGGTCCGTCACAGGAGCGGGTGATTCGGGCGGCGCTGGCGAACGCTGGATTGACGGCAGGCGATGTCGATGTGGTCGAAGGGCACGGTACCGGAACGACACTCGGTGACCCGATCGAGGCGCAGGCATTGCTGGCGACGTACGGTCGGGATCGTAGTGAGCCGGTGTGGCTGGGCTCCATCAAGTCCAACATGGGACACACTCAGGCGGCGGCGGGGGTCGCCGGGGTGATCAAGGTGATCGAGGCGATGCGGCACGAGACCATGCCGCGCAGCCTGCATTTGGATGCGCCGTCGCCGCATGTGGATTGGAACTCCGGCCGCGTGGCGTTGTTGACCGAGGCTCGGTCGTGGAATGCGGCGGGGCGACCGCGCCGGGCTGCGGTGTCCTCGTTCGGGATCAGTGGGACGAATGCGCATGTAATCGTGGAGGAAGCCCCAGCGGAGTCGGGTCCGCAGGCGGCGACCGAGTCGACGCCGCCAGTGGGGGCGGGGACCGATTCGCCGCTGCCGGAGGGGAGCGCGGGGTTGGCGCCTTCGGCTGCGGGGACCGAGTGGACGCTGTCGGGGACGGGGGCCGATTCGGCGGTCGCGCCGTGGCCGATATCTGGTCGATCTGCCGAAGCTGTTGTGGCACAAGCGGACCGGCTATCAGGGTTGGGGGACACGCAGGCGTTGGATGTGGCGTTTTCGTTGGCGACTACGCGGGCGCATTTGCCGTGGCGGGCGGCGGTGTTGGATCGGGCCGAATTGGCTGACGTAACACCGGTGCGGGTCGTCGACGGTAAGACGGTGTTCGTGTTCCCGGGGCAGGGAGCGCAGTACGCGGGGATGGGCCGTGAGTTGTTCGATCAGTTTCCGGTGTTCGCCGATGCGGTGTGCGAGATCTGTGATGCGGCATGGCTGTTCGCGCCTGATACGGATGTGGATCGTACGGATAATACGCAGTTGGGTGTGTTCGCGTTCGAGGTCGCGTTGGTTCGGTTGCTCGAGTCCTGGGGTGTGACACCGGATTTGTTGATCGGGCATTCGATCGGTGAGGTCACCGCCGCGCATGTGGCTGGGGTGTTGTCGCTCGAGGACGCGGTACGTCTTGTCCGAGCCCGGGGAGCGCTGATGGCAGCGCTACCGGCGGGCGGGGCGATGCTGGCGGTCGAGCTCGACAAGAACGGCGAGGTCGGCGACCTGCCGGATGGAATTTCAGTGGCCGCGATCAATGCGCCCGGTTCGGTCGTGGTGTCCGGCCCGGCGGCGGGGATCGCCGAACTCGAAATACGGTGGGCAGACCGCCGGACCAGACGACTGACCGTGAGTCACGCATTCCATTCGGCGTTGATGGAGCCGATGCTCGACGAATTCCGCCGTATGGTCGCGGGTTTGACTCTGCAACAACCGCGGATTCCGATTGCGTCGAATGTGACCGGCCAGCTCGAGTCGGATCTGTGGGCGGATCCAGAGTATTGGGTGCGGCAGGTGCGCGAGCCGGTCCGGTTCGCCGACGGTATGACCGCGACTCGTGCGGCAGGCGGGTCGCGGTTCCTCGAGGTCGGTCCGGATGCGGTGCTGTCAGGGATGATCGAGGCGGAGGCGGTGATTGCGACTCAGCGTCGCGGGCGTGACCAGGTCGAAACCCTCGTTGGTGCGGTCGCCGAAGCGCATTGCGCGGGTGTCGATGTCGACTGGTCGCGGTTCTATGCCGGAACCGGTGCCCGCAGCGTGGATCTGCCGACGTATGCGTTTCAGCGACAACGCTATTGGCTCTCACCCGCCGCGACCATTGCGGACGTACGCGGCTTCGGCCTCGACCGGATGGCCCATCCGATCCTCCGCGCCACGGTCGAAATGCCCAGCGGTGAAACGGTATTCACTGGACGCCTGTCCGCGGCCGAACAGCCGTGGCTGCGTGATCACGCGGTATTCGGTTCGATCCTGTTGCCCGGTGCCGGTCTGGTCGAACTGGTGTCGACGGCGGCTCGGTCGGTGGGCAGCTCCCGGGTACAGGAGATCGTGCTCGAAGAGCCATTGGTCGTCGAGCAGGCCGTCGTGGTGCGTGTAGTTGTCGGTCCCGAATCGGGGCAACGGTCGGTCGCGGTGTACTCGCGCCCGGACGACGGCGAACTCGCGGGATGGACGCGGCACGCAACGGGTGTGCTGACAACAGCAGCCGCGCCGGCGCCGGACGAGCCGGACGCCTGGCCGCCAACTGGCGCGGTGGGGATCGATGTTGCCGGTGGGTACGAGCGGCTGTCCGCGCTCGGCTACGGCTACGGCCCGGCTTTTCTTGGTGTACAACAAGTTTGGCGTATCGCGGAGGACGAGCTGTACGCCGAGATCGAGGCCCCGGCCGGCGCGGGTGTCGAGGTGGCCGTGTTCGGCGTGCATCCGGCGTTGCTCGACGCGGCGCTGCACGCGTGGGCGCTCGCGGAAGCGGCGAATTCGGCCGATGTGCCCGGCGGCGGCCTGGTCTGGCTGCCCTTCTCCTTCGAAGGAGTATCGGTGTGGGGCGAAGCGGCGTCCCCCCGGCTCCGGGTGCGGCTGCGGCGAACGGGCGATCGGCTCGCTGTGGCCGTCGCCGACGCTGCGGGCCGCCCGATCCTCGCGATCGACGCCGTCACGATCGTCGGGGTCACCCGGCAGCAGCTGGCGTCCGCCGTCGGTGGCAACGAGTGGATGTACGGCATCGACTGGGTGCCCGTGGTCGGTGGCGTCGGGGTGTCCGGCGCGGTATGGGGGATCGGTGGTCCAGTCGAAATCGGCGTCGGCGTGCGGTGGTTCGACGATGTGCGGGCAGTGGTGACCGCGCTGGCCGAGGGCGCTCGTGCGCCGGTGGCGGTAGTGGTGTCGGGCGCTGGGCCGGCCGATGCGGGAACGATCGCCGACCGGGCGCGGGCGGTGACGGCGTCGGTCCTGCTCCTGGTACAGGAGTGGGTCACAGCGGGGCTGGCGGTGCCGTTGATGGTCGTAACCCAGGGCGCGGTCGCGACAGGTGGCGGTGACACGATGCCGGGTATTGCCCAGGCTCCGGTGTGGGGCCTGATCCGGAGCGCGCAACTCGAGTTTCCGGGCCGGTTCGTGCTGGTGGATATCGACGGCAACGACGATATCGGGCGAGTGTGGCCGGTCGCGGTGGCAGGTGCGGAGCCGCAGCTCGCAATCCGTGACGGACGGGTGCTCGCGCCACGCCTGACACCCGTCGAGCCGAGCGAGGAGGCGCTGGCCTGGCATCACGCGGGCTCGGTATTGATCACCGGAGGTGGCGGCGCTCTCGGTGCGGAGGTGGCGCGCTACCTGGTCGCCGAGCGCGGCGTGCAGTGCGTAGTCATGGTCGGGCGACGCGGTGTCGCTGTCGACGGTGCGGCCGAGTTGACCGCCGAACTGACCGAGGCGGGCGCGCGCGTGGAGTGGGTGGCATGCGACATCACCGACAAGGAGTCGGTCGCGAGCGCGCTCGAAGCCGTTCCCGCGCAGCATCCGTTGACGGCTGTTGTACACGCCGCCGGTGTGCTCGATGACGGCGTCCTCACATCTCTCACGCCGGAACGCCTGGACGCGGTGCTGGCACCCAAGGTGGCAGGCGCCTGGCATCTGCACGAGCTGACCCAGGATATGGATCTGGCCGCGTTCGTGGTGTTCTCGTCGGTCGCGGGCCTCATCGGCGCGCCCGGACAAGCGAACTACGCGGCGGGCAACGTATTCCTGGACGCGCTCGCCGACTATCGGCGGGCACGGGGATCGGCGGCGACCTCGGTGGCGTGGGGACTCTGGGATCTGGCCGGTGGGATGGCCGGGGGACTGGCGCGCGGCGACCGCGCGCGGCTGCGGCGCGGCGGACTCGTCGCGATGACGCCGACCGAAGCGCTTGCCAGGTGGGACGCAGCGCTGGCGTCGGAGCGCGCGGCCGTCGCGGTGGCTCGGCTGGACCGGCCCGGCATGCAGGCGCAGGCAGCGGCAATGGGTTTCGTACCGCCGATTCTACGGGGGCTGGTGCGGGCGCCCGCCTCGGTGGTGGACGGCGCGGCGGCCGCCGAAGCAGCGAGCGCACTGGCGGCGCGATTGGCGGGCCTGTCCGACGACGAGCAGTTGCGGACCCTGTCGGAGCTGGTGCGCACGCACGTCGCCGCGGTGCTCGGCCACCCCGGCCCGGAGGCCGTCGATCCGGACCTCAGCTTCCAGGACCTCGGCTTCGATTCCCTTGCCGCAGTAGAACTTCGCAATCGCCTGTCCCAGATTACCGGTATCACCCTGCCTGCGACCGTCGCTTTCGACCATCCCACACCGACCTCCATCGCGCGGCATTTCCAAATGTCGCTGCCCATTTCGGAAAATGCGAAGTTCGATTTCGCGGCGCGGATCGATGAAATCGAAAGTGCGCTTGCCGAATTCGACAGCGACAGCCGCGCGCATATCGATGCGATCCGGCGAATACGACAATTGACCGCGCGGTTCGACAACGCACGAGCGGCGACCGTTCCATCCAGCGACGACGAACTGTTCGCATTCATCGACAGCGACCTCGGTCTCGGCGACGAAGGACGGGATTCCATGGGGTGAAATTGGCTGGAAATATCAAGGCTGCACGGCTTTTCGGCAGCCGCCACCGTTGGCGATACTCCGCCTGGACGCGCAGTTCAGAGTCATGCAGGATGAAAAACGTGGTGAATCGAACTAATTGGGTGATTCACCGTGGACCGACCGATGGCGAAAGGGAATTATGACTGCGAGCGAGGAGAGGCTGCGGCACTACCTCAGGAAAGTCACTTTGGACTTGCAGGAGTCTCGTCGCCGTCTCGCCGAAGTCGAAGAAAGATCGCGTGAGCCGATCGCCGTCATCGCAATGGCGTGCCGGTATCCGGGTGGGGTGCAGACTCCGGACGATATGTGGGAACTGGTTTCTTCCGGCGTCGACGCGATCGGTCCGTACCCGAGTGATCGCGGCTGGGAGTCGATGCACGAGGTCATCTCGACGAAGTCGAGCGACCTCGAACAGGGCTACGCGCAGTCCGGCGGGTTCATCGCCGACGTCGCGGGTTTCGATTCGAACTTCTTCGGCATCTCCCCCAGGGAGGCGCTGCTGATGGACCCTCAGCAACGCATGCTGCTGGAGGTCACCTGGGAGGCGATCGAACGCGCGGGCATCGCCGCCAGCGATATCCGCGGCTCGAAAACCGGCGTCTTCATGGGCGCGACCGGGCTCGACTACCTGGCGTCGATCGTGCAGACCGACAACGACATCCTGACCGGGCCGGACAGCGAGCACGCGAGCGCCGACGATCTCGGACACATCCACGGCGACGACCAGTCGGCGATCCGGTACATCCCCGACGACGGCGACGCGACCCACATGATGACCGGCAGCATGTCGAGCGTGCTGTCCGGCCGGCTGGCCTACGCGTTCGGCATGGAAGGTCCGGCGATCACGGTCGACACGGCGTGCTCGTCCTCGCTGGTGGCGATTCATCAAGCGTGTCAGTCGCTGCGGAGTGGGGAATCGAATCTCGCCGTCGCGGGCGGGACCCTGGTGATGTCCACGCCGATGCTGCTCGGCATGACCAGGCTGGCCGCGGCACCCGACGGCCGATGTAAGGCATTCGCCGAAGCGGCGGACGGAACCGGCTGGGGCGAGGGTATCGGCATCGTGCTGCTCGAGCGGCTGTCCGACGCTCGGCGCAACGGCCATCCGGTCGCCGCGGTTATCCGCGGCAGCGCGATCAACCAGGACGGTGCCTCGAACGGTATGGCGGCACCGAACGGTGTTGCCCAACAACAGGTCATCCGCGCCGCGCTGGTCAACGCGCAGTTGTCGGCCGCAGCCGTCGATGTCGTCGAGGCGCACGGCACGGGCACGGCCCTCGGTGATCCGATCGAAGCGGGCGCGCTGCTGGCCGCATATGGTCCGGCCCGCGAGCCGAACCGGCCGCTGTTCCTCGGTTCCATCAAGTCGAATATCGGCCATGCCGGTCCTGCCGCGGGCATCGCGGGTCTGATCAAGCTCGTGATGGCGATCCGCCACGGCGTGCTGCCACCGACCCTGCACGCACAAGTGCCGTCATCGCAGATCGACTGGTCATCCGGTGCGATGCGGTTGCTGACGGAACCGATTGCGTGGCAGGAGGATCGGCCGCGCATCGGTGCGGTGTCGTCCTTCGGTGTGAGCGGAACCAACGCACACGTCATCGTCTCCGCACCGCCGCCCGCGGAGATGCCCGAACCGGCGCGGGGCACGGTCGGTGTCGTCCCCTGGGTGGTGTCGGCCAGGACCGCGACCGCACTCGAGACCCAGGCGGCCCGGGTGCAGGACTGGCTGTCGACTACGAAGGCCGATCCGGTCGACGCGGGGTACTCGCTGGCATCGCGAGTGGCGTTCAAGAACCGCGCGGTGATCATCGGCAGCGTGGCGGAGGATGTGTCGGCCGGGCTCGACGCGATCCGGACCAGGACCCCCGATCCTCGTGTGGCGCTGGGAGTCTCCCGCAATCCCGGCCCGGCCGTGTTCATCTACCCCGGGCACGGGGGCCAGTGGGTCGGCATGGGTCGCGAATTGCTGGCGAGCTCCGCGGTTTTCGCCCGGTCGATCGCGACATGCGAAGCGGCACTGCAACCGTGGACGGGCTGGTCGGTGAGCGCCGTGCTGCGCCAGGATGCCGGTGCACCGGCGCTGGAAACCGTCGATATCGTGCAGCCCGCGCTGTTCGCGATCATGGTGTCGCTCACCGAATTGTGGAAGTCGTTCGGCGTTGTACCCGCGGCTGTCGTCGGACATTCGCAGGGCGAAGTCGCGGCAGCGTATGTCGCGGGCGCGTTGTCACTCGATGATGCCGCGAAGATCGTGGCGATCCGCAGCAAGTTGCTCGCCACATTGACCAACGGCACGATGATGTCGGTCGTCGGCCTGACCGGAGCCGAGCTCGAAGAACGGGTAGGCCGCTTTGGCGACGACGTCGCCGTTGCTGTCGTGAATTCCCCTGAGGCCGTGACGCTTTCGGGTGTACCGACGGCACTGGCGGAACTCGGCGAGGAGCTCACCGCACTCGGGGCCCGGGTCCGCTATGTGCGTGGTGCGACGGGTGCCGGGCACTCCGCCGCGGTCGACAAGTTCCGCGACGAAGTGCTGGAGAAGTTCGCCGGGATGACGCCGCGATCGGCCGAGGTGCCGTTCTACTCGGCGGTCGTCGGTGACGAGCTGGACACTTCGGCCCTCGACGCGCAGTACTGGTTCCGGAACATGCGGAGCACCGTTCGCTTCGATTCGGCGATGCGTTCGGCGATCCGGGCCGGGTGGCGCACGTTCGTCGAACCTGGCCCGCATCCGGTGCTGCTGCCCGCGGTCGAGCAGGTCGCCGGCGATATGTCGGTCCACGTGCTGACCGGTGGGACGCTGCACCGCGGGCAGGACGGCCTCACGCGCTTCTACACCTCGGCCGCCGAGCTGTATGTAGAAGGCGTCGCCGTGGACTGGCGCGCCGCGTTCGCATCCGGCGGCGCGCAGCACCGCCCGGATCTGCCCACCTACCCGTTCCAGCGTCAGCGGTACTGGTTGCCCGACGAACTCGGCGCCGGAGCGCCGCGCACCGAGTCGACGGACAGCACATTCTGGAACCTCGTCGAGCGAGGCGACGCGAACGAGTTGGCATCGCTGCTCGGTGGCGCCGACACCGATGCGCTCGCGACGGTACTGCCACAACTGGCTTCCTGGTGGCAGCGCGCCAACAAGGGGTCCAGAGCCGACAAATGTTGCTACCGAACCACATTCGAGCGAATCACCCGGCGACCACTCGTGCCGAAGCGCGGCACTTGGTATGTGGCGGTGCCATCCGGTTGCGACGACGAGCGGGTGAGCGCCATTGTCGCGGCGGTGCGTGACCACCTTGGTGACGCCCGCCCCATCGAGCTGCCCGGCGACGCAACCGAAGCCGATGTCACGGCGTGTCTGCGTGATTCGCTTACCGTGGAGCGGTCTGCGGGCATGCTTTCGCTGCTCGAAGGCGTGCCCGCGACGGTCCGGCTGCTACGGGCGCTAGGCGAGGTCGGATTCGATCGACCGCTCTGGTGCGCAACCACATCGGCCGTCACGGTCCGCCCGGACGATGCGGACGATCCCGAACTGGCACGGCTGTGGGGTATCGGCAGGGTCGCCGCGGTCGAATTCGCCGAACGCTGGGGCGGATCGGTTGATCTGCCGGAATCGCTCGATGCCGATGTACTGGCGTCGCTGTGCACCATCATCAGTCACGGCGACGACGATCAGGTGGCGGTGCGGTCCGATGGTGTGTTCGCCCGACGGGTGCAACGCATCCGGCCGTCCGGAGGCGAAGCGCCGCGCCCGTGGGGTCCGGCCGGAACCGTCCTCGTGACCGGCGGAGCCGGCGAACTCACCGAGCACGTCGCGCGCTGGCTCACCGACGCTGGCGCACAACGCGTCGTGCCTGCACTGGATCGGTCCGGTGCCGACCTCGGCTGGGTGATCGACGATATCGGCGCCGAACTCACCGCCGTTGTCCACATCGAACATCCGACGTCCATCGCGGCATTGGATGATACGGAGATTGCGGAGACGATGTCGAGCCTGGACGCACTCCTCGGCGATCGCGACCTCGACGCATTCGTATTGCTCTCACCCGCCGCCGGCGCGTGGGGCGAAACGGGTGGCGCCGGTGTCGCGGTCACGAACGCGTACGCGGCCGCGGTGGCGCACCGGCGTCGCTCCCGCGGGCTCGCCGCGACAGCGATCGGCTGGGATGCGTGGCCGCGCAACGAGATCGGCACGAAACCGATGGATTTCGACACCGCGGTCACTGCCATGTGGCACGCCGTCGAATCCGGCGAGGCCGAGGTAGTGGTCGCCGAGATCGACTGGGAGCAACCCGAATCCGTATTCGCCCGCACTAGGGCCGGGACGATCTTCGTGGACCTGCCCGAATTCCGCCGCCTGCGCTCGCACCGCGAACAAGCCGTGCCGGACCACAGCTCGTTGCTCGCGAAACTGTCCGGATCGTCGAGGGTCGAGCAGGAACGGCTGCTCGTCGAGCTGATCCGGAACGAGATCGCAACGGTACTGCGCTACGAGTCCATCGACGATATCGAGGCGACCACGCCCTTCCTCGAACTCGGCATGGATTCGATCTCGGGTCTGCAGATCCGCAAGCGGATCGTCAGCGCAACGGGTCTGGAAATGCCGATCCGGATGATCCTGGAACATCCGACGCCCGAGGAACTGGCCGCGCACCTCGCGGCCGGGATCGCCGAGCAGACCAGCTGAAGGGGATTACGTTGTCCGCCAACCGAATGGAGTGTGCGTGAAGGATCTGTACGAGATCGGTGAGGTTCCGCCGGTCGGGGAAGTGCCGAAGTACATGTACGCGTCGGTGATTCGGCGCGAACGATACGGTGAGCCCGCGCAGGCCTTTGCCACCGAGGTCGTCGAGACGCCTGCCGTCGGCGCCGGGCAGGTCCTGGTGTGGGTGATGGCCGCGGGCATCAACTACAACAACGTCTGGGCCTCGCTCGGTTATCCGGTCGACGTGATCTCGATGCGGCAGAAGCTCGGCCGAACCGAGGACTACCACATCGGCGGATCCGAAGGCTCGGGCATCGTCTGGGCGGTCGGCGCGGGCGTCAGGAACGTCGCGGTGGGCGACCACATCGTGCTGGCGGGGGCACAGTGGGACGAACTCGCCGAGGACATACGCACCGGCACCGACCATCCGGTGTCGAAGAGCATGCGCGCGTGGGGCTACGAGACGAACCACGGGTCGTTCGCGCAGTTCTGCCTCGTCTCGGACTTTCAGTGCCACCCCAAACCGAAACGGCTCAGCTGGGCCGAGGCCGCGTGCTTCATGGTCACCGGGCCGACGGCCTACCGGCAGTTGTTCGGGTGGCCGGGCAACGTCGTCCACCCCGGCGAAGTCGTCTTGATCTGGGGCGGTGCCGGCGGACTCGGCTCGATGGCGATCCAGCTGACCCGGATCGTCGGTGCCATCCCGATCGCTGTGGCGTCGTCGGACGAACGTGCCAAGTTCTGCCTGGAACTCGGCGCGGCGGGCGTGATCGACCGGACGGAGTACGACCACTGGGGCCGGCTCCCGGATACCACCGATGACGCCGCGATGGACCACTTCCTGCGCGGCGCAAGGAAATTCGGCAAGGCGATCTGGGACATTCTCGGGACCAAGCAGCTGCCGAGTGTCGTGCTCGAGCACAGTGGACAGGACACGCTGCCGACTTCGATGTATGTGTGCGATAACGGCGGCATGGTGGTGATCTGCGGCGGATCGACGGGATACAACGGTGACGTCGACCTGCGCCACCTGTGGATGCGGTCGAAACGACTGCAGGGATCGCACGCCTCGAACTTTCGCGAGTACCGCGAGGTCATCAAATTGATCGACGCCGGACTGCTGCAGCCGTGTCTGTCGCTGTCCGGCAGCATCGACGATATCGGGCACTTCCACCAGCTGCTGCACGAAAACGCACATCCGAGCGGGAATATGGCCGTCCGTATCAACGCCACCGAGTCCAGCGTGAACGACCTTGGCTGAGGGCATTGCCATTGTCGGCATTGCCTGCCGGTTTCCCGGCGCGCACGGCCCGGACGAGTTGTGGTCGGTGTTGCGTGACGGGCTGGAGACGATCGGAGAGGTGCCCGCGGACCGGCCCGCCGGCATTCCCCGCGGCGGTTTCATCGACGGCGCCGACCACTTCGATCACGCATTCTTCGGCATCTCGCCGAAGGAGGCGGCCGCGATCGATCCGCAACAGCGGCTTGCGCTCGAATTGGGTTGGGAGGCACTGGAAGATGCGCGGATCGCGCCGGATACCGCACCTGGGCGCACCGGCGTGTTCGTCGGCGTCATGGGCGGCGACTACGCCGACCTCGTCGCACGGCGGGGACCGCGGGCCGTCACCAGGCATACCTTCGCCGGTCTCGGTCGGTCGATCATCGCGAACCGGCTCTCCCGGACCTTCGGCTTCACCGCACCCAGTCTCGCCGTGGACACCGGGCAGTCGTCGTCGCTCACGGCCGTGCATCTCGCCTGTGAAAGCCTGGGCAGTGGTGAGTCACAACTCGCGTTGGCCGGTGGCGTCAACCTGATTCTCTCGCCCTTCGGCAATGCGATGGCGGCCGAATTCGGCGCGCTGTCCCCCGACGGCCGCTGCTACACCTTCGACGCCAGGGCGAACGGCCATGTGCGTGGCGAGGGTGGCGCGATCGTCGTGCTCGAGCGGCTCCACGACGCGCTCGCGAACGGTCGGCGGATCTACGCGGTCGTCCAGGGCAGTGCGGTCAACACCGGTAGCGGCGAATACGGGCTGACCGCACCGAGTAACGCCGCCCAGGCCGATGTCATTCGTCGGGCGCTCGCGCGCTCCACCCTCGATCCCGTCGAAATCGATTACGTCGAACTGCATGGAACCGGCACGTCGGTCGGCGATCCGGTCGAGGCCGCCGCTCTCGGCGCGGTGTACGGCAAGCACCGCGCCGAGGCCTTGCGTGTCGGCTCGATCAAAACCAATATCGGCCATCTCGAGGGTGCCGCCGGCATCGCGGGGCTGGTAAAAACGGCGCTGTGCCTGGATCGTGGCACGCTCGTGCCTAGCCTCAACTACGCCACGCCGAACCCGCGAATTCCGTTGGCGGAGCTGGGCCTTCGCGTGGTCGATCACGCCGAACCATGGGTGCGCGGCGATCGCGTGCGCCGCGCGGGTGTGTCCTCGTTCGGCATGGGTGGTTCGAACGTTCACCTGATCCTTGCAGAGCCGCCGCTGCCCGCGGTCCGACCGAGCGCCGAACCATCCAATGGCGCGATACCGTTCGTGCTGTCCGCGGTCGGAACCGCAGGTCTGAGCGGGCAGGCGAGCCGACTGCGGGCATGGCTGGACGCGAATCCTGAGGCGCGACTTGCCGATATCGGGTACTCGCTGGCGGCTACCCGGGCTGCGCTGCCTGATCGGGCCGCCGTGGTCACGGCCGATCGCGCCGCGCTCCGCAGCGGACTGGATGCGGTGGCCACGGGATCGCCAGGTCCGGTCTACGGGCGGGCCGTGCCAGGACGGACCGTCTTTGTGTTTCCGGGCCAGGGCGGTCAATGGGTCGGGATGGGTCTCGAATTATGGGATACGGTAGGCGAGTTCGGCACCGCGATGGACGAATGCGCGGCAGCGCTGGCGGCCATCGATGGCGTGGACTGGTCGTTGCGCGCGGCACTCGGCGACGAGACGCTGCTGGCCCGCGTGGACGTGGTGCAGCCCGCGCTGTGGGCCGTCATGGTGTCGCTGGCCGCGACCTGGCGTGCGTTCGGTGTCGCGCCGGACATCGTGGTCGGCCATTCGCAGGGTGAGATCGCGGCGGCAACGGTTGCCGGTGGACTGACCGTCGCCGACGCGGCGCGAGTGATCGTGCTGCGGTCACGAGCCATCGCGCGGGAATTGGCTGGCCGCGGTGCGATGGCCGCGATCGCGCTCGGGGAGAACGAGATCCGGCGGCGACTGCCGGACGGTGTTGTGGTCGCGGCGGTGAACGCACCCGGGTCTGTCGTCGTATCGGGCGAGCCGGTGCCGGTCCAAACCGTCGTCGACGATTGTGAGCGCGACGGCATCTGGGCGCGCCGCATCCCGGTGGACTACGCGTCGCATTCGCCGCAGGTGGCGGCACTGCGCGAGCGGATCAACGCCGACTTGGCGGCCATTGCGCCCCGGTCGGGTCGGATAGCGATGGTGTCGACGATTACCGCTGCGCCGATCGACACCGCCACGCTGGACAGCGACTACTGGTACCGGGGCCTGCGCGAGCCGGTGCGCTTTGCCGAAGCGATTGCCAGCCTGCTGGATTCGGGCGCTGGGACGCTCATCGAGGTTTCGCCGAATCCGGGACTTGTCGTGGCGATCCAGCAGATCGCCGCCGATACGCGCGCGGCGATCCTGGAGACGCTGCGCCGCGGGAATGGCGGCGCCGATCGGCTGACCGCCGCTCTCGCCGCCGCGCACGCCAACGGACTACCGGTGGATTGGCAGCGTTGGTGGCGTCCGTGGGACGCGCACGGAATCGATCTCCCGACCTACGCATTCCAGCGCAGCCGCCACTGGCTCGACGCTGGGACAGGCGACTCGGCGTCAACCAGTGACTCGGCGTTGACCAGCGGAACGACATTGACCAGCCGCACGGCGTTGGCTGGCGACTCGGCGTCAACCAGCAACTCGGCGTTGGCTGGCGGCACGGCGTTGACCGGTGGCGCGGCGTCATCGAGCGGCACGGCATCGTCCGGCGAAACAGGGGTGTCGTCTGGCGAGACAGGGTTCGCGGGATCCGCGACTCCCGTGCCGGACACAGCGATCCACGGCCCTACCGAGCGCGATTCGGATGTCGGTGCCATCGTCGCCGAACAGACCGCCGCGATCCTCGGGTATGCCTCGGGCGGTGACATCGATACAAGCCGCTCGTTCAAGGACTTCGGACTCGACTCGGCCGGTGCGATCGAACTCCACAGCAGGCTCGTCCGGGCAACCGGGGTGCCGCTGCCGCCCACCTTGATCTTCAATTACCCGACGCCTGCGGCAGTTACCAAATTTGTCCAGGACCGCATGACCGGCGGCGCGCCAACCACCCCGGATGCACCGGCGGCTACCCGCGCCGACGACCCCATCGCGATCGTCGGTGTCGGATGCCGATTCCCGGGTGGACTGTCATCGCGGAACCAGCTGTGGGACTTGGTTGCCGACGGCGTCGACGCGGTGTCGCAGTGGCCGTCCGATCGTGGGTGGGACCTCGATCGATTGCTGGACGCCGATACGGACAAGCCTGGGACGGTGTACTCGGCCGGTGGCCGATTCCTGGACGATGCCGCCGGTTTCGACGCGGCATTTTTCGGGATCGGCCCGGGTGAGGCTGCGGCGATGGATCCGCAGCAGCGGGTGCTGCTCGAAGTCGCCTGGGATGCGATGCAGGACGCCGGTCTCGATCCGAACGCTTTGCGCGGCACCGATGTCGGTGTGTTCGTCGGCGCGAGCGACTCGCACTATCAGGGGAACTCGGCCGCTACCGAGGGACTTCGCCTCACCGGCCGCCATCAGAGTGTGATCTCCGGTCGCCCAGCCTACGTCTTCGGGTTCGAGGGTCCCGCGGTGACGGTGGATACGGCGTGCTCGTCGTCGCTGGTGGCGTTGCATCTGGCGTGCGCGGCGGTTCGCGCGGGGGAATGCTCCCTCGCGTTGGCGGGCGGAGTGTCGATTCTCGCATCGCCGTTCCTGTTCGTCGAGTTCGCGCGTCAGCGTGGTCTGGCACCGGACGGCCGGTGTAAGTCGTTCGGCGCGGACGCCGACGGTGTCGGTTGGGCTGAAGGCGCGAGTCTTATTGTGTTGGAGCGTCTTTCGGATGCTCGTGCGAATGGTCATCGGGTTCTCGGTGTGGTTCGTGGTAGTGCGGTGAATCAGGATGGTGCGTCGAATGGTTTGACCGCGCCGAATGGTCCGTCGCAGGAGCGGGTGATTCGGGCCGCATTGGCGAACGCTGGGTTGTCGGCCTCGGATGTGGATCTGATCGAGGGACATGGGACCGGCACGCGATTGGGGGATCCGATCGAGGCGCAAGCGTTGCTGGCGACGTATGGGATGAATCGAGATCGGCCGGCGTGGTTGGGGTCGATCAAGTCGAATATGGGTCATGCCCAGGCGGCGGCGGGGGTTGCCGGGGTGATCAAGATGGTCGAGGCGATGCGGCGTGGGGTGATGCCGCGCAGTCTGCATGTGGATGCGCCGTCGCCGCATGTGGATTGGTCGATGGGGGACGTCCGGTTGTTGACCGAGGCCCGGTCGTGGGAGTCGGTGGCAGGTCGGCCGCGGCGGGCTGCGGTGTCGTCGTTCGGGATCAGCGGGACGAATGCGCATCTGATCGTGGAGGAGGCGCCACATGTCGAGAAGGTGCCCGGTGCGCCTGAAATGGTGGGGAATCCGTTGCCGGTGGTGCCGTGGGTGGTATCGGGTAGATCCGAGGCGGCAACGCGGACATTGTTCGAGCGGGTGCGTGCGGTGGGGGCGTCGGCTCTCGACGTGGGGTTCGAACTGGCGACCGCACGCGCGCACTTGGACTGGCGCGCAGCAGTATTGGTGTCGGCTACCGGTACCGATGTCACCGACATTGTCGCGCGTCGAATGGTCGGGGGTAAGACGGTTTTCGTGTTTTCCGGTCAGGGCGCGCAGTATGCCGGGATGGGACGCGAACTGTTCGAACGGTTCGCGGTATTCGCCGACGCCATCCGTGAGATCTGTGATCCACCTTGGCTTTTCGCGTCCGGTACCGATTTGGATCGCACGGACAATACGCAGTTGGGTGTGTTCGCGATCGAGGTCGGGTTGGTCCGGTTGCTCGAGTCGTGGGGTGTGACACCGGATCTGCTGATCGGGCACTCGATCGGTGAGATCACGGCAGCGCATGTAGCTGGGGTGTTGTCAGTCGAGGATGCGGTGCGTTTGGTGACGGCTCGTGGCCGGTTGATGGCGGCGCTTCCGGCGGGTGGGGCGATGCTGGCGGTCGAGCTCGGCGTGGTGGACGAGACGGGCGCGTGCGGCACGGTAGGTCAGGTCGGTGAGGTGGTCCTCGGCTCGGCCGCACGCGTCGCGGTGGCCGCTGTGGGTGACTTGCCGGTTGGGGTTTCGGTAGCGGCGATCAATGGGCCAGGGTCGGTGGTGGTGTCGGGTCCGGAGGCGGGCATCGCCGAGCTCGAGGCACGGTGGGCTGACCGCCGGACCAAGCGGCTGGCGGTGAGTCATGGGTTTCATTCGGTGTTGATGGAGCCGATGCTCGACGAGTTTGCCGCGGTGTGTGCAGAACTCGTGTGGGACTCGCCGCGGATCCCGATCGCGTCGAATGTGACCGGTGAGCTCGAGGCGGAGTTGTTGGCTGATCCGGGGTATTGGGTGCGTCAGGTGCGTGAGCCGGTGCGGTTCGCTGATGGTATTGCCGCGTTGCGGCAGGCCGGTGGTGCCAGGTTCGTCGAGGTCGGCCCGGATGCGGTGCTGGCGGGGTTGATTGATGCGGAGGCGGTGGTCGCGACGCAGCGCCGTAACCGTGGCCAGGTCGAAACCCTGGTTCGTGCGGTCGGTGAAATGCATTGCGCCGGTGTCGATGTCGACTGGACACGGTTCTTCGCCGGTCAGGGTGCACAGCGGGTCGATCTGCCCGGCTACCCGTTCGAACACCAACGCTATTGGCTCGACCCCCAACCAGCCCACACCACCGGATTCGACCACCCGATCCTCACAACCGCCGTTCCACTCGCCCGAGCAGACGAATGGCTGTTCACCGGCCGGTTCGCACTATCGACGCACCGATGGGTCGGCGACCACATCTCCTTCGGCACCCCGGTGCTCCCCGGAACCGCGACGGTCGAACTCCTCGCCCGCGCCGCGACCGAGATCGGCTGCGGCGCAATCGAAGAGCTCACTCACGAGGCGCCTATTTTGCCACCCGACACCGGTGCCGTCGAGCTGCAGTTGCTGGTCGACGCACCCGACGAGACCGGTTCCCGATCGTTCACCGTCGCGTTCAGGCGCGCCGACCACGACGAATGGACGCATTCGGCCAGCGGAACGTACTCCGGATCCGACCCGGAATCGGCTGGCGACCGCCTGCTCCAACGTCTCGTCGACGAATCCGACTGGCCACCCACCGACTCGGAGGCCGTCGCGCCGGAATGGATTGTCGAACGGATCACCGACGCCTCGGGCCTCGAATACGGACCGGCGTTCCTCGGCATCGAGGCGGCATGGCAGCGCGACGGCGAGATCTTCTCGGAAGTCGCGATCGCTGACGAATTCAACGGCGACGCTGCCGGCTACGGAATCCATCCGGCGCTGTTCGACCTCGCACTGCACGCAGGATTCGCGCAATACGCCCTCGCCGAGGATCTGCCGCCGGGCAAGGGCCGACTGCTGTTCAGCTGGGCAGGCGTCCGCTGCTACACCACCGGGGTGACCCGACTCCGCGTCCGGTCGACACCAGTCGGCGCGGAAGGTTTCTCGATCGCCGCAGTGGATGATGCGGGACGGCCGGTGCTGTCCATCGACGAAATCGTCTTCCGCACCTTCGATGTCCATACCCGCGTCAGCGCTCCGCTGTTCGAGTTGGACTGGGGTGGTGTGGAGTTGCCGCGTCGGTCGACCTCGTCGCCGGTGCGGTTGTTGGATGGTGGTGCGGGTGTTGTTTCGGTGTTGGGTGGAGTGCAGGATTTTCTTGCGGGGGGGTTGGATTCGTGTTTGGTGGTGTGGACGCGAGACCGCGTCGGGGGTGTGTGGGGTTTGGTGCGGTCGGTGCAGGCGGAGTATCCGGGCCGGATCGTGTTGGTCGATACCGATGATCCGGAGCAGACGGATTGGGATTCGATCGCAGCGTCGGGGTATTCGCAGGTGTTGTGGCGTGAGGGTAGTGCGTCGGTGCCACGGTTGGCACGTGTGCCCGCGCCGACATCGGGGGAGATCGATTGGGGTGGCGGCACGGTGTTGATCACCGGTGGGACCGGTGGTGTGGGTTCGGTGTTGGCACGGCATCTGGTGCAAGTGCATGGAGTGCGGCATCTGGCGTTGTTGAGTCGCAGTGCCGACACCGCTGATCTACTCCACGGTGGTCTTTCGCCGCAGACAAACGATGTAGATCGTGCCGGTGTCTATCGGCTGTTGGCGTGTGATGTGACCGACCGGGATGCGGTGGCGACCGTGCTGGCCGATATCGATCCGCCGGTGACAGCGGTGATCAACGCCGCTGGTGTGCTCGACGATGCGACTGTCGCGTCGTTGACGGTCGAGCAGCTCGAGCGGGTCTGGGCACCGAAAGTGGAAGGTGCCAGAAATCTCGACGAGCTCACCCGTGAGTTGGATCTTTCGGCGTTCGTGATGTTCTCCTCGATCGTCGGAACCCTCGGCACACCGGGACAGGCCAATTATGCCGCGGCCAATGCCGAGTTGGATGCGTTGGCGCGCGACCGCCATGCGGCAGGACTGCCTGCGGTGTCGTTGGCGTGGGGACCGTGGGCCGAGGCGGGCATGGCCGCCGGTCTGTCCCAGGCCGACCTCGCCCGCTGGCAGCGCCTGGGCATCACCCCACTGGACACCGAAACCGCCCTCACACTATTCGACACCGCACTGGCAACGGACCGACCAGCGCTGATCGCCGCACGAATCGACCCGCGCGCTGCACGGCACGAGGTGTTCAGCGGATCGGTGCCGCACACCGAGCGTGGTTCCGGCTTGGCCGCCCGGCTGGCCGGACTCGACGACACCGAACGCGAAGCCGCCGTCGTGGATCTCGTCGGTGAGCATGTCGGAGTGGTCACCAACAAACGTGCCACGATCGACCCCGCGAGCAGCTTCGCCGACCTCGGGCTGGACTCGCTCGGCGCGGTCGAATTGCGCAACCGGCTCACCGAGGCGACCGGCGTGCGCCTGCCGTCGACCCTCGTCTTCGACTACCCGACGCCGACCGCGCTGGCCCGGTACGTACTCGGGAACGTGCGAAACGGCGCGGCCCGCACCGCACCCGTCGAACCAGCGACCGACGTCCGTGCCGACGAGCCGATCGCCATCGTCGGGATAGGGTGCCGTTTCCCGGGTGGCATCGGCTCGCGGAACGATTTGTGGGACACCGTGTTCGGGGGCGTCGACGCGGTATCGGGATTTCCGACCAACCGGGGCTGGGACCTCGAGCGACTCTACGACCCGGACCCCGATGTGCCGGGCACCGTCTACATTCGGGAGAGCGCGTTCCTCGACGATGCCGCCGGTTTCGATGCCGGATTCTTTGGGATCGGCCCGGGTGAGGCGGCGGCGATGGATCCGCAGCAGCGGGTGCTGCTGGAAGTCGCCTGGGATGCGATGCAGGACGCCGGACTCGATCCGCAAGCCCTGCGCGGCACCGATGTCGGCGTATTCGCAGGATCGAGCATCTCCGACTATCACGCGCGCGTATCCGGTGACCTCGAGGGCTTCCGGCTGACCGGCACCACCCAGAGCGTCCTGTCCGGACGGCTCGCCTACGTCTTCGGATTCGAAGGTCCCGCGATGACGGTGGATACCGCGTGCTCGTCGTCGCTCGTCGCCCTGCATCTCGCCTGCCAAGCCCTGCGCGCCGGCGAATGCTCGATGGCGCTGGCGGGTGGCGTTTCGGTGTGGGGGTCGCCATATCTTTTCGTGGATTTCGCGCGGCAGCGGGCATTGTCGCCCGACGGTCGAAGCAAGGCGTACAGCGCGGCCGCCGACGGTGTGGGGTTTGCCGAAGGTGCGGGTTTGGTTGTGTTGGAACGTCTTTCGGATGCTCATGCGAATGGTCATCGGATTCTCGGTGTGATTCGCGGTAGTGCGGTGAATCAGGATGGTGCGTCGAATGGTTTGACAGCACCGAATGGCCCGTCGCAGGAGCGGGTGATTCGGGCGGCATTGGCGAGTGCGGGGTTGGCGTCCGGCGATGTGGATGTCGTCGAGGGGCATGGGACCGGTACGCGGTTGGGTGATCCGATCGAGGCGCAGGCGTTGTTGGCGACCTATGGTCAGGGTCGTAGTGAGCCGGTGTGGTTGGGGTCGATCAAGTCGAATATCGGCCACACGGTGGGCGCCGCGGGTGTCGCGGGTGTAATCAAAATGGTCGAGGCGATGCGGCGTGGGGTCATGCCGCCGACGTTGCATGTCGACACGCCCAGCCCGCATGTGGATTGGGCTTCGGGCCGAGTCGAGCTGCTGATGGAATCGCGCCCGTGGGAGCGAAGGGGTCGGCGGCGGGCCGCGGTGTCGTCATTCGGGATCAGTGGGACGAATGCGCATCTGATCGTGGAGGAGGCGCCGGGGTCGTCTGATGTGACAGGGAATCCGTTGCCGGTGGTGCCGTGGGTGGTGTCGGGCAAGTCCGAGGCGGCCGCGCGAAGGTTGCTCGAGCGGGTACGTGCGGTGGACGGGTCAGCTGTCGATGTCGGGTTCGAGTTGGCGACGGCGCGGGCGCATTTGGACTGGCGTGCGGCGGTATTGGCGTCCGACACCGCTGACGATGTGATTGCGCGGCGGGTGGTCGGCGGCAAGACCGTGTTCGTATTCCCGGGGCAAGGTGCGCAGTATGCCGGGATGGGACGCGAACTGTACGAGGCGTTCCCGGTTTTCGCGGAATCAGTTCGTCAGGTTTGTGATCC
>NZ_JBFAWD010000048.1:0-26560 GCF_040680135.1 Nocardia sp. NPDC052112 | reverse complement strand
CCGCGGCACAACTTCTACGAACTGCCGCGCATCCGGTCCGAGCGTCCGGCCTTCGAGCTGCACTACCCGCATATGGTCGAGCGGATGCGCGCCGAGGCGCATGTGGGCTGGGGTTCCGGCAAACATGCGACCGAGGTACACGAAGACGCCCTGGCAAAGCACTAGGCGGTGGCCGGACATTCGTCCGTCCACGCGCGCATAGCGTGAACCTTCCAGGTGAGTGAGCAAACTGCGTCGTCCGCCAGAGAGGTACCCGGCTATGCAGTAGCCTCGCCATGATGAGTGTGCACCTACTGGTCATCAGTGGGTGCACACTCATTTGTGGGAGAAGCATCAACCGCAGCATTGCGACATCGGGGTCCAGCACAGCTACGGCAAACAACTAACTTGGAGCAGCTCAGTTGGCCGACACCACCGTTCTCGTGACCGTCACCGGACCCGACCGGCCCGGTGTGACCTCCGTGCTGCTCGCGGCCATGTCGCGGCACCATGTGAGCCTGCTCGACGTGGAGCAGGTCGTCATCCGCGGCCGATTGACCCTCGGCGTGCTGGTCACCTGCCCGAGCGATCCGGAGGCGCTGCAGGACGAGCTCGAAGAGGCGATGAATACCGTCGGCATGCATGTCGATGTCGAGGTCGACGCGCAGATCGGCAGGCAGCCGATGTCCACCCATGCGGTGGTCATCCTGGGCGCGCCGGTGACCGCGCGGGCCTTCAGTTCCGTCTCCCGTCAACTCGCCGCGCTCGGCGCGAATATCGATACCATCCGCGGCATCGCCGACTATCCGGTGACCGGTATGGAACTCCTGGTCACCGCGACCGACACCGGACCCGATTCCGATGCCCGGCTGCGCACGGCCCTGGCCGAGGTCGCGGTCGCCGAACGGGTCGACGTCGCGGTGGAGCGGGCCGGACTGGCTCGCCGCGCCAAGCGGCTCATCGTCTTCGACGTCGATTCGACCCTGATCCAGGGTGAGGTGATCGAGATGCTCGCCGCGCATGCCGGGGTGGAGGATCAGGTCCGCGAGGTCACCGAGGCGGCCATGCGCGGTGATATCGACTTCGCCGAATCGCTGCGTCAGCGGGTCGCGACGCTGGACGGACTGGACGAATCGGTGATCGCGGAGGTCGCCGACCGGATCGAGCTGACTCCCGGCGCGCGCACCACCATTCGGACCTTGCGTCGCATCGGATTCCGCTGCGGTGTGGTGTCGGGCGGCTTCCGCCAGGTGATCGAACCGCTCGCGCACGAACTGGAATTGGACTTCGTGCAGGCGAATACGCTCGAGATCGTCGACGGCAAGCTGACCGGTCGGGTGGTCGGGGAGATCGTCGACCGTGCCTTCAAGGCCACCGCGCTGCGCAAATTCGCGGCGGAGGCGGGGGTGCCGATGGAGCAGACCGTGGCCGTCGGCGACGGCGCCAACGATATCGACATGCTCAATGCGGCCGGGCTCGGCGTCGCCTTCAATGCCAAGCCCGCGTTGCGTGAGGTCGCCGATGCCGCCCTCTCGCACCCCTACCTGGACGCCGTCCTGTTCATCCTCGGCGTGACCCGCGACGAGGTGGAGGCCGCCGATGCCCGCGACGGCGGAATCCGCCGCGTTCCGCTCGTCGGCAGCTGAGCCACATCGGCGCGGTCGGTAGGCTCGCTGGGGTTGTCGCGCCTGCGCGGCGGTTTTCGTTGACGATCGAGGTGGCGTGATGTCGGGTATCCCGGAGGCCGAATTGGCAACGGGCGTCGAGGGATTCCGCATTCGGCATGCGGAGCTGGCGCGCGGCTACGGCGGTCTCGGCGATCCCGAGGATCCCGTCATGGTGCAGGCCATGCAGATGGTGCTGCACATTCCGAAGGTCGATCCGCCGCGCCGCAGTGCGCTGCTGGAGGCCGCGGCGGCGGCCACGGTGGCGTTGTGCCTGGATGAGCGGGTCGGGCCCGAGGGGGTGTGGGAGCAGCGGTTCCTGGCCTGGAAGCGGTCGCGGATCCGCAAGGTGGCGCGGCGGGCGCGCGGTGCGCAGTGGCTGGCCGCCGATGACGTCGACGGGGTGACCGTCGAGGTGGACGGTGCGCAGGCACGGGCATTCGTGCCGGGGCCGGTCGGCGAGGTCGATCCGCGGATCAAACGGCTGCAGATCAATGGCACCGACCTCGAACACGACGATCCCGGACCCGCGGATCCCGATCTGCCGGTGCTGTGGGTGAATGCGAAACTCGGCATGACGCTCGGCAAGGCCGCGGCTCAGGTCGGCCATGCCAGTATGTTGCTGGCCGGCGCGCTCACCGTGGACGAGGCACTGCGGTGGTCACAGCGCGAGTTCCGGTGCGCGGTGCGCGAATCCGGACCGCAGCGGTGGGCGTCGCTGGGTGAGCAGGTGTCGCGCGGACAGGCCGTCGCGGTGCGTGATGCCGGTTTCACCGAGGTCGCTCCGGGATCGATAACCGTGATTGCGGTACCCGGATAGACGGGACAATACTGAGTGCGCCGACGCCGCACCCCAGGTGATTCGCCGCGCCCCCGATTCACATTGCGGGTCCCATAAGCGATTACGCGGTGTAGATGTTTCGCTGTTCGGCATAGGGGGATTCACCTGAGGCCGATCTGGGTACGTTCGACGCAAGAGGACCGCCCGCACGCCACACGCCGGAGGCCATCAAGATGACGACGCTGTTGGTGATACTCGCCGTTTGGGTAGGTTGTTCGATTCCGCTGGCGCTGATCGTCGCACGGATGTTTCGCTCCAACGACGAGCCGCCGAAAAACCGGCCGGGAGCGGCGCGTGTACCGTCCGCTTCGGCACGTCGTCGCGGACGAATGGCCACGTCGTGGCTACCGGCATGGGTCGGTCGTACGAACACCGCGCAATTGAGCCAAGATGGAGCCCGTGCCGCAACCGGATCCCGATCTGCTCATTGATTTCACCGACGTGACCATCCGACGCTCGGGTCACACCCTCGTCGGCCCGGTCACCTGGCAGGTCGAGCTCGACGAACGCTGGGTGGTCCTCGGACCCAACGGCGCGGGCAAGACCTCGCTGCTCCGCATGGCCGCCGCCGAAGTACATCCGACCTCGGGCATTGCCCATCTGCTCGGTGAGGTGATCGGCAAAACCGATGTCAGCGAGCTACGACCCCGCATCGGCTGGTCCTCGGCCGCGGTGGCCAGCCGGATTCCGCGCGACGAGAAGGTCAGCGATCTGGTGGTCTCCGCCGGTTACGCGGTTCTCGGTCGATGGCGCGAGCGTTACGACGACGTGGATACCGATCGCGCCATCGATATGCTCGAGAGCCTCGGCGCCGAACATCTTTCCGATCGGACCTACGGGACGTTGTCGGAGGGGGAGCGCAAGCGGGTACTGATCGCCCGCGCGATGATGACCGATCCGGAGCTGTTGCTGCTCGACGAACCCGCCGCCGGTCTGGATCTGGGTGGTCGCGAGGAGTTGGTGGAACGCCTCGGCGATCTGGCCTCGGATCCCGATTCACCCGCCATGGTGCTGGTGACCCACCATGTCGAGGAGATTCCGCCGGGCTTCACCCATGGCCTGCTGCTGAACGAGGGCGCGGTCGTCGCACAGGGTTTGCTGCCGGATGTGCTCACCGCCGAGAACCTGAGCGAGGCCTTCCGTCAATCGATCGCGCTGGATCGCGTCGATGGTCGCTACTTCGCGCGGCGCGCGCGGCGCTTGGGGCGGCACCGTTCGCGCTGAGCTGGGTCCAGTGATTCTGCGTGGCCCCGTGATCTGGATTACGCCGTAAACCAAGCGCGCGTTAGGGTGCAACAGTGAGCGAGTGTCAGCGAGGCGGAGTCATGAGCGAGCGTCAGCGAGTGAATCATCAACACAGCGTGCAATCGCGCACGACGGAGCCGAGCGTCAGCGAGGCGCAGTCGTGAGTGAGACGAACGACGCACCGCAGCCGATTCCGTCGCCCAAGGACGCGTCGACGGTGATGCTGGTGCGTGACGGTGTCGTCGGACCGGAGGTGTTCCTGCAGCGCCGGGTCGGGGCGATGGCCTTCGCCGCCGGTATGACCGTTTTCCCGGGCGGCGGTGTCGATCCGTCGGACGGGACCGCCGATATCGAATGGGCCGGACCCGAACCCGCCTGGTGGGCCGCGAAATTCGGCACCACCGAGCCGAGGGCCAAGGCGCTGGTCGCGGCCGCAGTGCGCGAAACCTTCGAGGAATGCGGTGTGCTGCTGGCCGGGCCGACCGCCGAAACCGTCGTCTCCGATACCACGGGCTACCACGATGCCCGGGAGCGGCTGGAAAAGCGTGAGGTGTCGCTTGCCGCCTTCCTCGCCGAGGAGAAGCTGGTGCTGCGGGCGGATCTGCTGCGGCCGTGGGCGAATTGGATCACCCCGGTGATCGAGCCGCGGCGCTATGACACCCGATTCTTCGTCGCGGTGCTGCCGCACGGGCAGCTCGCCGACGGCGCCACCTCCGAGGCCGCCGAGGTGCAGTGGCGTACCGCGGCGGAGGAGCTCGAGCGCTGGCGCGCGGGTACCGATGTGCTGTTGCCGCCGACCTGGTCGCAGCTGGATGCCATTGCCCAATTCGCTTCCACGGCGGAGATTCTGGCCGTCGACAAGGCGATCGAACCGATCATGCCGGTGCTCGCCGGTGACAACGGGCGGCAGGTGCTCCATTTCCCGGACAACCAGCGGTACTTCGCCGGACTGCCGGATACCAGCAGGCTCAGAGGGTCCGCCCGTCCGTGAGGCAGTAGGTTTCTGCCATGGCCGAATTCGTGACCCTGGAGTTGCCCGAGGATCCCGCCGTCCGTGGCGTTGCCGTACTCCGTATCGACCGCCCGCCGTTGAACCTGCTGAATGCCCAGTTGGTGCGCGAGGTGGCCGAGGCGGCGGCGAATGTCGCCGCGCGGCCCGGGGTCGCGGCACTGGTCGTCTACGGCGACGAGCGGGTCTTCTGCGCGGGCGACGACCTCGCCGAACTCGCCGGGCTCGGCCCGGATCAGGCCGAAGCCATGGCCGTCGACCTGCAGGCGGCACTGGGCTGCCTGGCCAAGGTGCCCCAGCCCACCGTCGCCGCGATCAGCGGCTACTGCCTCGGCGCCGGCCTGGAACTCGCCCTGGCCGCCGACCGCCGCATCATCGGCGACAACGTCAAACTCGGCCTGCCACAGATCAAAGCGGGCCTCATCCCTCTCGCAGGCATTCGCCGCCTGTCGCTGCTGATCGGACCCGGCCCCGCCAAAGATCTCGTCTACACCGGCCGCTTCGTCGACGCCGATGAGGCCCGCGCACTCGGCCTGGTCGACGAGGTCGTCGCCCCCGACGACGTCTACACCGCCGCCATGCAATGGGCCCAGCAGTTCACCGACGGCCCCGCCCGCGCCCTCGCCGCCGCCAAGTCCGTCTTCGAAGCGGGCCCGCACGGCCTGGATCGCGCCCGCACCGAATGGACTGCCCTCTTCACCACCGAAGACCGCAGCATCGGCACGGCGTCCTATCTGGCCGACGGTCCGGGTTCGGCTACCTTCGTCGGGCGCTGACCGCCCGGCCCGAGTCGATCGCGCCCTGCTGGGCCATTGATATTGCGGCACGAGCACCGACGTCCTTTCCGGCTCGACGGTTGCGGTGCGGCGCCGCTCGTCAGCGATACGGGTCCTGCGAGGCGAGCTGGCCGGGCTCGATCCATGATCGGGCCGGACTGTTGGGTTGGGGTGGGCTGTGGGTCGGCGTCGTTGCCGGGCTTGCGGTCGATCTGTCGGCCGGGCTCGATCGCGCCCTGGCGGGAGGGCGGATGCAGTGGCATCGATCTGTCCGACTGACGTTTTCGGGCTTGTCGGTTACCGGTTGGTAGTCCAGGACCGGCATCGCCGCGATCGGATCGGTGAGCAATGGTGCGTCCAAGGCGGATGAGAACCTTGAACAGGAACACGTTCCTGGACGTCGGGTGATGTGAATTCCGCGGTATTCGTTGATCGCGTACTCGGCTCGAGCCCAGCTTGCCGGCTGCATCCAGCCAGCGTCATGGTGCCAGGGGAGATCATCGGGCGGGTCCGGAACCAGAACGAATCTCGGGGGCCGGCGCGGTGGAGCGGAATTAGTTCCTACTCACCGGTCCGCTGCAGACGTGCGGCGGAGGGTTGGCTAGGCTTGCCCACCATGACGGTCCACCCCGACGACCCGGCGCCGAACCCGCATGCCACCGAGGCCGAGGTCGAAGCAGCGCTGAAGGATACGAAGCTCGCCCAGGTGCTCTATCACGACTGGGAAGCCGAGACCTACGACGACAAATGGTCGATTTCCTATGACGAGCGCTGTATCGACTATGCCCGCGGCCGGTTCGATGCCGCGGTCGGCCCCGCGCCGCTGCCGTACGAGCGTGCGCTGGAACTGGGCTGTGGTACCGGCTTCTTCCTGCTGAATCTCATGCAGGGTGGCGTCGCGAAATCCGGTTCGGTGACCGACCTGTCGCCGGGCATGGTGAAGGTCGCGCTGCGCAATGCCGAGAACCTCGGGCTCGATGTCGACGGCCGGGTCGCCGACGCCGAGACCATCCCGTACGAGGACGACACCTTCGACCTCGTCGTCGGCCACGCGGTGCTGCACCACATCCCCGATGTGGAACTGGCGCTCAAGGAGTGTCTGCGGGTGCTGAAGCCGGGCGGGCGTTTCGTCTTCGCCGGTGAACCGACCACCGCCGGCAACTTCTACGCCCGCTGGCTCGGCCGTATCACCTGGAAGGCCACCACCACAGTGACCAAGCTGCCCGCACTGTCGGGTTGGCGGCGTCCGCAGGCCGAACTGGACGAGTCCTCGCGCGCCGCGGCACTGGAGGCGGTCGTCGACCTGCACACCTTCGATCCGAGCGATCTGGAGGCCATGGCCCGGCGTGCCGGCGCCACCGAGGTCAAGGCGAGCACCGAGGAGTTCGCGGCGGCGCTGTGGGGCTGGCCGGTGCGCACCTTCGAGGCGGCCGTGCCGGAGGAGAAGCTGACCATGGGCTACCGGATGGCGATGTACCGCGCGTGGCTGCGACTGAGCTGGTTGGACGAGAACGTCATGCGTCGGGTGGTGCCGCGCCAGTTCTTCTACAACGCCATGATCACCGGCGTGAAGCCGGGCGCTGCCGCCAGGTAGTGGGTTATCGCTTCGGCCGGGAGGATGTCGTCTTCCTCGGCAGTGCGGCGGGTAGCGCCGCGCTGACCGAGGTGGACCGGCTGGAGCTGACTCCCGCGACGCATCTGCGCGATCTGGAGCGGGTGCGTCGCGAATTCGGCGAGCGCTCCGGCGCACTCGTGGAAACGGTGCGCCTGCGCCGTCGCGCCGCGGCCAAACTCGTCGATACCGAGCAGTGGCTGTTCACCGATGACGCACTGCAACAGGCGACACCGACGCTGGTGGCCCGGCACCGTGCCGCGCGCCTGTCCGGACGCGCCGTACACGACGTGACCTGCTCGATCGGCGCGGAACTCGCCGAGCTGGCCCGCACCTGCCCATCGGTACTCGGCAGCGACCTCGATGACGTGCGCCTGTCCATGGCCGCCCACAATCTCGCCGCATCCCGAAATGTCCTGCTGGCCAAGGCCGATGCCCTCGTCCCGTGCAGCACCGGCACCGTCGTCATCGCCGATCCCGCTCGCCGTGCGGACGGTCGCCGCACCCACGATCCGGCGCGGCTGCAACCCCCGCTGCCGGATCTGCTGGCCGCCTATCCCGGCCGCGACCTGGCCGTAAAGTGCGCTCCCGGACTGGATTTCGACCGTCTGAACTGGCCGGGGGAAATCGAGGTCGTCTCCCTCGACGGCGCGGTCCGCGAGGCCTGCCTGTGGTCGCCGGGCCTGTCCGACAGCGGCGTCACCCGCCGCGCGACCGTCCTCACCGCGCGCGGCGAATCCGCCGCCTACACCGATGCCGCCCCGGACGAGCTTCCAGACCAGCCCCCGGGCGAGTGGATCATCGACCCCGATGGCGCCATCGTCCGCGCCGGTCTGGTGCGCCATTACGCCGCCGAGCACGGCCTATGGCAACTGGATCCGCAGATCGCCTACCTGACCGGCGATACCGTCCCCCACGGCATCCGCGGCTTCCGTATCCTGGACCGCCTGGAATTCCGCGAGAAAACCCTCCGCCAAGAATTGTCCCGCCGCAACTGCGGCCCACTCGAAATCCGCATCCGCGGCCTGGACATAGACCCCGACACTCTCCGCAAACGACTCAAACTCCGCGGCACTCACCCCTACACCCTCATCCTCACCCGCCTCTCCCGCACCGCCGCCGCGTTCCTCTGCGCCACCCCACCCGTCGCATGAACTCGAGAATCCGATAGCGGCGGACCGCTCCCGACGTTTCCCGCATGGATGCATCCTGATCAAAAGGATCAGGCTCCGCCCCAGCAGTCCCCGGCTGCGTGAACTCGCGAGCGCCCCCATACGTGCTCGCTGGGGTTGAGAATGTGTTGGTAGCGGGCTGCTCTCGGCGTTTCTCGCCACGGATCCATGCCGGTCAAGAGTTCACGATTGCGCTGCGACCCTGCCGCCCCGATGCCGTGGACTCGCCGCCTCGGGTACCCCAGCCACCCTTGACTCCGCGCTGCTCTCGATGTCTGCCGCCGCGGCCTGGTACCTACTTCTCGGGTTTGTAGGTAAAGATTTCGCCGATGCGGGTGGCGAGGACCACTTCGCCGTTGGGGCCGACCGAGGTGCCGGTGGTGGTGCCCTTGGCATCCGGGAGGACGTCGGAGTCGACGGTCGTACCGGTTTTGGTGTCGAAGGTGATCAGGTTGATGCCGTCGCCGATGGCGGCGGCGGTGTAGCCGGTTTCGCCCGCGGTCTGGACGGGGGTGCCGCGCAGGGTGAGGTCCTTACGCTCCCAGGCGATTTCGGCGGCATCGCCCTTATCGCGCAGGGCGAGCAGGTGGCCGTCGTCACCGGCCGGGATGATCAGGCCGTCGCTGGATACCGAAATGCCGCCGCGCGGAGCCCAATCCAGCGGTTGCACCCATTTGGTCCGGCCGTCGGCGGCGTCGACCGCGATGAGACGCTCGGAGTTGTCGCCGACGTAGACGGTGCGCCCGTCGGCGGATAGCGTCGGGCTGGTCGCGCTGCCCTCGGCGAGCATTTCCGCGCTCCACTCCTGCTGGATCTTATTGTCGGCGTAGCGCAATGCGACGAGGGCGGCGGTCGGCCTACCGGGCTTCCACAGCGTGACGAAGAAGCGGCCGGTGGCGGTGTCGATCGGCGCGATATTGGCGACCGGGCACTGCGGGCCACCGGTGGTGCAGTCGTCGAGCCCTTGCCCCGATGCGGGTCGGGTGAGATCCGGGTAGTCCAGGAGATCGGGATCGCCGAGCAACTGAGTTGTCGCGACGACGCGCCCGCCGGTCTGGCGGCTCAGCACATCCACCTGACCGGACTGGGTGATCGTCAGGATATTCCCGTCGCCGGTGAACTGCGCCGAAACCGGTACGCCCGCAACGGGAGTTCGCCAGCGCGGCTGGCCGATCGAGTTGAAGGCACTGAATCCGCCGTCGTCGCCGACATATGCGTTGGTGCCGCTGTCGACCACCGTCGGCGCGGAGATCCCATTCGGTCCGAGCGGATTGCAGAAGCGCTTGCGACCGGTCGGCATCTGCAGCGAGAGAATGGCGCAGTTGCCCGCGGCCACGGTGGTCACGAAGAGTTGTCCGTCCGGACCGAGCGTGACGGCTTGCTCGATCGGCCCACCGACCGGGCGTGACCAGCTCAGCGATAGTTTGCGCGATCCGGTGACCGGGCTGACGCCGGTGTTGTGGCCGTCGTGGTGCGCGGATGTCCAGCCCTTACCCGACCCGACGGTGATGTCGTCGACATCGGTGCCACAGCCCGCCAATGCCAGCGCGCCGACCGCGGCGAGTGCCGCCGCCGTCCGTAGCCGGGACGAGATCAGCCCGCGCGCCGGATTGGCCAGTACGCCGCCGCTTCGCACCTGCTGCACTCCTGTCGTCATAGGCCGCCCGGACGAGACCAAAGTGTGTCGACCCCCGGGTACACGCACCACGTGGGTCGAGTCGCCCGTGTGGACGTTCGGGCCGCCGTCGGCGGCGCAGCAGTCACTGTACGGGAGGGACATTCGGCGGTGTACGGGTCCCGGCCGTGTTTATGACCGCGTCGATACCCGGCAGGTTCGGCCGCCGTTCGATTCGGTGCGTACGCTGGCCAGACCCCGTCGGGTAGCGCCGGATAAGCTCAATCGGTCGCGACCGGGCCGGGTCACGACGGAAGGACCAGGACAGGAGATGAGTTCGTGACGAGCATGTGGGGCGCACCGTTGCGCTCGCGGTGGCGCGGCTCGCGCCGCCGGGATCCGCAGCAGGCGCGATTTCTGACGCTGGCATCGCTGCGCTGGGTCCTCGCGAACAAGGCGTACACGCCTTGGTACCTGGTGCGGTACTACCGGCTGTTCAAATTCAAGGCGGCCAATCCGCATATCGTGCTGCGCGGCATGGTCTTCCTCGGCAAGCGCGTCGAGATCCACGCGACCCCCGAACTGGGCCGGATGGAGATCGGCCGCTGGGTGCATATCGGCGACGGCAATGCCATTCGCTGCCACGAAGGCTCGCTGCGCATCGGCGACAAGGTCGTCTTCGGCAAGGACAATGTGGTCAACACCTACCTCGATATCGAGATCGGTGAATCCACGCTGGTCGCGGACTGGTGCTACATCTGCGACTTCGATCACCGCATGGACGACATCAATATGCCGATCAAGGATCAGGGCATCGTCAAGAGCCCGGTTCGCATCGGTCCGGATACCTGGATCGCCGCCAAGGTGACCGTGCTGCGCGAAACCCGCATCGGCCGCGGCTGCGTCCTCGGCGCGCATGCGGTGGTCAAGGGCGAGATCCCGGACTACAGCATTGCCGTGGGTGCGCCGGCCAAGGTCGTCAAGAATCGCAAGGCGACCTGGGAGGCCGGTGCCGAGGAGCGCGCCAAATACATTGCCGCGCTGGAAGATATCGAGCGCAAGAAGAACGGCGCCACCCAGTCGGCATAAGCGCCACCCAGCCCCGGGATCCGGACTGGACCCGGGGCTCGTGCTCTTTCGGACGCCGCGCGTCGGTGCCGGTCGGTACGGTCACGGCATGAACAGGTACGCGGCGCTGTTGCGCGGGATCATGCCGACGAACCCCAATATGAAGGGGGAGAAGCTGCGCGGGGTGTTCGAGGGGCTCGGATTCGAGAAGGTCGCCACGGTATTGGCCAGTGGCAATGTGGTCTTTCGTACCCCGGCCACCGGTGTCGCGGAGTTGGAAGCCCGCATCCAGGACGCGCTGAACAGTGAACTCGGCATTCCCGGCGGCACCATCGTGCGCAGCTACGACGAACTGCGCGATCTGCTCGATACCGATCCGTTTCCGGGCCTCACCCACGGTCGCGGCACCTACCTCATCGCGACCTTCCTCAAACAGGCACCGCCGAATGTCGCCGAGGAGCTGCGCGAGCACACCGAACCGGGCGTCCGGATCGTCGGCTACGACAGCGCCGCCCGCGTCGTGCTCGCGGTCATCGACAACACCGAACCGCGCACCCCGAACTTCATGGCCTGGATGGAGAAGACCTACAGCAAGGAGATCACCACCCGCACCTGGCTCACCATCCAGAAGATCGTCAAGAAGATGGAGAGCTAACGCACTGTCACCGACTTTGTCAGGGCCCGAGGTTTGTCGATTTCACGGCCCGGATCCAGTGGGTAGAAGTCGGCCGGTAGCTGGCGCGCGATCAGGTGCAGCATCAGGTCCGCGGCGGGATCACTCGCAGGTGGGAGCGGCAAGTACTCGGCGAACACCGTGCGGTCGTCGCGGTCGATATCGGCTGGTCCGATTCTGATGACCACTGCGGGCGGTGATCTCGCTGACCGCGGCCATGGTCGCCGCGTATTCGCCGGGTGACGATTTTCGCGACGGCACGAACGCGACGGTGAAGAACTGTCGTTGCCGCCGTTTACCTCGCCGACGCGTACGGCCCCGGACCGTAGTCCGGGGCCGTACGACAGTGCCGGGCGTTATCAGCCCTTGTGCGCCTTGACCGCTTCGGTCAGCTGCGGGGCGACATTGAACAGGTCGCCGACGATGCCGTAGTCCGCGATCTCGAAGATCGGGGCCTCTTCGTCCTTGTTGACCGCGACGATGGTCTTCGAGGTCTGCATACCGGCGCGGTGCTGGATGGCGCCGGAGATGCCCAGGGCGATGTACAGCTGCGGGGAGACCGTCTTACCGGTCTGACCGACCTGGAACTGGCCAGGGTAGTAGCCCGAGTCGACCGCGGCACGCGAGGCGCCGACGGCGGCACCCAGCGAATCGGCCAGCGCCTCGACGACCGCGAAGTTGTCGGCGGAACCGACACCGCGACCGCCGGATACGACGATGCCCGCCTCGGTGAGCTCCGGACGGTCGCCACCGACGACCGGCTCGCGGGAGGTCACCTTCACGACGCCCTCTTCCTGCGCGGGCACCTCGACGGTCACCTTCTCGCCCGCACCGGCCGTGGCCGTGGCCTCGACGGCACCCGGGCGCACCGAGATCACCGGCACGTCGCCGGTGGCCTTGGCGTCGACGGTGAACGCGCCACCGAAGATCGAGTGCACGACCGAACCGTCGGACTTGACGTCGATGACATCGACGAGCAGGCCGGAGCCGATGCGCGCGGCGAGGCGGCCCGACACCTCCTTGCCCTCGGCGGTGGCGGCGACGATCACGGCGGCCGGGGAAACCGACTCGACCAGTCCGGCGAGCACGTCGACCTTCGGGGTCACCAGGAAGTTCTCGACGTCGTCGGATTCGGCGATGTAGATCTTCGCGGCACCCGCGGCGGCCAGCGCGTCGGCCAGCTTCTCGCCGGTACCGGCCGGGCCGGTGACGACAGCGGCGGGCTCACCGAGCGCGCTCGCGGCGGTGAGCAGTTCGGTGCTGACCTTCTTGATCGCACCGTCGGCGTGCTCGATGAGCACAAGTACTTCTGCCATTTGTGTTCTCTCCTAAGCAGTCTCGGGCGGGATCAGATGATCTTCTGACCGACCAGGTACGCGGCGATCTTGGTGCCGCCGTCGCCCTCGTCCGCGATCTTCTCGCCCGCGGTGCGCGGGGGCTTCGGGGTGGCCCCGGTGACGGCGGTGCCCGCGTTGGCGACACCGACGGTCGACGGGTCGACGCCCAGGTCGGCCAGCGTGAAGGTCTGCACTTCCTTCTTCTTCGCGGCCATGATGCCCTTGAAGGAGGGGAAGCGCGGCTCGTTGATCTTCTCGGTAACGCTGACAATGGCCGGGAGGGTGGCCTCCAGCTTGAACACGCCCTCGTCGGTCTCGCGCTCACCGGTGATCTTGTCGCCGTCGACGGTCAGCTTGCGCAGGTGTGTCAGCTGCGGCAGACCCAGGTACTCGGCGATGATCGCGGGGACAGCACCGGAACGACCGTCGGTGGCCTCGTTGCCCGCGATGACCAGCTCGACGCCCTCGACCTGGCCCAGCGCGCTGGCCAGCACCCAGGCGGTCTGCACGGCGTCGGAGCCGTGGATCGCCGGATCGTTGATGTGGATAGCCTTGTCGGCACCCATGGACAGCGCCTTGCGGATGGCCTCGGTGGCCCGGTCCGGACCGGCGGCCAGCACGGTGACCTCGCCGCCCTGGGCCTCCTTGATCAGGAGCGCCTCTTCGACAGCGCGCTCGTTGATCTCGTCGAGGACGGCGTCGGCGGCCTCGCGATCGAGGGTGAAATCACCGTCGGTCAGCTTGCGCTCGGACCAGGTGTCGGGAACCTGCTTGATGAGTACGACGATGTTCGGCATCGGTCTTCGTCGACCTCCTGTTCTGGTTACACGTGTGTGGTGGTCGCACGAGCTCGGCCGTACGTCCTTGTTTGTAGCTCAGGGCGTGACACTACCCTACGTTAAGTTACTCATGGGTAACTTAGTTGCTTCTCTCTCACAACGGTGGTCCTGGCGATAATGTGCGGCCGTCGTACCAGTAACGTCGGAGCGATGAGCGAGGCTGTGATCCCTGCCGCAGTGGGCCCAACCCCGGGCATTACTCCCGAGTCGGCCGTGGAGCCGTTGCCGCTGACCGGCGAGCGGACCGTACCCGGTATCGCCGAGGAGAACTACTGGTTCCGTCGGCACGAGATCGTGTACGCGCGCCTGCTCGCGCGATGCGCCGGAAAGACGGTGCTGGAGGCCGGATCCGGGGAGGGTTACGGCGCGAACATGATCGCCGATGTGGCCACCAAAGTGATCGGCCTGGACTACGACACCAGCGCGGTCGAGCATGTGCGCGCCCGCTATCCGCGCGTCGAGATGATCCAGGGCAACCTCGCCGCGCTGCCGCTGGAGGCCGAATCGGTCGATGTCGTGGTGAATTTCCAAGTGATCGAACACCTTTGGGATCAGGGCCAGTTCATCCGGGAATGTCTGCGGGTGCTGCGTCCGGGCGGCGAACTGCTGATCAGCACGCCCAACCGGATCACCTTCTCGCCCGGCCGCGATACCCCGCTCAACCCGTTCCACACTCGCGAACTCAATGCCGACGAACTCACCGAACTGCTCGTCGACGCCGGATTCCGGGTCACACTCATGACCGGTGTGCACCACGGACCGACCCTGCGGGCCTTGGATGCCAAGCACGGTGGTTCGTTCATCGATGCGCAGATCGAGCGCGCGCTGGCCGGTGAGCCGTGGCCCGCCGAGCTGACCGCCGATGTCGCCGCGATCGCCATCGACGATTTCGCACTGCGCACCGAGGATATCGATGCGAGCCTCGATCTGGTCGCCATCGCGGTGAAGCCTTGAGTAGACAAGCGGTTCCCGGCCAGTTCACGCTGGTCCTGCATTCCCATCTGCCCTGGTTGGCCCACCACGGCCGCTGGCCGGTCGGCGAGGAATGGCTCTACCAATCCTGGGCCGCCTCGTACCTGCCGGTCGTCGATGTGCTGAGAACCCTGGCCGCCGAGGGGCGTTCCCATCTGCTCAGCCTCGGCATCACGCCGGTGCTCGCCGCCCAGCTGGACGATCCGCATTGTCTTGCGGGCATGCATCACTGGCTCGGTAATTGGCAGTTGCGCGCCGACGAGGCCGCGATGGCGGGCAATATCGCGCTCGGCAGGCATGAGCACCGGCTGGCCGCCGCGGCATTGGCGGAATTCGAACAGCACTGGCGCCACGGCGCGGCGCCGGTCTGGCGACAGCTCATCGACGCCGAGGCCATCGAATTGCTCGGCGGCCCGCTCGCGCACCCGTTCCAGCCGCTGCTGCATCCGCGGCTGCGCGCCTTCCAACTCAGCGCGGGCCTGGTGGATGCCCGGCAGCGCTGGGGCCACACCCCGACCGGCATCTGGGCGCCCGAATGCGGCTACACCCCCGGTATGGAGACCGGATACGCGGCCGTCGGTGTGACACATTTCATGGTCGACGGACCCGCACTGCGCGGCGATACCACCCTTGGCCGCCCGGTCCGGGAATCGGATGTGGTGGCCTTCGGGCGGGATCTGCAAGTGAGCTACCGGGTTTGGTCGCCCAAGTCCGGCTATCCGGGCCAGAGTGCGTACCGTGACTTTCATCACTATGACCACGCGACGGGTCTCAAACCCGCGCGCGTCACCGGCAAAACGGTCGCCGGACCGGACAAGGCTCCGTACGACCCGGAACTGGCAGCCGCGGCGGTGGTTCGCGATGTCGACGATTTCGTGCGCACCGTGCGCGAACGGCTGATCGAGGAATCCGCGCGTATCGGACGTCCGGCCCTGGTCGTCGCCGCATTCGATACCGAATTGTTCGGGCACTGGTGGCATGAGGGTCCGCAGTGGCTCGCCCAGGTGTTGCGGGCATTGCCCGAGGCGGGCGTTACGGTCGGCACACTGGCCGACGCCAGGGCGCGTGGGTTCGTCGGCGAGCCGGTGCCGCTGGCCGATTCATCCTGGGGTTCGGGTAAGGACTGGCGGGTGTGGGCCGGTGACCAGGTCGAAGACCTGGTGGAACTGAACGACGATATCGTCCGACTCACCCTCGATACCGTCGACAAGATGCGGGCCACCAACGGCGGCCCCGCGCTGCGCGACCCGGTTGCCGATCAGCTGCTGCGCGAGGCCATCCTCACCGTCTCCAGCGACTGGGCATTCATGGTCAGCAAGGACTCCGCGGCCGGCTACGCACGCGACCGCGCGCACCGACACGCGCACGCCGTGCGGGAAATAGCTGCCGCCGTAGGCGCGGGCCAAGTCGCCAAAGCACACCAGTTGGCGGCAGGATGGGGGGCGGCCGACGGGTTCTTCCCGAGTCTGGACGCCCGACGGCTGGCGATCGCGGACCGAGACTCCGCCTGATAAGGACATTCATGAAAATCTTGATGGTGTCGTGGGAGTACCCACCAGTTGTGGTCGGTGGGTTGGGCCGCCATGTGCATCACCTGGCGGTCGAGCTGGCCGCGGCCGGTCACGAAGTGGTCGTGCTCGCCCGCCGGCCCTCCGGCACCGACTCCTCGACCCACCCCACCCACTCCTTCATCGCCGAGGGCGTGCTGGTGGTCGCGGTCGCGGAGGACCCGCCGTGTTTCGACTTCGGCGAGGACATGCTCGCCTGGACGCTGGCCATGGGGCACGCGATGGTCCGCGCGGGTGTCGCGCTCGGCAAGCCCGGCATCGGCGACGGCTGGGTCCCCGATGTCGTGCACGCGCACGATTGGCTGGTCGCACATCCGGCGATCGCGCTGGCCGAGTACTACGACGTGCCGCTGGTGTCGACCATCCACGCCACCGAGGCCGGGCGGCACAGCGGCTGGGTCTCGGGTCGGGTCAACAAGCAGGTGCATTCGGTCGAGTGGTGGCTGGCCAATGAATCGGACGCGCTGATCACCTGCTCGACCTCCATGCAGGATGAGGTTGAGCGGCTCTACGGGCCCGAGCGGGTGCCGATGACGGTGATCCGCAATGGAATCGATGTGGGCGCGTGGACCTTTCGGCCGCGCGCACCGCGCACCGGTCCGCCGCGGCTGCTCTATGTGGGTCGGCTGGAATACGAGAAGGGCGTGCAGGACGCGATCGCCGCGCTGCCGCGTATTCGCCGCGCCCACCCCGGCACCACACTGACCATCGCCGGTATCGGCACCCAGTTCGAATGGCTGCGGGAACGCGCACGGGTGCATCGGGTCGCGCGTGCGGTGACCTTCGCCGGTCAGCTCGATCACGAGGGACTGCTCGGCTGGTTGCACGGCGCCGATGCCATCGTGCTGCCGAGCCGCTACGAACCTTTCGGCATCGTCGCGCTCGAGGCCGCCGCCGCGGGCACCCCGCTGATCACCTCCACCGCTGGTGGTCTCGGTGAGGCCGTCATCGACGGCGTCACCGGCGCATCTTTCGAACCGGCCGATGTGGACGGCATCGTCGAGGCGGTGCGCGCCACCCTCGACGATCCGGCCGCCGCCCAGGACCGCGCCTACGCCGCGCGCGAACGCCTCACCGCCGACTTCGCCTGGGATGTCGTGGCCGCCGAAACCGCCCTGGTCTACTCCTCGGCCAAACGTCGCGTCCGCAATCCGCTCGGCCGACCCACTATCATCGAACGCCCCCTCCCCGAGCGCGATCCGAAGTAGCGCCGCTGGACCGTCGACAGCGGGCCGGTCCGACGGATGGGTTCGCGGCCGGTACCGCCGCTGACCGAAGCGGTCGAGACCCAGCGGGGCCGATAACGCCCGGCCCTATTACACGGCCTCGGACTCCGGTCCGGGGCCGTACGCGTCGGAGAGGTACACGGCGGCAACGACATTGGCGCTGGACGCAATGAACCTGCAGCATCAGCGACTCCTCGGTTGCTTGGATGGCAGTGCAAAGCTGAGGCCAGCGACTCGTCAGGGCTGCGCGGTGTGGACACATCGCAGCTGAATCCATCGGATCCAGGATCATCACATGCGCGGACTCATGGCTGCGCCACATGCACATTGGCCGCCGATCGTGTACGCGAGCGGTGCGCTCTTCACTATGTCCGAGATCACCACCGCGTCTTTACTTCGGTGCGGCGCAGTTCTGGAAGCGGGCTCGTGGTAGTGCTAACGTTCTTCCACGAAGGGGGGTCTTCTCGGGGATTCGCCTGTAGCGCAAGTAAATCCGGCTCCATTCGGGGTTGCTCGGACGTATCTACACAGGGGATGTTCATGCGAATTCGGGGTGCGATTGTGGGATTGGTCGGTTTGCTGACCAGTGCGGTGGTCGGCGTCGTCGGGAGCGGTGCGGCGGCTGCCGAGCCGTTGGCGGACAAGTCACGGGAGGTCGCGACCGACGACGGCTGGCAGATGCGGATCACCAAGACCGACGAAAGCATCGATCGATATCCGAACCTGGCCGCGACCCTGTTCACCAGGGAAGGGTTCGTCAGCCTCAAAGCGGTCGCCGACATCGACGGCATGGGGAGCGCGCCGGTGAACTCCGGCACTATCGGTCTGGGTTATCAGATCGGCTGTCAGGTCGATGTCACCAACGGCGCCGCAATAGGATTGGCCATCGGTCCTAGTATCACCATCGGCGTGACCTCCGGTGTCGGTGGCAGCGCGACGATCACGCCTACGGTCTATCTCAAGCCGGGCACCATCACCGACATCCCGTTCGGCACCAAACCTCTCGCTGGTCGGCATGGATCGATTACCTCCGACCAGGTCCACATCAAAATCGACGGCTGTATGGGCCCGGTCAGCCTGCGCTCCTACGCCCAGGTGCACATCTCCACACCCACCGCGGACAACTCACTAGCCGTGTACGGCGATCCGATCTATCTGTGAGACAAGCGATGTCGACGGACCGGAGACCATCCAGACTCGGACGCTACGTCGGCCTGCTCGTAGCGGTTGCGGTTGTGTTGATCGCATTCGGCATGGTCGCGGTCGGAACCCGCACCGCGCCACGCGCCGAGGCCAAACCGATCAACCCCTACATTCCCTGCCCGGATTGGCAGATCATGCATCCGGGCTGGCCATGCTTCGGCAACTTCCCCGAAATCGAAGAACCCACACTTCCGAACCTACCGCTCGGGCCACCAACCCCGCCGGTACCCGCGGTCCCCGGACCACAAACCCAGATCCCCAGCACGCCACCTTCCCCCACCACCACAGCTGCGCCGCCGGCCGCCGCGCTGACCCCGCCACCCCCGCTTCCGGCCCCGGATCCATGCCAGGCGATCATCCCGGTTCCGGGTTACATCCCGCCCGCGCTGCCCGGTCATCCGGTCGGCGCTCCTTGCTCGTTCGGAGTGCCGCCCGAACAACTCCCGCGACCTCGTGACGTTATCGAGCCGTTCTTGCACGAGACCAAGACGTGGGGCGCCTGCGGTATCCACAGTCCCGAGGACAAGACGGTCCGAACCTTCGATCGCAGGACGATCAGGGTCGGCGACAAGGTGTTCGTGGCAGGCCAGTCGGTCTTGTACTGCGGAAACGACAACTATGGCTTCCGACACCTCCAGAAGCGGAAGCACGATGACAAGTGGGCGGCGACCGACCGCAGTTACAACTGGCGAGACAACGCCGACCGTGCCATCGAGGAAACTCTGCGCAATCCCAGCGTGGCCTGCTACAACCTGGAAAACAACACCTATGTTCTCGGGTTGGAGTTGGTGGAGTACGTCAAGAAAGACGGCACGCTGACCGGCAAAATGCAATGGTCGAACGTGGTCATCGACGCCAACAGCGGCCGCATCATCACCGCCTTCCCCAACCTCGACAAACCCCGATGCCAATGACCCGACACCGTCGAGCGACGACAAGAATCCAAGCGCACAGCATGACCGGGCCGGTCGCCGCTGCGATCATCCTCATCGCAGCGGTCACCGGCTGCAGCAAGGCAACCAGCAACGACGAGGTGAATCCGGTGGGCAACCAACCAGCTCCCGCAGTACGGACCCTGGACTGCCAGGCGGTGGCCGAATTGATCGGCGACCATCTGACCGGCCTACGGGTGTGGCCGAAAGAGAACGATCCAGACCTGCCCGAGGGCACAGTCGGCTGCGCCTGGGAGGAAGAAGGAGGGCCGCGCAGCCTCCAAGTGCGGATGGAACCGGAGCCGACTTCACCCGACGAAGTCGAGCGTATCCGCGCCGGGAAGGTCTACACCGGCCAATACCCGCCCTACGAAATCATCGACACCGAACGGCTCCGTGCCGCCGACGCCATCGGCGCACTGGCTGTGGACGCCGATTCCGGAGATACGACCGAGGAGATCGCCAGTATCCGGCAGATCATCGTTCACACCCCACACACCACGATCACAGTGACCGGTTGGAAAGCCGCCCAGATAATCGAGATCAGCACCCGGGTCGCCGAAAAACTCAAGCAACTGCTCGGCTGACACCACTGAACCCGACTTGCCAGCTGCTCGAGGTTCGCTCACGGAGGCGATGGCGGTACGGTCTCGCGAGAACCTGACATCGGCACGCGACCGCGGCAGCAAACGGCGAACTGTTCTGCTGCTGACCAAAGTCGTGACGGCCCAAAGGGCTGAAAGGCTACGTTGCTCGAGTGGCCCCGGCTGGTAACGGCCGGGGCCACTTGCGTTTTCATATGGCCGCGTCCGGGTGGGATAACCTGCGGATATGGCTGTTCCTACGACTCGGATGCTGGTACTTGCCGTGGTGCGGCTGCTGGCGCCGGTGCACGGTTATGACGTTCGGCGCGAGTTGCTGTCCTGGCGGGCGGACAATTGGGCGAATGTGAAGCCGGGCTCGGTGTACGGCGCGCTGAATACCTTGCAGCGCGACGGGCTGATCGCGGTGGAGGGCGTCGGACAGGACGGTGCGCGACCCGAGCGCACGACCTATCGGCTGACCGCCGAGGGGGAGAAGGTCTTCGCGCAGATGCTGCGCGATGCACTGTGGGATGCCGAGCAGCCGAAGCATCCGTATGCCGCGGCGGTCGCGCTGCTGCCACAGGCGCCAAGGGACGAGGTCATTGCCGCGCTGCGCAGTCGGATCAAGAAATTCGAGGCTGAACTCGAGCAGTTCGATCGGGAGGAACGTCGCGTCATGGCCGGTAGCGGCGATCCGGCCGAGACCGAACCGCATCATGTCGCCGATGCGATCCGATTGGCCTCCGAACATATCCGGGCCGATCTGCGGTGGTCGCAGAAAACGTTGGAGCGCATCGAGAGTGGCGAACTGGAGGTCTGGGGGCGGTTCTCCACGCGGGTCGACGGCCGCAGCGCGATCATTGATTGATCAAGACTGAATAGTAAAGCTTGACTATTTGGTCGGCCGTTTCTACCGTTGTTCGGGTGGAAACGATCGACTCCGTTCGCGATCGCATCCGCACCTCGGTGATCCGGGTGCGCGGACTGGCGCGGACATTCGAAACCAAAAGCGGCCCCGTCCAAGCGGTCACGGGCGTCGACTTCGATGTGTACGAGGGTGAGATCCTGGGGCTGCTCGGGCCCAATGGCGCGGGTAAGACCACGACGCTGCGGATGCTCAGCACCCTCATCGCCCCGACCGCGGGCGAGGCGGTTATCTCCGGCGCGGATCTACGGGCCGAACAGCGGACCGTGCGTTCCCGCATCGGTTACGTCGCCCAGGGCGGAATGACCAATGACGATGCCCCGGTTATCGACGAATTAGTATTGCAGGCAAGACTTTTCGGGCTGAGCAAGGCGCAGGCCACGCACAATGCCGAAGAACTGCTCGTCGCGCTCGACCTGGACGGCCTCGGTCGGCGCAAGTGCAACCAGCTCTCCGGTGGTCAGCGCCGCCGCGTCGATATCGCGCTCGGCCTGGTGCACGGGCCGACGCTGATCTACCTCGACGAGCCGACCAGCGGCCTCGATCCGCAGAGTCGCGCGAATCTGTGGGAGCACATCCGGCGCCTGCGAGCACGCGGCACCACGATCGTGCTCACCACCCACTATCTCGACGAGGCCGACGCGCTGTGTGACCGCCTGCTGATCATGGACCACGGCGGCATCGTCGCCGAGGGTTCGCCCGACGAACTCAAGCGCCGCATCTCCGGTGATGTGGTGAGCTTCGAAATCGATGACGGCCATGCCGATCTCGCACTCCAGGTCGCCCAGTCAGTGCTCGAGGTGCGCTCGCTGGTGCGTTCGGAGGAGGTGGGTGCGGACCGGATCGGTGCCACGCTGGTGCATCTCACCGTGGATCGCGGCGACGCCGCGGTCGTACCCCTGTTGCGTGCCATGGACGAGCGCGGTCTCGTGCCAGGTGCGCTCACTGTCAAACGTCCCAGCCTCGACGATGTCTTTCTCACCATTACGGGGCGTTCGCTGCGGGAGGCGAGTCACTCATGAGTTTCCTGCGCGAGACCGGACTGATCTTCTGGTCCCAACTGCGGGCCAATCTGCGAAATCCGGTGTGGGTCTTGATCGGTCTGTCCCAGCCGGTGTTGTATCTGGTGCTGTTCGGGCCGCTGGTCAAAGGCATCGCGCCGTCGCTCGGCGCGGATGCCGATCCGTGGAAGCTGCTGACGCCCGCACTGGTCATCCAGACCGGGCTGTTCGGCGCCATCTATGTCGGGTTCAACATTGTCGCGGAATTGCGCGCGGGGGTCGTCGAACGGCAGCGGGTCACGCCCGCGAGCCGAGGTGCATTGCTGACCGGGCGCGTGCTCAAAGATATGGTCGTGCTGGTCGTACAGGCGCTGGTCCTCGTCGGAGTTGCCATGGCGGCCTTCGGAGTTCGGCCGGATCCACTCGGCGTGGTGCTGTCGGTCCTGTTGATCGCGGTAATGGCAGCAGGTTTGGCCGCCGCATCCTACGCCCTGGGTCTGTGGGCCAAATCCGAGGATGTGCTGGCCTCGGTGCTCAACAGTCTCGCGGTGCCGCTGATGCTGCTGTCCGGCATTCTGCTGCCGCTGAGCGTCGGGCCGAGCTGGTTGCGCACGATCGGCAAGGTGAATCCGTTCTCGCACACCGTCGACGCGGCCAGGGCCCTGTTCCGTGGTGACTTCGGTGCGTCCGAGGTGTACCTCGGGACCGGGCTCACCCTGGCCGTCGCGGCGGTGGCGATGCTGATCGGCGCCCGCAGCTTCACCCGCGAGAACGCCTGACACCGACGCCGCTGAGATCTGCTCGGTGGCAGCGGATCTCAGCGGCGGTGCAATCCGGACAGCAGTGTGGTGAGGATCGGGGAGCGACGGGTATCGCTGCGCAGGACCGCGGAGACCGGAATGCGTAGTCGGTGTTGGGCGGGCTTCAGTACGACCAGGCCCTCGGTCGGGCTGTCGGCGTAGAGCACGGTCCAGGCGTCGGGGCGATTGATCAGCTCCATGGTCGCGGTGTGGTCCGGTGGAATCGGCGGACCGAAGGTGGGGCCCGCGGCCAGATCGGCGAAGGCGGCCCGAATCACATTGTGCAGCAGGATCTGTTCCTGCTCGGGCGGGAGCAGTAGCGGATACTGGCTCAGATCCGCCAGCGTCACCTGGTCGCGAGTGGCCAGCGGATGGGCGGCGGAGGTGGCGATGACGAGGTCCTCGATCCACAGCTGCTCGACCGCGAGACCGGGCTCGTCGACACTGCCGCGAATGAGTGCGAGATCGCAGTCGCCGTCGGCCACCGCGGTGATCCGCTGTCGGAACGGTTTGATGACGAATTCGATCTCGGCATCCGGATGCGCGGCGCGTGCGCCCGCGATCGCGGAGAGGGAGCGGGTCGCGAAGGACATATTGGCGGCGAGCCGGATGCGGGCACCCGAGGTGCGCACGGTGGCGCGGATGGCCGACTCCAGACTGAGCATCTGTTTAGCCAGGGGAAGTAGCCGCATGGTCGCGTCGGTGGGCACAACGGCCCTGGTGGAGCGCTCGAACAAGGGCACGCCGAGGTCACGTTCCAGCCGGGCGATCTGATGGCTGATCGCCGATTGGGAGATGTAACAGCGAGCCGCGGCCCTGCTGAAACTCAGCTCCTCGCACACCGCGACGAAGTAGGTGAGCTGGCGAAGCTCCACGTGATCTCCAATTCATGAGCGATCCAGATAAGAGTCATATCTATTATGCGCCTGAACACCTGAAATATCTGCGGTTCGAATGACGGTTGGTAATGAGAGAAGGAGGCTGTCATGGAACACGCAGATGTTGTCATCGTTGGATCGGGATTCGGGGGGCTTGCCGCCGCTAAGCAGTTGGCCAAATCGGGCATAAATTACGTTCTCATCTCGAGCACTCCGGAGCATCTCTTCCAGCCGTTGCTCTACCAGGTCGCGACAGGTGTGCTGGCCTCACACGAGATCGCGCCGCCGATCGCCTCGGTGCTGCGCAGGCATAGGGAGGCCGACGTCCGGCTCGGTAAGGTGGTCGCCATCGACGCCGACAACGCGGTGCTCACCTACGAGCACGACGGCGCGCACACGCAGATCCGCTACGGCTCGCTGATCGCCGCCACCGGCGCCTCGCAGTCGTACTTCGGCCGCGACGATTTCGCCGATAAGACGTTCTCGCTCAAGACCATCGACGATGCGAAGCTGCTGCGCGCACAGATCGAACGCGTCTTCACCGAGGCCGAGGACGCGGATGCGGAGACCCGCAAGCGCCTGCTGAGCTTCGTGGTCGTCGGCGCCGGCGCGACCGGTGTCGAGGTGGCCGGTCAGCTGAAGGAACTCGCGAAACGGTATTACCACCAAGAGGTTTCGGTGACCTTGGTCGAGGGTGCGGGCGAGGTGCTGCCGCCCTTCGGCGGTGGACTGTCGGAATACGCGAAGGCATCGCTGACCAAGAGCGGCGTCGAGGTGCTGTTGGGCACCTTCGTGACCGATATCGAATTCGGCAAGGTGACCGTCAAGGATAAGCAGGGCATCGAGCGCCGGATCGCGGCCGAGACGGTGGTCTGGTCGGCGGGTGTGCAGGCGGGCGGGTTCGCGCAGATCCTGGCCGAGGCCACCGGCTGCGAAACCGACCGGGCCGGCAGGCTTTTGATCAATCCGGATCTGACTGTCGGTGGACACGCCGATATCTACGCCATCGGCGATATGACCTCGCTCAACGGTTATCCGGGCCAGTCGCCGGTCGCCATGCAGGAGGGCAGGCACGCCGCCGACATCATCCGACGCAAGCAGCTCCCCGGCACCCCGTTCAAGTACTGGGACAAGGGCAGCATGGCGGTGATCAGCCGGTTCAGCGCGGTGGTGAAACTCAATGAGCACATCACCTTCCGCGGCATCATCGCGTGGACCATGTGGCTCGCGGTGCACCTGCTGTACCTGGTCGGGTTCCGCAATCGCTTCGCTGCTGTCGCCTCGTGGCTCGTCGCCTTCATCGGCTCGGGTCGTCCGGGTTTCGACGAGGTGGACACGGTGCGGGATCCGGTGCGGATATCGGAGCGCGACGCCGCCTGATCTATTCCGAAAAAGTCACAGATCAGGCAAAAGACGGCGGTAGCGATGCGGGAGACGGAACGCGACGCGACAGTTCGGTGAACGCTCGGTGTGATCATCATCTCGTTCACCGAACCGGCATCGAGGCGACACTTCGAGGTTGCTCCGGCGCAGTTTCGGACTGGCTTCATCACGGATATGACTATTTCGTCCGTGTTGACAGCCCCGGCTCGACCGACGGACTCCGGGGCGGAACGGTCTCGGTATTCGCTGGTCGTCTCGTCCGATTCGGCGCACCGGCTGGCCGCCCAGCGCCTGCGCTATGGGGTCTTCGCCAGTGAGCCCGGCTTCCACATTCCCGATAACGGAACGGGTCTGGACGCGGACCGTTTCGACGAGCACTGCGATCACCTGCTGGTCCGCGACGACCGGACCGAGGAATTCGTCGGCTGCTACCGCATGCTGCCGCCGGACAAGGTGACCGCCGCGGGCGGTTACTACACGGCCACCGAATTCGATCTGGCCCAACTGGATCCGGAGGGCAACCGGATGGTGGAGATGGGTCGTGCGTGCGTGGTCCCCGACCACCGCAACGGTTCGGTGCTGACCCTCATGTGGGCGGGCATCCTGCACTACATCCAGCTCACCGGATACGAGTGGGTGATGGGCTGCGTCTCGGTGCCCATGCAGGACACTCCCGCCGATCCGGCCGGTGTGAATGTGCGCGGCGTGCGGGATATGTTGCTCGGTCGGCACGGATCCGATCCCGAGCGGCGGGTGCACCCGTACCGCCCGGTGGTGGTCGACGGGCTGACGCTGGACGAGATGACACCGCCCGCGCGCCCGAAGCTGCCCCCGCTGCTGCGCGGCTACCTGCGGCTCGGTGCGGAGATCTGCGGCGAGCCCGCGCACGATCCGGATTTCGCGGTCGCCGATTTCGTCGCGCTGCTCGGTCTGGACACGATCAACACCCGCTACCTCAACCGATTACAAGACGCCGCCAATGCACTCGACGGGGGACGGTGAGTCAGATGGTGTTCGACGCGCCGCCCGCACAGCGCACCGCGCACGCCTGGATGCCGTCGAGTCCCTGTGGACCCGGCTGTATCGATCCGGTCGATGAGATCGGCACCGCGCGGGTGATCGGCCGACTACTCGGCGTGGCCGGATTGTTGATCAGCTTTCCCGTTGTCAATGTCGTTATGCCGCGTGGACGGCGCGAACAGTTGCAGCGGCGGTATGCGCGAACGGTTTTGGGCTGTCTCGGGATTCGGTTGCGTGT